>JAJDDW010000122.1 GCA_029260115.1 Phycisphaerae bacterium | reverse complement strand
TCACTAATTACGCTCATAATCAAAATGTCGTAATCAAATGGGTGGAAACTATCCCATGCGCCCCAGGCCTGCATGGTCGAGACGATCTTGCCATGTTGCATGGTACTCTTGTTTTTGGCTGCGATATTGTAAGGTGGATCCGTAACGATGAGATCTACGCTCTTGTCCGGTAACCGCTTTAACCCTGCGATCGCATCCATGCAGTGAATTTTGTTGATAGCCAGCGGTTTCATGAGAACACCTCAACTCCCCAAAGGAGCGATTGAAACTGCTTGCCAAGATCGGTGAGTTTGTAACGTAGGTGTGCTTTTTTGCGTATACGAACTGGCTGGATAATGCCCCTAGCCAGAAACGGCCCCATGACGTTCCGCACGTTGTTGGCACTCATATGCAGTGTCGGGTCTCTGGTTCGTGCTTTGCGTTTTATCATGGCTGGTTGTAGTGGTTCGGTAAGGGCTCTAATAATGGCCGAGCGGTGCGTAAAACACACCCAGCCGTAAAGCGTCCAGTCGATTTTTGGTAAACTATGCTGAAGTGGTTTCTTATTGAGTTGTTTGATGAATCCAGGTTGGATGGACTGGCCTAGTTTGGTGAGCCAGTAGAGTCTGCCACGACGGGCCGTAGTGTTAAGGCAGTGAATCAATCCGTGCGCAGCCAGTTGCGGTATCACGTCTCGACAGATGTCAAACGACAACCCCGTCTTTCGGCTAAGCTGCTGCGCCGTGAGTGGTTGACTCATACTGCTGAAGATTTTTGATCTTCTTTCGTTTTGGTGTAGGTATGGATAGGCTTCGCTAAGTTGCAATTTCTGGGTGCAAATTAACCGGTTAATCTTCCTCCTGTCGGATCATTCAGATCCAACGTGAGCCAATTGGTATGACAGAAAGAAGTCCAGCACCTTATTAACAAATGAACCGTTTTACGCGGCTCCATTCGCGAACATCCGAAAGGTTTAAGAAGAAAGAGATTTTGACAAGTCTCCAATACAATGGGGAGAGAGTCTTGTACTCTTTCTAGTTCCGCTCTTCGTTGGTGAGGGGCGGGACTTCTTTCTATCGTAGATGGGATAGTATTGAACTTAATAAGCTTTTCTGTTGCGCTACTACTTTGGAGTTTCAACAGATTTGTGGCCACGACAACAACAAAATTTCAATCAAAAATCACGTCTCGCAAATGGGTTGAAGATTCAAAACTGTGCACTTGCTCTATCCATCATGGAAATGGAGGATACCAAACCAAAACAGTGCGCTCACTGTCAACGTGAACTCGATTTTGGCGTCGAAGCTGTAACGCTTGAATATATAGTCGTCGGGCCACGCGGTCTTGTGCCGCTACGGGAGATGAAGGTTTTCTGCGACGAAGATTGCGTCAAAGGATTTTTGACCGACGAGGACGCCGAACACATGCCACGACGCATCCCGTAAATACTACCCACTATGACTAGTAAACCCGAAGACGATGCATCGCAGTCAGCATCTCGCCAACCAAAAGCATCTGAACATCAGGATAATTGTCGGTGCCAGCACAATCCACCCGGTACTAATTATTACGTTTCGGCGATCGAGGATAGGCGCTATGTGCTCCTGGCCGGGCCGTTTGATAATCACCCGGAGGCTTGCAACTGGGTGGAAAGAGCCAGAGATCAGGCATGTCGCGTGGATCCCAGAGCGTGGTTTTATGCTTACGGCACAACTGCTATGAAGCCACAATATCTCAAACCGGGCATACTCAACGATCAACTAGGGCTGGGCGGTGAACGCTGAAATGGCCTTGCCGAATCAGGCTGCGAAAATCGCAAATCAAAAGCAGCGCCGCACGACCTCTAAAACGAAGACCAAGCGAAGAGGTAACCACCAAAGCCAAATAACTACCAACCAAATCTACTGCGTAGATGCATGCGAAGGATTGCAACAGCTACCCGATGAATCGATAGATTGCGTGGTTACCTCACCCCCGTATTGGGCTACGCGAGATTACGGCGTTGGAAAAACCACCTGGCCAGACGGATTAACCTGCGCGCTGGGCCTGGAGCCAAGCTACCATCTATTTATCGAACATTTATGCAGCATTTTTGACGAAGTGAAACGCGTACTCAAGCCGACGGGCACACTCTGGGTAAATATGGGAGACACGTACCATACTGCCACGAAGCGGGCGCATGCGGCGCACTTACCGCAGTCCATCTGCGATGGTAACCATCGGGACTATCAGAAAGGACGTCCGAAGAATCAGGGTTTGCCGAAAAAATGTCTGATGCAGATACCAGCCCGCTTCGCTATTGAGATGACCAATCGTGGCTGGGCACTGCGTAACGATATCGTCTGGCACAAGCCCAACCACATGCCCGCGAGCGTGAAGGATAGATTGGCCTGCGCTTGGGAACATTTGTTCTTATTTACTAAATCAAAAAAGTATTATTTCGATCTGGATGCGATTCGCCTGCCGCATAGAAGTAAACCTAAAAATAATTTCACAACAGGAAAGCATGCCAACGTAAAGCCCAGCCATCATCTCGACGGACGCCGAAATGGGCCTCCCTCCGGCAGTTCACAGTCTTTTCATTCGCGAGGCAAGAATCCTGGTGATGTTTGGCACATTAATACCCAAGGAACAGCATGGGCACATTTTGCGATGTTCCCAGAGAAGCTCGTTACACAACCGATTCTCGCGGGATGTCCGCAACGGGTTTGTAAGCGGTGTGGGACACCTCAGCTCGCAAGATCAATCTCTGATAACGGTAATGGCTCGAGGAAGCATGAAGACTTTAATGCCGTGGAGCGCTTCATGGGATGCAATTGTCGACGAGGATTCAATCCCGGAATCGTGCTTGATCCATTCATGGGAGCAGGAACGACGGCGGTCGTAGCCAAAAGACTTGGACGACAATTCGTTGGTTTTGAGTTGAATCCCAAGTATGTGGCGATGGCGGAGAAGCGATTGGCTGGTGATTAACTATCCCTGCAGATGTCGGCGTACACAAAATAGTCTATCACTGCGCCAACAGCTGGATTAGACACGTTTACTTTCACCAGTCTGTAGTCGCTATCCAAAGCGCATCAAAGTTGATACATCGATGACAGAATTCTAGACACTTGTTTAAAAAATATCACGAATAATTCGTGGTCGTGTCGCTTAGATGTGAGTCGGTGTCAAGTATCAAAATAGGCATCATACCAGCCAGCACCAGAGCTTGAGTGCCACCATATCTGGCACTGCGATGTATCATTTTCGGACAAGTGTATATTTTCAGTTGAAACGGAAGGTTCAACATGATATACACGCAACTGAGGTTTCTGATCGATAAATGTTATTCATTGCTTGGGTCGTTCGTAAGACCCTGGTGTGGTGGGTGTCGGCGTTGGGCTCTTGGTGCATATCAGCCTGACTGAGTTAGAACATAATTTTTCGGTAAGATCTTTCGATCAATGCTCGCCCATTTATGTTACATGTTGGGCGATATCGATCTCTATTTGATCGTAATTCCGTTTTCTAACACCCGCCAACATGCTGACCATACATATTCCAGAGACAGTAGCTTAAGGAGTTAGCATGATCCTACGCTCATCACATTTCAGTAACGAGAACAATTCGATTCAGCCCTAACACATTCAGAAAGGAATAACCATGTCAATGAATCTCGACAAGGCAGTGGCCGACAACGGCACGCGATTCAGGATTTTTCCCCAACCACGCAGTTTAGATGGTTTCACCGAGCCGGAAACTATCTGTGTTTCGGTTACCACCGACAAGATAGAGCCCGGCCCAGCCGACGACCGCATGTACGTCGTAGATGCCATCAATAAGAATCCTTATAACTATCCCTATCTTCCGCCACATACAGGACAGCAGAACCCTCCCGTCGAACCAGATCCGCAAACTGGACATTTCGATCATCTGGATGTGGATAGTCGCGAATTCAAAGCAGCCCAAATGTACGCCACAGTCCGAAGGACACTTGATATATGGGAAGACTACTTCGGTAAGACTATATCATGGCACTTTGGAACGAGCTACGCACGAATGGAACTGGTTCCGTTGATTCATTGGGACAATGCCCACTCAGGTTTTGGCTTTCTTGAATTCGGGTTCGGGCGAACGACATGGGGTGGCCTTGATCTCAATGCGCCCTACTGTATGAACTTTGATGTTCTCGCTCACGAACTTGGCCATAGTATTATCTTTGGCACGATGGGATTCCCCACCAATCAAACGTGGACACCTGAATATGCAGGGCACGGTGAGGCTGCCGGGGATCTCGTAGCGATAGTTGCGGCACTGCATTCCAATAAGGTCGTTGATTATCTTCTAAACCACTCATCTGGCAACTTGTTTACCGTTAACGAACTCGACCGAATTGGCGAATTGGACAATAGCCGAGAGATCCGCCGGGCTTTTAACTACGAACGGATGTCAACTGTAGGCACTGAAGAACATGACCTATCGATGCCTCTGACGGGAGCCATTTTTGATATTCTCGTAGAAGTGTTCCAAAAGGAACTCGTTCAAGCGAGTCTGATCACTCAGGAGTTGGCCGATCAATCCTATCACGGGCCTGATGCAACAATTGACGACAGTGAGATTCAGAAAGCCTTCAATGATGCTTACAGCGGCAATGAGGCCGATTTCAAGATCTCACTCTTAAAAGCTCGAGATTATGTGGGAGAACTGCTGGCGACGACATGGGATCAGGTATCTTCAGAGTACTTTAGCTTCGCCGATTTTGGGCTGGAACTATTGTCGGCAGACTTCGATCTGAACGGAGGTGAACACCAGGACACAATTCGAGATTGCTTCGCATGGCGAGAGATCGGTTTCCCTGACCACAGTGTGGCGTATCAAACTCATCGTGTCGTTGATTATGCTCGACATGTGGTTTCTGCGCCAGAAATGCGAAGCTCGGGACAAGTAGAGCGAACGGCGACCGCTAGTAAAGAGGCATTGGCTCGCCGACCTGAGGCTTCACCTAAGAAGAAACGGCAATCGAAGCGCGAGGTCGCCCGGAAGAACAAATAACCCACTCGGCTAAGCTCGGGTTTGGTGGCCTAGTACAGTCAATTGTAGCTAAGCTAGCAGAGCAACCGCGGTACTATGCCTGTGGCTTGATTGTCCAAGGTGTGCCCACAGGTATTACAAAAAAAAGTATTTTTTTGTTAGGCATGGCAGTTTGCCATGTTGTATATTGTTAATGAGTGGTTGGGCGTAACCCCTACACCAAAACGCCATCAACGGGTTGAGGCGTCTCCCGTCAAAAGACGCCGCCTTTTCAAATCATACGGTAGTGTCTTGGAAGTTGCACTGTTTGGTAGCTCAACGACGTAACAGTAAAGACTTTCGTATAGCACGATAGGTAGTGTTAATTCTTGTCATTCTATCCTCAATTAGGCGAAGCCAATTATTGGATCGCTTTGCCCCACCCGTCGTACAAGCCATTGTCTGCGTGGAAATAGAAGTCCGTGCCGTCGA
>JAJDDW010000121.1 GCA_029260115.1 Phycisphaerae bacterium | reverse complement strand
TTCCGCTTACCCTTGCTCTTCGATCCTATTCGTACGACACTACTCATGACACGGCTCCTTGTTTGATGGAATTGTCGAAAATCCACCGTCAAATATGGGGCCGTTCGTCTAAAATTTCAACTAAAAATAGCACACAACCTGGTAGATCATACCTAGTTGGTCGTACATGAACGCGAAGACATCGACCGCCTGTTCTATTTGGGCCTTGAGTGGTGTGCCGCCGCCGTGTCCCGTGTCATCGCTTGTACGGAGCAGGAACACTTCTTCTGCGGCTGAGGATTTTTGTTGTGTCTTCGTTTCCTTTTCATCGCCTGTCTTACCACCTGATCCCATTGTCCTGCCCTTTCGATGGAGTCAGCAGCAATGCCAACCATTATTTTCATAAGCAACCAGAACGATTGATACTTTCTGGCTGGCAAAAGGTCAAGAACTTGACCTTTTCAAACCGTAGAATTTGCCTATTGATTCAACAGCCCAACGGCATCTTTCAGGATTAGCGTCAACATAGCTATCTGTTATGCCTGTTTGCTGTCCTGCAAGTATTTTAGCCGTATATTGATCTACTCGTTGATCGTGTAAAGCGGCTCGATACCCACCTTTTCGGAATGCCTTAAATGTAAGCGTCCCTTGGTTAAGATGCTCATTTGTTTGTTCGTCTACCAATCCCGCAATCTGTCTATGATCTACAATTCTGCAACCAAGTGATTTTGTCTGCCAGCTACTAAATTCTGAATTGATAAACAATTTATCGCTCTGATCGGAGCGAAATTTAAGCCAATTTTTTAAGGCTGACATTGTAGCTGGCAATAATAGTCCTACTCGGACAACATCTTTTTTATCGCGTCTAAAGTGAACGTGCCCATTGTCAAAATTTACAGCGTCAATAGGAATCGTCGAAATATCTACTGGATAGAACATACAATTGACCGCCATTAGATATATGGCTCGAAACTGTATCCCAAAAAATCTACGCTCTTGGGTTCGTCGAATCTGAGAAACAAGACTTTGATATTTGGACGAGCCTTTTTTAGTTTGATTTAATTTCTCTTCAAGATCAGTCGTATTTGTAGCGGCTAAGTTATCGCAAACAGCTAACAGGGCACTTAATTCATCTTTGGTAACGTATCGGTTCGGAGCTTTTGTTACTTTGGCTACCAACATTCGTAAGCTATCTCGTATATATCCAGCTCGTTCATCGCTGACATTTGCTACGTCATGCTCAGTGAGAATATGTCTAAGAATCGCTTTAACTCGACGAAAACGATTGCTGTAGTAATTCTCAGAACCATTGGCTTTGCTTTTTATTTTTGTTCTGTACTTACGAATGAAATCCTTATCGACTTGAGAAATATCCGTGATTGAATGACGGCGAGCAATCGTTACAAATTCATCCCAATTTGCTAAGTAGTCTTTTGTCGTTCTGGGCTTAACAGGTTGATTGTCTATTTTGTCGGTTGCCCATTGCATTCCGGCTTGTTTAAGCGTTCTGATACCATCGGGATTGATCTTAGGTTTTGGCTCTTCTTTTTCAGGTGGCATTTTTCCTGTATTGAGAAAAATTCCCAATCGGGTTTGTGGATTAGTGGCAAGCCATTCATTGTTTACGACAAGTTTTTTCGATTTAACTCTCTTTATTTGTTCTGGCGTTACTGCCTCTTCGTCGAATTCACCGGGTTCAGGCGATTCATCTACTAATTGCTCAATACATTCTCGGTCGGTCATTTTACGAAATGGGTGGAGTTTCAAACTCGACCGATAGTCGTCGATTGCCCTGATTAAATCGGCTCCCCAATGCTTACGTTGACCATCTTGAATAAGCGAGTAACATTGTCCTGTTGCCTTATGTAAGGACAGCCCATCGACCTGTTGATTGGTTCTTGGATCACGAACGTATTTGCGAGGTCTTGGCATGATTTGTTACTCCCTAAACTCCCTAACTGATACCAGACATTCACCTGTCAATTATTGTATCAGAATAGCGATTGAATGGGTAGCATAAGGTAGTCGTTTAGGTATTTCTTACGCTGGAGCGGTGTCCGAGTGGCTGAAGGGGCCGCACTGGAAATGCGGTGTGCGGTATAACCGTACCGAGGGTTCGAATCCCTCCCGCTCCGTTTTATTTTACTGATTATCTCGCCCAAACGCGCGATGGGCACGTCGAGCTTCAGACCTGCTGCGATTCTCTCAGCCAAGCCACGAAACGCGCTAAGCCCGTTTCAATATCTGTGGATGGATTATAGCCTAACTCCTCGCGTGCCCGGCTGATGTCTGCATAGGTTCGTTCGACGTCCCCTGGCTGCATTGGCTGGTGGTCGATGATGGCCTTCTTACCCAGCGCTTTTTCTAATTCCAAGATCAGGTCGCGCAATGCTACCGGCTGCGACTCGCCGAGATTGTATACGCGAAATCCATTGATCCGATCAATCGCACACTTCACGCCCTGAATGATGTCATCGATATAAGTGTAATCGCGCATCATACTGCCGTCGCCAAAAACAGGGATCGGCTCCCCGGCCTCGATCAATCGAGCAAACTTATGGATAGCCAGGTCCGGCCGCTGCCTAGGCCCGTATACCGTAAAAAATCGCAGGCATGCGATAGGAAAGTCGTACAAATGGTGATATGTATGACAGAGCAATTCGCAACATTTTTTCGTTGCAGCATATGGCGAAATAGGATCGTCAACCGTATCAGTCTCACGAAATGGAACTTCCTTACGGTTGCCATAAACACTTGAGCTACTTGCGACGATGAGCTTGCATCCTGAAACTTTTCTACACGCTTCCAATACGTTCAACGTGCCGCGGACATTCACGTCTTGATATAACAACGGCCGTACGATCGATGGCCGCACACCCGCTCTCGCGGCCAGATGCACAACCACATCAGTTTCATGATCGATCGTGTCAAACACACAAGGCTGATCGCGAATATCCCCTTCGACCAGCATGAAATGAGAGTAGGCCATGGCGTTGGTAAGGTTTCGCCGCTTGATGGCCGGGTCGTAAAAATCGTCGAAGCAATCCAGCGCAATGACACTGTGACCATCGCGGAGCAGCGCTTCGCAAAGATGCGAGCCAATAAAACCCGCCCCACCGGTAACGACGATATTACTCATGATTTAGAAAACCAACTGGCATCAACCCAACACTACGCCGGAGTCACCGACGGACGCCCCACACAATGGTAGTGAAACCCGCGCTTGGCCATCACATGAGGCTCATACATATTTCGGCCATCAAAAATAAGCTTACTCGGCATACGTTCGCTAATTATATCAAAGTCCGGCGTACGAAACTCTGACCAATCCGTAAACACCACCAACACATCTGCGCCCTCAAGCGCTTCATAACCATCGTCACACATCTTAACCCCGTCGCCAATTTCACGCATGGTATTCGGCATCGCCTCGGGATCGTGGGCCTGCACTTTCATACCGCGCTCGAGAAATACCTTCACGCAATCTATAGCCGGCGATTCACGGATGTCGTCGGTCTTAGACTTGAACGCTAATCCCCACACTGCCACTGTTGTCGAGCTGCACGCATCGCCGAAATGGTCAACAATTCTTTTCGCAAAGCGCTGCCGCTGAATCTGATTTACTTCATTTACCGCTTCCACCACGTGCATGCGATGACCAGCCTTGGCCCCCATGGACACCAAAGAGCTAACATCTTTAGGAAAACAAGAACCGCCATACCCCACGCCCGCATAAAGAAAGGCATCACCAATACGCGAATCGGAGCCGATACCGTGACGGACCATTTCAATGTCCGCCCCAAAATGATCGCACAGCCCGGAGATTTCATTCATAAAAGAAATTTTTGTCGCCAGCATCGCATTAGCGGCGTACTTAGTCATCTCAGCACTAGCGGGGTCCATAATAAGTATGCGATCCGTGCGGCGCATGAAAGGCTGATACAGCTCACGCATGATTTCCACCACGGCTGGGTTGTTCGCGCCAATCACCACGCGGTCGGGCTTCATGAAGTCATCAATCGCAGCCCCTTCTTTCATGAATTCAGGATTGCTCACGTAATCAACCGGATGATCGTTCAACTTAGAGATTGTCTCTGAGACCAACTTATGTGTCCCGACTGGCACCGTGCTTTTCATCACGATGATTCGATAGCTATCCATGGTGATACCGATAGTAGTCGCGACATTCAAAATAGCGGAAAGATCGGAAGAGCCATCCGCCTTAGGCGGTGTACCGACAGCCATAACAATGACAAGCGAATTCTTAATCGCCTCTTCCAGATCAGTAGAAAAAGTCAATCGACCGGACCGCGCATTAGATTTCACCAACTCGCTCAAGCCCGGCTCGTAGATGGGAATCTCACCCTGATTAAGTTGCTCGATTTTGTGCTCGTCGCAATCTACACATATCACCCGGTTCCCGCTTTCCGCAAAGCAAGTGCCAGCGACTAAGCCAACATAACCAGTCCCCACAACCGCCATCTTCATCGCATCGATCTCCTACCACCACTTATTTCCCTTAGTGGTATACGTATATTTTTTGACTCACTGCGTCACGGTATCCGCTCAACATGATTCCACAAGTATCTTTACGATACGCTCCGCAGCATGGCCATCCCATAGCGCTGGCGCGTTGCCACAAGGCGGCGAATTTCTGACGGCGCGAAACGCCTGCAAAATCGCATCCGTACTGCAGTCGGTCAAACGATTCGTCCCTTCGGTAAGGGTAATGGGCCGCTCCGTGTTTTCTCTCAATGTCAGACAAGGCACGCCAAGAATCGTCGTCTCTTCTTGAATACCACCGGAATCGGTCAGCATGACCGCAGCATCCATCGTCAGTTTCAGAAAATCGAGATACCCAAATGGATCAACGATATGTAAGTTAGCCGACTTTGCCGCATCATCCAAGCCTAATTTAGTTAGATTAGCCCGCGAGCGGGGGTGCATCGGAAATACGACCGTCATCTCATCCGAAATTATTTTCAATGCTTTAAGAATCGAAGCAAATGTCTCTGCATTATCCACATTGCTAGGCCGATGCAAGGTTACCACGGCATATGCGCCGGGTTTTACGCCTAGCCCCTCGAGAACTTTCGATTCACTGGCCCGTTGTTTACTTCGCAGCAACGTATCGATCATCACATTACCGACAAGATGCACTTTGTCATCAGCGACACCCTCGCGTCGCAAATTCTCAATACCGCTTGGCTCACTAACCAGCAACAGATCGCTAATCGAATCCGTGAGCAAACGATTTATTTCTTCCGGCATGGCCCGGTCAAAACTTCTCAATCCCGCTTCCACATGCGCCACCTTAATACCAAGCTTCACCGCGACCATGGCACATGCAATCGTGCTATTCACATCGCCCACGACAATTAACCAATCAGGCTTATGCTCAAGACAGACAGGCTCAAATCGTTGCATGATAAGCCCAGTCTGCACCGCGTGAGAACCACTGCCAACCTCAAGGTTAACGTCAGGCTCTGGAATACCAAGCTCCTCGAAGAATAACTGACTCATTGCTCGGTCGTAATGTTGCCCCGTATGAACCAGAATAGTTTCAACGTTCTTGCGATCGCGCAACGCATCCACAATCGGCGCGATCTTCATGAAGTTAGGCCGGGCACCACACACGCATACAATTTTGAGATTACGATCCGTCACAGATAAACACCTCGCGTTTCAAATACCATTGACCTACAAAATCACGCAGCACGACCGATAACTGTCTAACGAACATCAGCCAATTCACCGTCAGTCCAGACCATCTTATCGGCCGATAGCGATCTTGGCTAAATGATTCGAGGCTGATTAACACGTCCTAAGACGAGTCGCGAGGGCTTATCAAACGGTTTGACTAAATCGCTCAGACAAACACGTAATGTGGACTCTAGTTAAATATCCATACAACAGTTATCGGCCGCCCCGTAGCCTCTCTGTCAGCCCAGGTACAGTGACAGCCTCAATTTCAATAGCAACATGCGTTATTAGACATAAAAGCCAGGCCCAATCAATCCGCAGGGCATGATAAATTTCGTTCACGACCATCACGAATTAGGCAATAGTACAGCCAGCAGCTCTTCGGGAGTATCTAGCACATACGAAGGATGTGTCGCGTCAAGAATGTGTCGATCGCGATAGCCCCAGGTTACACCTACGCTCGTCATACCCGCATTTTTCCCGGTAAGTATGTCCACATCAGAATCACCTACGAAAAATATATGAGCAGGATCAAGCTGCATCATCGAAGCCAATTCCATCGCGACGCCGGGGTCAGGCTTCCTAATCCGATCCGCTACACTCCCACGACATTGCACGAAAGGCCAACGCGGGAGCAGCGCCTCGCATATGGGCTTGGTAAATTCATGCGGCTTGTTGGACAACACACAAACCGGCACGCCCGCCTCAACGATCTCGTCCAGCACCCGGGCAATACCCGAATATAAGTGGGTCTTATTCAGCATCCTACTGAGATATGCAGACCGATATGATTCGACAAGCGCAGAAATTTTCTCCTCATGCGACTCACCGGATGCCAACTTTAATAAATTAGCTAGCCCCTCACCGATCAAATTGCGAAGATGAGGTACAGTGGTCGCGGCGTACCCCAATCTCGCAAACACCGCATTGACCGCGTCGGTAATATCTTCGAGCGTATCCAGCAGCGTCCCGTCAAGATCAAAAATCACACCAACTTTTTCGCGATTAACCATCAAACAATTCCCAAAAAACTTATCCGCATACATACGTCCCATACCAGATGGGGCTACCCCTGTTAAGATTTCCTCCTTATAGTCTACACGCTACGATATGCACAGCGAATCACGGCGTGCGAAGTGAGGACTTATGACGCATTTGATATGCTCCATCATGGTAAACGACGAAGCGTCACTGCTCGGTCAGGTGTCTCGCGCATGGGCCCAAGGCGCAGACGCTATCGAGTTACGATTAGATCGTTACCAGGGATCGATCGCCCCGATCCATAAACTGCTCACTACACACAAAGAAAAAATGTGGATCGTCACATGCCGTAGCATCAACGAAGGCGGACACAGTGTCGCAACTCCGGCAGAAAGACTCGCGTTACTAACCACAGCCGTACAAGGATCAAATGCGTTCATCGATTTCGAATTGGATGACTGGGATAAACATACCGCACGCCCCGCCCTCGATCAACACGATGACAATCGCTTCATACTTTCGAGCCATCATTTCGACACTTGCCCCGACGATGTCGATGCTTTTCCCGCTCGTGTGCAAGCGGCCCACCAAACCGCCATCGCCAAAATCGCCTACGCCGCCAACAATATCAACGATTCGTTCGCAGCCTTAGACCTCATGCACGACCACGCCAGCCAAGTCATAGCTATCGCCATGGGGGATTGCGGATTATGGACCCGCGTGCTCGCCCGCAAACTCGGCGCATTTGGCACATACTGCGCTTTAGAACAAGACAATACAACGGCACCGGGACAATGTTGCGTAGAAGAAATGATCGATCGCTACCGATGGAAATCAATCGATGCGTCTACGAAAGTGTACGGCGTCATCGGTGACCCGGTAGCCCACTCGATGAGCCCCATACTATTTAACCGCTGGTTCGCGGACGCGGGCATGAATGCCATCTACTTGCCGCTTCACGTCTCCAAAGAACCCAATGCGTTACCAACTTTTCTTGACCAGTGCGTCAAGCGACCCTGGCTAAACATATCAGGCCTAAGCGTAACCGTCCCCCACAAACAGGCCGCGCTCGCGTGGATTAGCCAAAACGCAGATCGACTCGCGCAGTCTATCGGCGCAGTCAACACCCTCGTCTTCAACGATCAACAGGAGGTGCGGGGCTACAACACCGATTGTCACGCAGCCATGGATTCCATCGCCGCAGCGCTCCAGTGTGACCATAAGAAATTAGCCGGCTTACATGTAGATGTCCTCGGCGCCGGCGGCGCGGCCCGCGCTATAGTCGCTGGGCTTAGAAGTTATGCCTGCGACATCACCTTATACGCGCGAAGCGAAGAATCCGCGCAGCAACTAGCGAATCAATTCCAAATACAAGCACTGCCTTGGTCGCAGCGCGGCATGCGAAAAGCCCAATTGCTCATCAACTGCACCCCCGTCGGCATGTGGCCAGGCATAACCGACACAACGATGACGCCGGAATCGCTGAAATATTACGATCTGATTTTCGATTTAATCTATCGTCCCATACAAACCAAACTTCTGTCAGACGCTCGCGCACAAGGACAGTCTATACTGAATGGGCTGGACATGTTCGTAAGACAAGCAGCAGCCCAGTTTCAACTATGGACCGGGCAGAGTGCGGACACAACCATGGCCTATCAACTGATCGAAAATGAGCTGGACAAGGCGCACCCCCTTTCAACATGAAAACAACACCCGAAAAAATTTCGACGAACATCATTTTGATAGGCTATCGCGGCTGCGGCAAGACCACCGTAGCCAAGGAACTGTCTACGATATTAGGAAATCCGTATGTCGATACCGATGAGATAATAAAACAGCAAGTAGGAAAAACAATCGCTGAAATTTTCTCAGACAAAGGTGAAATACAATTTCGCCAGTACGAACGAAGCGTCATAACCGATCTAGCGCAGCACCCCCCGAAAATTCTTAGCGTCGGCGGCGGCGCAATTCTCGACCCGCAAAACGTCACAAACCTACGTGCGATCGGCACCATTTTTTGGCTGCAAGCTACCGAAGAAATGCTTCGAAAGAGGATGGAGCAGCACCAAGCCACCGCAACGGACAGACCTGCCCTGCGCGGGGATAATCCCCTGGACGAGATAGCCGAACTCCTCGTGAAAAGATCACCGCTCTACGAAAAAGCAGCTACCCACATCATCGATACGACCAATCAATCACCGACTGAGGTAGCAAAGCGCATCATCGAACTCGTATAAAATATTTCGCGTTGC
>JAJDDW010000013.1 GCA_029260115.1 Phycisphaerae bacterium | reverse complement strand
GTGTTTGGGGATTGCACTAACGCGATACCCACTACATCAAGCTGGGGATTCCTTGTGCTTTGTCTGTCACTATTGGTCAGTGCAAAAATCTACACACTAAGAAACGATTGCCGCACGAGAATCAACCGTCTTAGGTAAATTTGGAATCTGAAAGTGGCCTTTATTCGTCAGACTAGTTTGCAGCAAATTGAAAGTTGAGGACAATATGGTACGTACATTTCTTCTTTGTATTATTTTCTGCATAATCCCTGTGCAAGGTGTCCATAGCGAAATTATTGGCGTCACCAAAATTGCTGATACGAATACACCCATGCCGGGATACGATGGCAACTTCGTTAGCTTTCAAAGTTTTATTGAGTGGAGCGACTTTGTAGAAGGTGATTTCGTTGTGTTTAGAGGCACGATTGATGCTACACACCAAGGGATCTATCTTCATGATGGAATAAATTTATTGCTTGTCGCCGATACTACTATGCGTCCACCCGCTAATAGTGTTACCTATAGCCAATTCAAAGCTACACACATAGACAATGGAGCCGTTATATTTAATGCTAGCACAGGGTCTAGCGGTGGCTTATATCGATACGAAAACGGCATAATTGAAACCCTTGTGGACGATAGGCACGACCTTCCTGATAGCCAATTTGTTGACTACCGCGTAAGTTCCTTTGATGTATATAATGGTAACACTGTCTTTAGCGTCAACTCCAGTTTGGCGACTGGAGGAGTATACTCAATAAGCAATAACACAATCAGCATGATTGCTAATTCTAGCACTCCTATTCCTGGAGAAACCACGACTCTTTCCTTTTTCAATGATGTAAGAATACAAGATAATCGTATAGCGTTCGTCGGAACTTTTGATTTACCTCACCCTAACCATTTCTCTGATGGTCTGTTTTTGTACGAAAATAACAGCCTACAAATAATAATTGGGACCGATACCCTAGGACCGTTTTCCAATAGCACACCACTATTTCTTGAAGGGATAGATTTATTCAATAATCAAATATCATTTAATGCTGGATCAGAAGTTAATAGTGGAATTTATTCCTATGACGGATCGTCTTTTTCGATAATAGCAGATCGAAGCGATATCATTCCCGGTTCGAATGACAATTTCCTGAGATTCGGATTCACCAAATTTGTGCATGGCAATATCTCGTTCCGGGCAGGTCTAAACATCATCAATACGATTTTCATGCAAATCGACGGAACCATTGTCAAGGTCCTCGATGAGCAAGAAGTTGTCAACGCGATTGGGCTAGGTGGATCTGCGAACTTCAAAACCATCGACGACAATGTTGCGGTAGTATTTCATACGGATCAAGACGGGATTCGAGCGATATACAAACTTAATTTATCCATCTGTGGGGACGGAATTATTGAAGGGCTTGAAGCGTGCGACGATAGCAACCTCAAGAACGGCGACGGCTGCTCAGACGTCTGTACGCTAGAAACAGGTGCTTGTTGCCATAGTGCAATGTGTTCGATGTTGACAACCCCTGGCTGCAATAGTGCAATTGGTACGTTCTTGGGATTCGATACATTATGCTTAGAAAACGATTCCGATGGCGACGGTGTTCGCGATGAATGCGATAGATGTCCAGTAGATAATCCCAACGATACCGATGGAGATGGGGCTTGTGATTCAAGAGATGCATGTCCTACAGATCCCAATAAAATTGATCCTGGAGAATGTGGCTGCGGTGTCGTTGATGTTGGTGATTCAGATTTTGATGGGATTGAAGATTGTAATGACCTGTGCATGGGAGCTGACGACGCTGTATTTGGTGACTGCCATACAAAAGTTCCTACAATCAGCAGTTGGGGGCTTGTTGTCCTGACGTTGCTGCTACTGGTAAGTCTTAAAGTTTATTGCGGCAACAAGGAATATCAATAAGTTTTATTGCTGCCACAGGGCAGGTTAAAACGGTTCTTCCGCACTTTTGGTGAAACCCTATCCAACTTAACACCAACGTTGGCCGGCTGGGTGGCATGCCCAAGCCCCTAGGCGCGGGCATGTCGATTCGTTAATGACGCTAGCTTCGCGCTTGGATATAACTTATATCGCACATGGCTACTGCATACCAGCGCTTTTAGCATAGTCTTGAGCCAGGAAATGCCGGGTCGATGACCCGGCCTACGCACTTCTTTTTGAACATGGCCGGGTGGCCCATGCCCAACTTTCTGAACCTGGGGGAGTCGATGATACATTTTTTGTTGGCACACAACCCGTATCGGGCTACGCTCACATAGGGCTATTGCGTGCCAAATAATTTACCTGCGGCAATTTCAGATGAGCGAATAGCCAGTGCCTCTAGCAGGTAGCGTGGCGGAAATCAGACTCATCCGAGGGTTTCGCCATCCCACAGAGTTCGGCAATCCGGCCCAACGATTACCATTGGATTGGGAAGCGTGGCTTGGATCGTCTCCAGCTTGCTGCCGAAAACGAGTTCGCTGATGAGCCTGTGGCCAGCCGCGCCGACAACGATGAGGCTGTCGTGCGGAACGTCGTACAAATTCTCCTCAAGCGTTCCGTGATCGTAGAGCCGCCACTCAACATCGCCGCCGGACACGGCTCCAAGGATTCCCGCAGCAGATAAGCTCTTTTCACACTCCTTTTTCGTGATACCATTAAGCTGTGTATGGATCACAAACGGAACTCGGGCAAGTCGGGCGACGGCCATGCCCTCTTTGACCACGGTGGCGCCAAGCTCGGAACCACCAAAGAAGGCGGTCACATTCGTCCACGGTTTGAATAACATACTTGGGATGAAAACCGGGAAGGTCGCCTGCTTGACAAGACTACGGACCTTTGGGCCGAGGTGACCGAGGCCAATACGGGCTGATTGTTCGCTGATAACACGCGGACACGCCATCATGGCCCAATCGTTCGGCAATAGCGGCATCGTGCCGGAGAGACGTTCGTTCGGAACGAAGAACTGGTTCGCAGACCCGTAGTCGGCGAGCACGTTCTCTGCGTGCTCCCGTGCCGTGGTCGGATAAGCCACGTAGGATCCGTCAAGCTGAATGGTCACCGGATTGCCACCGAACTCCATGCCGAACTGGATGGTCTCTGGGATGTAGACGGCCAGCGACAATCCGAACTGCTGCTTGCAGAAGTATGCGGATTGCATGAGATTCTCGCGTCCCATCGGCGAGTTACGGAATATATGCAACAATGTCGTTTTCATGGTGTTCGTCCTGCAAGATCGAAACCTTTACAGTCGGTGCCCCAGAGTCCCAGGCATCTGCAACGGAATACGCTCGGCGGAATCGTACCACATGAAGCCCGCACGACCAAAATTCGGGTAGGGCGTCACTTCGCGGCTGAAAACCAGGCGTGGAGATTCAAGACCGACCAAGGCCATCAGCCAGCGAATACCGCAGGCTTGAACAGTGAGAGCGAGAATGATTGATCCTCTGTCTCGAATGCCGACGCCGATGGCGCGATGGACCCGGCTCTTGGGCCTCGCCTCGGTTGTTGGCATACTCGCTGGCCTAGCGGCTGCCGCGTTGGAGTATGGCTTGCACGTGGGTAGCAAGTTCCTGGTGGGCCGGTTCACCGATCTCGGCCAAGCCCATGTTCTCGAATTTAGACCAGAGCTCTTGGCGCTGCCGGCTTTGGGCGGGCTAGTTGCGGGCCTGTTGGTCCACTGGCTATGCCCACGGCTTGCCGGGCACGGGACTGACCTCCTGATCCGCGCGTTCCACCGTCGCGGTGGCGTCATGCCGCTGCGTGGTCCGACGGTCAATGCAGTGGCGGCGATCGGCGTTATCTCGTGCGGTGGTTCGGCTGGGCCTGAGGGGCCCATCGCCGCATTGGGAGCGGCAATCGGATCAGCTCTCGGCGAAGTGTTCTCTCTGACGCCCCACGAACGACGAATCATGTTGATCGCCGGGTGTGGCGCAGGTGTGGGAGCGATTTTCCAATGCCCTCTGGGCGGTGCACTGTTTGCGGTGAGTGTACTCTACCGAGAGCCGGACTTCGAGACGGATGCGATGGTCCCGGCGTTCGTTGCCTCTGTGGTCGGCTACTCGGTATACATGCCCTTTTGGGGGTATGGCGCGCATCTCCTGCAGGGTGCCAACACGCTCGTATTCTCGTCACCGCGTGAATTGATTCCCTACGCCATCCTCGGCCCACTATGCGGTCTCATGTGCCTCGTGTTCCGCACGTGCCTACGGTCCGTCGAGCAATTGACTGTTCGAAGCCCACGTATTCCACGCTGGCTTGCGCCAGCGTTAGGAGGGCTGGCAACAGGGGCGGTCGCTTGCGCGTTGCCTCAGGTTATGGATGGCCAGTATGTGTTCATCCAAAGCGCGATGGACGGGAGCTTCCTCGGTGGTTTCGAGAATCGATCGTGGTGGACTTGGGCGGCGCTGTTTGGTGTCGTCGCGCTAGCCAAATGCTTAGCGACGGGTCTTACAGTAGGCTCCGGAGCCCCGGGAGGTGCGCTGGGCCCGAGCGTGTTTATTGGGGGGGCGGTTGGTGCTTTTCTCGGCGCTGTGATCTCGGCCATTGCACCGGATGCGTTCACCGGTGATCCGGAGAATCTGCGTCGCGCGTTGATCCCCGTCGCCATGGCCGGCGTGTTGTCAGCCAGCATGCGCACACCCCTGGCAGCATTGGTCATGGTCACCGAAATGACGGGAAGCTACGGTTTGATCGTGCCTTTGATGGTCGTTTGCGTGAGTTCCTACGTTGTGGGTCGGCGGTGGGGACTCTGCGACGAGCAGGTTCGCAGCTCGCCTGAATCGCCAGCGCACGCGGGGGATGTTATTGTCCACATGTTGGAGGTTGGTCGTGTAGGAGAGGTGATGCATCGGGACTGGCCGGACGTGGTAAGGCCCGACACGACGCTGGGAGAACTCGCTGCGCAATTGGAACCCGGCACCCGCCCCGCATTCGCGGTGGTTGAGAATGGCTGTATTAAGGGCATGATTTCGGTGCCCGAGATTACGCAGATCATGAACCAGGCCGGCATTTCGGACATCGTTATCGCGGCCGACATGATGACACCGGTACCAACAATACTGAGCGTGCAAGATGATTTGTATACTGCTCTCGCGGCCATGGGGCGGCGCAACGCTTTGGCACTACCAGTTATCTCTAGTGACAAGAACCACCAGTTTCTGGGCATGCTGACTCGCGCTGACATCTTTCAGCACGTCCGAACGCAGCTGGACGATTTGCGAAAGCACCTTGTGCTGGAACACGAAGCGTTGGCTGCAATCGGTCATGAAGATACGCTCCATCAAATGGCTCTGGGCGTGTCGGCGGGAAAAGCCGAGAAAATCCAGCGTTTGATTGTGCCCATGCAGGCTATGGGTCTGTCATTACGCGAAACCGACTTCCGGAAGCAGTTTGGTGTGCAGGTCATCGCCATCGAGCAAGCAAACGGTTCAATCGAGTGTCCGCCGGACGTAAACGCGCCGCTGAAGACGAATCAGCGTCTTCTTGCAATCGAAAGTCAGAACCAAGGCGGCGAAGAACGCGATGCCGACCGTCGAACCGACCGCGACGATTCCGAATAGAGGGAGCGATGTGTTCCCAAATCTACAGGCGTACTGAAGCGTAGGTATCCAAAATCACGTGGTGATGCCGAATCCCTAGCGTACTCGGGCAACTCCAAGTAAAAAGGTAACGTCAAGTGTAGGAGCATACCAAGTCACCGAATGATCGACGCGGCTTGATGGCATGCCCAAGCTCCTAGGCGCGGGCATGCCAGACAGAAAATGACGCTAGCCTCGCGCTTGGACTTAACTCTTCACACACATAGCTACTTCGCAGTTCTCCTCAAACCCAGGGGAGAACCAACGCACAACAGCGACATAGACATGGCACTTTACGCTTTAGCTAAAGCTTGGTCCAGGTCGGCTAGCAGGTCCTCTATGTTTTCTATACCGACGGATAATCTTACTAGCCCATCGGTGACGCCTCGGGCTTCTCGGATTTCTTTGGGGATGGAGGCGTGGGTCATGATGGCTGGGTGACAGACTAATGACTCTACGCCGCCGAGTGACTCAGCCAGGGAGAATACTTTTATGTTTTCGCAGAAGCGCACGGCTGCTGTCCTAGCTGTAGCGTCATCGCCCTTAAACACAATGGTGACCATCCCCCCGCCTGCTGACATCTGCCGCTTGGCTATGGCATAATCGGGGTGACTTTCCAGATGCGGGTAGACGATGCGATCTAGCTTGCTATGGCCGTCCAGATGTTTGCATACGGCTACGGCGTTTTCGCAGTGACGCTCGACGCGAATTTGCAATGTCTTAATGCCACGATGCTGAATGTAGCAATCGAAAGGGGCAGGGATGCCGCCGAGGGCGTTTTGCAAAAACATGGTCTTTTCAGCGAGGGCGTCGTCTTTGACGATGACGGCTCCGCCGACCACGTCCGAATGGCCCCCGATGTATTTGGTCGTGCTATGGACGACGTAATCAGCCCCTAAAGTAAGTGGCCTTTGTAAGACAGGGGTGGCGAAGGTGTTATCCACGGCCAATTTTGCACCAACGCCATGGGCGATTTCGGCGATAGCTGCGATATCTAGACAGCGTAATAGCGGGTTCGTGGGAGATTCAAGCCAAACCATTTTGGTCTTGTCGTCGATGAGGCTGGCGAACGAAGATGCGGAAACGTCGTCGGTGAACACTGGCACAATGCCGAAGCCCTCGAAGACCTGTTTGAGCATCCGAAATGTGCCGCCGTACACGTCGGCGTAGGCCAGGACTTTATCTCCTGGAGAAAGTGAAGCGAGAACTGAAGCGGTAGCTGCTGAACCTGAGGCGAAACAGCCACACCAGGTGCCACCTTCTAGCGCAGCAAGGCATCTTTCAAGCCCATTGCGCGTGGGATTCCCAGAGCGAGAGTATTCATAGCCCTTATGTTTGCCAGGCGATTGTTGGGTGAACGTACTGGATAAGTGGATGGGCGGGACCGTGGCTCCGGACTCGGCATCTGGCTCTTGGCCTACGTGTATTGCTGTGGTCGCAAAACCCCATTCATGACTGTTGGACATAGGTATCTCCCTTTCGTGATATTCGGTCGGAAGCGTAAAGGCAGATACCTCACGCGGCAACCCCCATACGTGAGTATAGTACAACTGCTTGGGACTGAGGTTATTGGCCGTCCGGTAATGGCCGCTATTTTAGATAAGAAACAGCTAGAAATCGCTAATCCATAGCCTGCGATGATTCATTTTCGTCGAGGGTTTGATCTTGCCGTGTGACTAAAGATGATCGGTCGTGCCTTAGGTGGAATCTGTTTTTAGCTATATCTCTTGGTTGCTCATAGCTACGCCGATGTACGAGTTGTTCTGGTTATTTCGCGATGAAGTCTTCGCACGATTTTTGCGGGTTATGCCAGCGTCAAGGGTTTGGCAATCTTCAAGAAGTTTCGCCTTAGGCTATGGCAAAATCTTTGGCATATGGTACAAGCCATCTATTGGCGATGGCGGTTTTAATGCCCGGCAAAAAAACCTTTTTTTTCCTAGGTGGCTGGGGTTGTTTTCGGTCGAGTAGTTTGATAGACTACCTGACCTTTTGCGTATTGGGTGAGTTGGCGTATGAGCCTACGAGAAAACTTAGCATCTGACACAATTGCTTCTTTGGGTACACGTGACCCGATTGACATTAGCCCTCGCACTAGCGTCGGTGGAGCAATCTCCCTCCTACAAAATCACAGTATTGGCTGCGTCGTGGTTACAGAAGACCATCGACCGGTTGGTATATTTACGGAACGAGACGTGCTACGCAGGGTGTTGTCGAGCAATGTGTCGCTAGAGACACCCGTGGCAGACGTAATGACATCACCGGCGACGGTGGTGACTTGCGATGAGACGATTGGCAGCGTCATCCAAACATTGGTGGATGGCGGATTTCGGCATGTACCGGTGGTTGATGCTTCCGGCGTTTTGAAATCAGTCGTTTCGGTCAAAAGAATTGTTGAATATGTTGTGGATCATTTTCCGGCTGCAGTGTTTAACCTGCCACCGGAGCCGGGTCGCCTGCTGGCGTCTCGTGAAGGGGCATAATCGTTATTGCTCGATGAGCGGCCTGCATGTCGCACGGGCGGGGAGTGTCGTAAAGATATGGTCGTTAAGACCCATACAGAGAATTCCGGGACAAGACAGGTTGAAATTGTCGGGCTGGAGTCAACCATCGTTCGCTTTTGCGGCGACTCGGGTGACGGTATGCAGCTGGCAGGTACTCAGCTAACAAACACATCAGCGATTTTTGGCAATGATGTCAGTACGCTGCCAGACTTTCCTGCTGAAATTAGAGCACCGGTTGGCACGCTGGCTGGTGTCAGTGGTTTTCAGTTAGCATTCGGTAGTAAGAAGCTGCGCACGCCCGGCGACGAAGTCGACGTGCTGGTAGCTATGAACCCGGCGGCCCTCAAGACTAATATTGGAGACCTCGATAGCGATGGCACGCTTATTGTTAACGAAGATGCTTTCACCGATGGCAACTTGTCCAAGGCGGGATACACTAGTAACCCACTTGAAAATGGTGAACTCGACAAATACCGCGTGTTTCGCATTCCCATTGAAAAGCTCAACGCAGAAGCGTGCAAAGATACGGGACTGACCGGTCGGGCGATTGGTCGCTGCAAGAACTTCTTCGCGCTAGGCGTGATCTATTGGCTATATGGCCGACCTATGGAACCGACCCTGGATTGGATCAATTCCAAGTTCGGCTCTAAACCTGTCGTAGCCGAGGCTAACACCAAAACGCTCAAAGCGGGCTATTATTACGGCGAAACGACCGAGATGTTCACGGTCAAGTATACAGTTGCCCCTGCGAAGATTGAAGCGGGACGCTATCGCAAACTCACCGGCAACGAAGCTATGGCCCTTGGTCTTATCACCGCGGCTAAGCTCGCTAAAAAACCGCTCTTTTACGGTACGTATCCTATTACCCCAGCCAGCGACATTCTTCACGAATTAGCCCATCACAAAAGTTATGATGTGCGGACCTTCCAAGCAGAAGACGAAATTGCTGCGATGGCCTCTGTCGTCGGAGCGGCCTTTGCGGGCGCTTTTGCGGCTACCGGCTCCAGTGGTCCTGGCATTGCATTAAAAGGCGAGGCCATCGGCTTAGGCATCATGGCTGAGCTACCTATGGTCATTATTAATGTTCAGCGTGGTGGACCTAGTACTGGCTTACCTACCAAGACTGAACAAGCTGACTTAGCCCAGGCACTCTGGGGACGCAATGGCGAATCGCCGATGTGCATACTCGCCCCGCGCAGTCCAGGTGACTGCTTTGATATAGCCATTGAGGCTTTCCGGCTTGCGGTAGAGTTTATGACACCCGTCATGGTGCTCAGTGATGGCTACCTGGCTAATGGGGCTGAGCCTTGGAAAATTCCTGACGTTACATCGCTACCAAAAATCACGGTCACTCACCCAAGTGAGGGTAGTGATTTCCAACCGTATCGCCGAGATAAAAAACTCGCTCGACCTTGGGCCATACCTGGTACGGCCGGGTTGCAGCATCGTATCGGCGGTCTGGAAAAACAGGACATTACAGGCGACGTATGCTACGACCCGAAAAATCATGAACACATGATTCGCACCCGCCGCCAGAAGATTGACAATATCGCGGATGCCATTGCACCTTTAGAGGTGTTTGGCGAAGACTCCGGCGAATTACTATTGCTGGGTTGGGGCGGCACTTACGGCTCTATTACGGCTGCGGTGGAAAATGCCCAAGCAGAAGGGTTGTCCGTTTCCAGTGCTCACCTCAGACATTTGGACCCGATGCCGAAAAACACTGGTGATGTGCTCCGTCGGTTCAAAAAAATACTCATCCCAGAATTGAACATGGGACAATTGCTACCAATTATTCGTGGCCGATATCTTGTTGATGCGATTGGTTTTAACAAGATTCAAGGCAAGCCGTTTATGATTAGTGAGATCGAGGACAAGATCAAAGAGATGTTGGGGAACTAAACCCCGTTAGGAATTGTTGATTTATGTGCGCTGATACCGCCACTGTTCAGTTAACGGCCAAAGATTTCGGAAGCGATCAAGACGTTCGCTGGTGCCCGGGTTGCGGGGACTATGCGATCCTGTCTCAGGTCAAAAAAGTTCTTTCGACGTTGGGCGTTTCTCGTGAAAACACCGTCTTCGTCTCCGGCATTGGCTGTTCCAGCCGATTCCCTTATTACATGAACACATACGGTTTTCACTCCATCCATGGCCGGGCACCGGCCGTGGCTACGGGGGTGAAGGTCGCTAATCCCGAACTAGATGTTTGGGTTGTAACCGGTGATGGCGATGCGTTGAGCATTGGCGGAAATCATTTCCTCCACGCGATTCGCCGTAACCTCAACATTAACATTCTCCTGTTCAACAACCGCATCTATGGCCTAACTAAAGGGCAGTATTCGCCGACATCGCCATTTGGAAAAAGAACGAAATCTACGCCGGTCGGTTCAGTGGATTACCCGCTATATCCACTCTCCGTAGCCATTGGCGCTGAAGCCACGTTTGTGGCACGTACCATCGACGTCAACGTCAAGCATTTAGCTTACGTGCTTGAGCGAGCGGCGCAGCATAAAGGCATCTCGTTCGTCGAGATTTATCAAAACTGCAACATCTTCAACGATGGCGCATTCCAATACGCGACAGGCAAAGAAACCAAGAATGACACCACCCTATTCCTCGAAGACAAAAAGCCGCTTATTTTCGGCGGCGAGAAGAAAAAGGGTATTCGTCTTAATGGTATGAATCCTGAAATTGTCGAGCTTGGTGGCGACATCACAGAAGACGATTTATTGTTCCACGACGAAAAACTGGCTGAGCCTAGTCTGGCCTACTTGCTTTCCCGCATGCACCACCCAGAATTTCCAGAGCCTATGGGCGTTTTTCGGTGTGTCGAAAGACCAACTTACGAGAATATGCTGGTCGACCAAATCGATGATGCCAAGAAGAAAAATTCAGACGCTTCACTGGAAAATTTGTTCAATGAAGGCGATACATGGGACGTGAAGTAAGCCATCTTCATCGTCACATATCCAAGGTTTGGTGTGGCTGCTCGAAGTGAATCCCGTCGGGATCGAGCTGGTGTCAAGGCTGAATCAGCGGCGATTTTATCCCGGCTTTTTTGTCAGCGCGATACGCGCATGTCATAAGGTATACTGCTATGCAATGTCCATTCTGCGCTTGCGAAAACATGGATGGCGTAGACGCCTGCATTCGTTGCAAGGTCGATCTATCGGATTTCACGGGATCAGCCATGGAATCGGACATCGAGCGTGCCCTTCTGCAAAGTCCGCTTGAAACCATAGCGACCAAGGATTACATCCAAGCCCCGTTAGATTGGTCTGTCGGCGACACCGTTCGCCAGTGGAACGAAGGTGGCCATCATTGCGCGGTCGTAGTTGACCATGGCAAGCTTGTAGGCATTTTCACCGAGCGTGACGCCTTGGGTAAGCTTGCGGAGAAATGGGACCAGTGCAGTCGAGATGACATTAGCCAGCATATGACTGCAAACCCTATGACACTAAATCACGACGATCCAATCGCTCTCGCCCTTAACCACATGATGACCGGTGGCTATAGGCACATTCCAATCCTGCGAGCGGGTAAGCTTTGCGGGATTGTTTCGGTGAGAGATATTCTCTCTTATCTTTCTACCCTTATCAGCGATGTGCCCGAGGCGGTTTAAATCATTAGAATCTCTCCCCGGCCCTGATAACGCGGTAATCTACTCCCATTTGGCACATAGCCTGCCTCCCATCTATGCATGACGGACTGCCAAGCTTAATTGAGCGGTGGGTGCTCGTGCCCAATAACCATTAGCATAATGGGCATCTACTTCTCTAACATGAGTCGCGTACTAGAAAATGTTAAAGAGGAACTATTCTGGGATCATGTCCACATCAACAATCATGGAAACGAATTGGTTGCTCGGGAAATGGCCGTGCGATTGTTACCCATGGTCGGTCAGAGCCCAGCCTGTTTAGTTAGTGCCACCACTGCGACAGCGTCAACAGTTATCGTGCCCTAACCACCACAACCGTAATGTCGTCCGACAGGTCTGCAAGGCCTGCAAAACGGCGGACATCCCAGAGAATCTCTTTCGCCAGCGCCGAAGCCTCTAAAGATCGATGTTTCCAAATCGAAGCTTTCAACCGCTGGGGGCCATATTCTTCACCTGAAAAATTCATGGCTTCAAATACACCGTCGGTATATAACACCAGCAAATCATCTTTTTTTATAGGCAGCGTTGATGAGTCAAATTTGGCTGACTCATCAATTCCAATGACCGTGCCACCTTCGTCTAACTCAATAAAGCTATCCCTGCGAAGCAATAACACTGGCGGATGTCCGGCACAGCTATAGGTGAAACTTCTGCCATCTGGTTCAAAATATCCGCATACCAAGGTAGCAAACTCTCTCGCTAGTGTCTCACCACACATGTGACGATTCACCACGGAAAGGGTTGTCTCAAGATCAGAGCCGCTCTGCGCCTGTACGCGCAATGCGGATCGAATGGAGGCCATGATCAATGCGGCGGGAATGCCTTTGCCCACTACATCCGCTACACAAACGCCAATACGGCCTTCCTGTAGATCGATAAAATCATAGAAATCGCCGCCTAAGTGGAGCGAAGGTTCGTACACACAACCAAACTGCAAATAAGGATGATTATACGGAATGCGCGGGAGCATGCGGCGTTGAATTTCTGCAGCGTTAGCCACCTGCTTTTCAACGAGCAACGCTAGCATATGCTCCTCAAGTAACCGGCTATTCGCAATGGCGGCCCCTGCCTGGGAACCAATCGAACGGAGGAGGCTCGTCTCCGTCTCAGAAAAAACGTAGTGCATACCCGTATAAACCCGCAGTACGCCGTAACTTTTGCCTCGATACGCCACGGGAACGCATAAACCACTAACGATACCTTCACGTTGCGCGTTTTGCGGATAGCGGCTGCGTGGGTCGTTGGGCGCGTCTTCAATATAAACGGTTTTTCCGGCGAAGGCGGCTACATCGATCTCATTTTCACCGAGTCGCACCGGCCCTTTCGATAGATACTCGTCTGAAAGATGACAAACGGCTTTGACCAACAACTCGCCCGTTTCCTCATCAAGCAGCCGAATACCACAGGCTTTCACAGGCATCACTTCGACCACCCGGCGAACAGTTCGATCCAAGACCTCCTGCAAATCCAGTGTGCCGGATAGTAAGTTAGTTAAATCGTGAACGACCTGGAGGTCCGCTAGCTGACGCTCGATTCGCGAAGCTTGGCCATAGAGTGTCGCGATGGCACTGGCTAGGACGTCGGCAAACTTTCGAATCGCATCTGGCGTCCCACCGCTATATGGGGCGATGGTCAAGGTCGATTGTAGCAGTGTATCGACATCTAAATTATAGATATGCGCAATATCGCGGACGTCATGATCCGGCGGTCGAGACGGTAAGCGCGTCCCGACAATGATCAGGCCTAGCACCAGTTCTTCGTGGCAAATTGTGGAAACATACAGGCTCATCCCGTGATGACATGATACAGGTTCGTCTGAGCAGGTATGCAAAGCGCGACGCTTTAACGCAAGAAGAAATTCCTCTTGCCCCTGCGGTGAAGTGCCAATTAGTTCTGTATATGGACTACCCCACTTAGGGTTGGTAATCGGCGCGGCGTCCACCGTACAGATGCAGACCGTAACCTGACCTAATGCGGCGAAACGATCCTGAAGCCGTTGCAACGTATTTACGTCGACGAACCGACTCAATGGCGCTTGACCTACGGATTCTGCACTGTCTGGCTGGGATAAACCTTCGCGTTCCACGCATCGCTCTTTCATTTTGGAATGAAGTTGGTCTTGCTATCAATCTTAGCTACGGTTTCTGCGATAAGCTTCGCGCAGTTCTCCAAGTCGGTCAAGCTGACCACTTCTACCTGCGTGTGCATGTATCGATTCGGAATACTGATGAGCGCCGTAGCTACGCCAGCTCGTGTCAACTGAATGACATTTGCATCAGTCCCCGTCCCTCTAGGCGCAGCCTCCAATTGATATGGAATCTTTTTCTGGTTGGCTGTTTTGATAAACAACTCTTCCAACGGAGGATTGATATTAGCCCCCCGGGAGATGGTCGGACCTCCACTGATTTTGACGTTGCCGTTGACACGTTTGTCAATGTCTGGGTAATCCGTCGCGTGGGTCACATCTACCGCTATGCCCACCTGAGGATCAACGCCGTAACAAGCCGTTTGTGCCCCGCGTAGGCCTACTTCTTCCTGCACCGTACTCACCGCGATTAAGCAGCATTTGATTTTACTCGCAGCGCAAAGGCGAAGAGCTTCCATGACGACAAACGTACCGCTTTTATTATCAAACGCCGGGGAGGTTACCAAATCGTTGGCCAGTGGAATCATCTCCAGCCTAAACGTGACGGCGTCTCCCACCCGCACCACAGTTTCAGTCTCTTTGCGAGATTTGGTTCCTATGTCGATCCACATCTCACGCAATTCGATCTTAGCCCCGCGCTCTTCGGGCTTGAGCAAGTGGATCGGCTTTCTACCAATAATGCCCTCTACCGGCCCATGCTGCGTATGAATGACTACACGAGAACCAGGCACGACGGTGGGGTCGATGCCGCCGATAGCCACGAAAAATATGAACCCATTGTCATCGACGTGGTTGACCATCAGGCCGATCTGATCGCAATGCCCCGCCAACATCACGCGCGGTGAACCTTTAGGATTTAACGTGACAATTACATTGCCATGCACATCCGTATCGATCTTATCTGCAATAGGCTTCATGCGTTTGCGAACGACACGCTGTATGGCCTGTTCATAACCTGATGGGGAAGGCGTTTCCTGAAGCGTTTTTAGAAACTGATAGGATTCCTTGCGCACGTAATAATCTCCACGTTTTCTATTAATTAGGCACTGGCTGGCGATACACGAACCCTCGCTCATGCGGCGCCAGCGATTCTAGACTCATAAACAACGACGCGGTGCAGTGTAGATGCAGGCCGCGCCGTGCTCAACCTCTAATAGCCTATCGACATGCGTGAATTAATTGACCACATGGGAAGGATAAAGCCTATTGTGTGCCCCATGTCGCTGGCCTATTCAGACGAGGTATTCCGCCGTGGATAATTCACAGATTCCTGTCCCAATTACGCCCATAAGCATCACAAGGCCCAGAAGCAGCCCAGGTAAGTTTTTCTTCTGGCATATGAATTGCAGTACCTAATTTATGGGTGGTCGTATGGCTCAACGGCCTGCCCATCAAGATACGGAACTTAGGATGAGCCCGCTTGACGCTTGAGGGGCAGTTCCTTATGGTCCGATGAATGCGAAGTGGGCCATCCATACGGGTAGGCAACTAATTACGGGACAGCGTGACTACAATGTCGCCATACGACACATTAAAACAACAGTCTTCCAAAACCACGGTTTCGTGGCGGTACTGTTTAAAGCGTCTTTTTTGGGCGTCGATGCTAATTATGCACGCGACCCCGATCCATGCCCTCGCTCTACAGGTGATACATTCTTCAAATAGCTCGGCTGTTGCGGCGTCTTTATGGAGCTTACTGGGGCTCGGTTTATCCGCTATCTTCTTCGTGCTTAAAGTCGCGGATGTGTCTTGGCTTCGTCGGAATCCAGGCTGGCGATCCACCGTAGCCTCGGCCTTGATCATCGCTCTGATCCATGTTGGCGTTCTAGCACATTCATCCACGATGAATAATTATTCGCCGGTGGCACCTATTGGCGTCATCGTTTTAGCTACTTTTTTGACCGAAACCCCGCGTGCATTCCGACGGTCGGCCCGGTCGCTATGGCTCCGATTGTCAGGCAATCATGGCCAGTGTTTCAGCTTGGCTATGTTTCGCACATGGCAGGGGTGGATCAACTATCACTTCCAACAATGCCAAAGCTGGTTTCGCACCTGCTTGTCAGCCCGCGCCCCCCCGTGCGCCATGCCTATCTAATCGCCCTGTAATTTAATTAGCTTTTTATTTGTGTCTTCGTGCCGTTGCGCGTTCCACGCCGGAACTGATTATGGCCAGCCAACATTGAGTTGGTACGAGACGATCATTGGCTTTCCAAGTAGTAAGGTCAGCAGCGTCATTACGCATGCCGTTTTATGCGACAGGTAATGCATGGCCTCACTTCCAGGAAGTGTTACTAAACCTTGAGACCGCCATCCTAGACCGATTTTGGGCTAGGGTTGTGTGATTGGAGAATTTACATGTTTCGCCGAAATTTGAACGTATTGAATATCACGTGTGTCGTAACTTTGCTTGTTGTCGGATTATCCGCTGGTGTTTCGTCGGCAACTATTGTTCCTTTTACGGAAGACTTTGCCACGGGCACGGCTAACTGGACCGACAATGTATCCACCCCAGCTACTTGGAACGCCGCCGGTAGTTTTGATGGCAGCGCGTACGCCAGTAGCAGCTTCAACTTTGTTGATTCCGAGACGAATGACCCTGCGATTCTGTTCCGCGGGCAACAGGCTGCCAATCCGGTAGACAGCGGTAGTGGCGGCGCGTTTGTCGGAGATTGGATCAGTGATGGGGTGACCGAACTGAGCTTTTTCGTTCGCCACGACGCAGGCGTACCGCTTGGATTTTTCTCACGTCTTACACCGGCTTCGCCTCCGGTTGGTGCTATTGGGCTTAGTTTTATCCCCATCCCATCAGACACGTGGGTACCTATCACATTAGCGATTGACGCAAGCAACCCGGCCATCGTTTATGAAGGCGGCAGCTTTGCCAGTGTTTTTAGTAGCATTGGAAATGTCCAGGTTGGGGTGAGCGCTCCCGCAGACTTAATTGGCATAGACCAGATCATCACGTTTGATTTAGATAACGTTACCGTAGTACCCGAACCAGTCACGTTGTTGCTGTTAGCCGGTGGTGGGCTCATGCTCGCTCGTCGACGCATGCGGAAGGAAGCTTAGTAAGATGAAATCGCATAGCGTATGCCTACTAATATTCATGATGCTGCCTAGCATGGCTGGCGCTGCGGAGTTTGTGTTTGACAAACCCAGCGACGACATATGGCAGTATCCTTTCAATTTCAATAAAGGGAATGCTGATACTGGAAAGTTGTTCGGTTCTACCGGTAACATTACGTTCAATGGGTTCAATGACCGGGACGGTGTCATCATAGCTGCGTGGGATACCAGCGCACAGATCCCAATGGGCCAGGCTCCGAGTAGCTATAACATTGCTGCCATCACAGTGACGCTTACGCATCAAGATTGCCCGCCGGGTGACTGCGGCTTCTTCGTCGACCCAGCCGTTTGGCCAATCGACCTAACGGTTGACGAGTGGTTTACTCATGATGTCAACAACAACGGATTGATCGATAATGGCGAACAGCCAGACTCAGACCCCGGTCGGCCGTTTGAATTGTTTGGCACTGGCTTCGAAAACTTTATGTACGATAGTTGGAACGAAGACGACAACTTTGTGACATCTACCTGCCAACCAGGCGTGGATATTTGCAATTTTAGGCCGCGTGATCCATACCCCATGACATATCGTATGGGGACGGGCGAGGTCATGCACGTCGAAGATAACATTCACGGGGCATGGAATCCGATGTTTGCGGAGGAAGTTTGCGGCGACCCGGATGCTAGCTGTCCGTTTACGCCGACGCCTTGGGCGATTGGTCGACCGATCAATTACAACCCCAACGGCAGTCAGACGGCTTCTTTTGAAGTTGTTTTTGACATCGACCTTAATGTTGCAGGCGGACGCGTCAGGCAGTATTTCCAAGAACAACTAGCCGGTGGGCGAGTGATCGTTTCGGTTACATCCCTATTTGAAATTGGCGAACAAGAAACGGGAAGCCCGGTATTTTGGTTAAAAGAAGCGACGGAACCATTCGGCGGATTTCCGCCCATTCCCGGCGCGGTCGCACCGAAGCTGACAATCGTTTTTCAAACGCCAGCTACTGGTGATTACGATGGCAACAATGTTGTCAACTCAGAAGACTACGCTTCGCTGACTACTTGTTTGGCTGGACCAAATCTGATCCCGCCGGTCAATAGTACGAAGTGTTTAGACGTGTTTGATTTTAATCGTGACGGTGACGTCGATATGCATGACGCCTCCGTTTTTGTGAATCGTTTCGAAGGTGACGGATAAATCGGTTGCCATGCGGCGTTTATGCCGCTGGCCCGGGAGGTCAACGCTGATGAACAGGAAACGTTATCACCATAGCGGTTTTACGCTAATCGAATTGTTGGTGGTCATAGCCATCATTTCTCTGCTGGTGTCCATATTGCTTCCCGTGTTGGGAAGAGCGCGTGAGCAAGCCAAGCAGGTAGTTTGTCGCAATAATTTGCGCAATATCTGGACGGGCGTGATTCATTATTCTTTGAATAATCGAGACCGTGCGCCATTTTTGGAAGACATCAATATCAACGATCCAAACGCTGATCCGTTTGATCCTGATGTTAAAACGACGGTGGGGACGGCGTTGCAAGAGTTCGTCCCGCAAGGAAGTTGGGTCTGCCCTTCCGCTATAGCTGGGTATCCGGTTGATGTGCCGGACGGCGAGTGGAAAATGACTTACTGGTTCCGCTCTGCCGGAGCGGTAGGCGAGGGTATTCCGTTTAACAAAAAACCCAAGGGTCTATCTGATCCGCTTTCGGCATTGGTAAGTAATTATATCAATTTCGACGGTCGCCCATTTTCGACAATTAGTGGCCGGCGTCACACGCCTAGTAATCGGCGAGCGCCGAATCGTGACGAGATAGGCCCATGGACGTTTTCATTTCCTATCATAGCTGATTCAATTTTAGGCGATGAAGCCTCTGGCCGGCCGCGATATCCGCACTATGGGCAAGTAGATAGACGCACAGACCTCAAGGCTGCCCGCTCGATTTTTGAGTTTAATTCCGGTACCGGTCGGTTGCCCGCACGCATGGAACTACATGCCAACGGGGATAAGGATTTCAAAATTTTACTTACGAGAAGCCCCTACCGTCATCAGGAAGGGTTTTGATCATTCAGGATGTTAACGATACGCGTAGTTAGCGCGCCGTTAAAATAACAAGCGAGACCTTCGATACGGAGAATCGACCATGGACAATACCATAACCGAGCCTAGCCTCATTCACTATATTCCGATCGTCACAACGATATTATCAGCCATCTTTTGCGGTGTGCTATTAAACCGCTATCGCATTAAAGGTACGGGCACGCACCTCCTCTGGTGGGCTGCGGGAATCTTCTGCTACGGCGTTGGCACTGCGTTGGAAGCAAGCATTACCTTGTGGGGAAACTCCGCGGCGCTGAACAAGGCGTGGTATATCGCCGGGGCGATTTTCGGCGGGTATCCGCTCGCACAAGGTACGGTCTATCTACTCATGAAACGCCGCACGGCTAACATTCTCTCTGCTATTAGCCTGCCGGTAATTCTTGTAGTTTCGATTTTGGTTGTGATGTCGCCGACCGACTACGAACAGTTATTATCTCATAAGCCTGGCGGGGCGGCCTTAGGCTGGCAAGGTGTGCGTCTTTGCACGCCTTTAATCAATATCTACGCTGTCATATTCCTCATTGGCGGCGCGGCATATAGCGCCGTGCGCTATGCCAAAGATCGTGCGACGGGGCATTTAGCAAGCGGAAATACACTTATTGCCATTGGTGCCATTTTGCCAGGTATTGGCGGAAGCATGGCTAAGGCGGGTATTGTTGAGGCTTTATATGTTGGCGAATTTCTTGGATTGATATTTATCTGGGCGGGGTATGGCTATTGCGTTCAATGGCGGAAGTCAAACCAAGTCGTGGCTAGTGCAACCCAATCACGCGAATGCGTCGCCGGCATTGCTCAGCCTACGCCCGCTGTTGGAACCGTAGAATCCTCTGCACGTTGAGACGGTTGAGTCAACAGTCGTGGCTCTTAATACAATCAGTACATGGAAAAAGATAAAGGCCCCAAAGTTATCCTTGGGGCCTTTATCATTATTATATTATCTCAACGTGGTACATATGCCGCTGGTTCGTCAGCTATCGTCACGGGTAAACACTAGTTTACCCATGCCACCCGACTCACAAGCCGCGATGAGAAATTAGTAACGCCAGTTATCCAGATTCATCTTTAGCGTACCCACCAAGAACGACCAGCGATCCGCAGCTTCTTCAATGCGCATAGATGTTGGCTTGCCAGCGCCATGGCCCGCCTTAGTCTCAATGCGAATAAGCACAGGCGCGGAACCAGAATGAGCCGCTTGTAGCGCAGCTGCGAACTTGAAACTGTGGGCCGGAACCACTCGATCATCATGGTCGCCGGTCGTCACCATCGTCGCTGGATACGCGGTCCCAGGCTTTAAGTTATGCACTGGTGAATAAGCCCGCAGGGCCTTGAACTCTTCGGCATTATCCGAGCTACCGTAGTCGGAGGTCCAGGCCCATCCGATAGTGAACTTCTGGAATCGCAACATGTCCATGACACCCACCGCTGGCAGGGCTGCCCCGAATAAGTCAGGGCGTTGCGTCATACATGCACCAACCAATAGCCCACCATTACTTCCGCCACCAATCGCTAGATTAGGCGTTGATGTGTATTTATTATCAATGAGCCATTCGCCAGCAGCGATGAAATCGTCAAACACATTTTGTTTGGTAAGTTTAGTGCCAGCATCGTGCCACTCTTTGCCGTATTCCCCGCCACCACGAATATTAGCCACCGCGTAAATACCACCCATTTCCATCCAAACGAGATTACTCACACTAAATCGTGGGGTGATCGAGATGTTGAACCCGCCATAGCCATAAAGATAGGTCGGCGTCTTGCCGTCACGCTTCAATCCCTTTTTATAATTTAGGAACATCGGGATGCGCGTGCCGTCTTTACTTTTATAGAATACCTGTTCGGTCACGTACTCGTCAGGATTGAACTTGAGCTTGGGTTTCCGAAAAACGGAGGTATCGCCGGAGTCAACATTATAACGGTAGACACTTCCCGGGTCAGTAAAACTCGTAAAGCGGTAGAAAGTTTCATTAGAATTGTTGTGCCCCGTGAAGCCGCTCGCAGAGCCAATGCCTGGAAGTTTTACGTCACGTACGAAAGTACCGTCATCCAGGAACACCTTTACCACGCTATGCGCATCTTTGAGGTAGTGGGCAATAAACTTACCCCCGATAGCCGAGACAGATTGCAGTGTGTCTTTCGATTCGGGAATTAACTCGATCCAGTTTTCCCGCGCTGGCTGATCAACGTTAATCCCGATTAGACGTTTCCGAGGTGCATCTAAATCCGTCATAAACCAAAATAACGGGCCATCGTTGTCGATAAAAACGTATTGGGCTTCAAAATTATCTATCAGTTTATGGAATATCGCGCCTCGGCCAGACAAATCGCGATAGTAAATCATGTTTTGCCGTAGTGTGCCTCGCGTGAGGGGAATGATGAAATAATGTCCATCGTCGGTTACCTGGGCACTGATACCAATTTCCTTATCATCAGGCCTGTCGTAAACCAGCTTATCTTCTGATTGTTCGGAACCCACCTTATGGAAGTACAGTTTTTGAAAATAATTCACATCCTGATAAGTACCATCACTTTTTGGTTCATCATATCGACTATAAAAGAAACCAGGGTTACGCTTAAGCCAGGAAGCACCAGAAAACTTTATCCATTTCAATTTGTCTTCTAGGTCTTCGCCTGATACAACTTCGCGTACACGCCATTCCTGCCAGTCTGACCCAGACGATGAAACGCCGTAAGCAATATTATTACCTAATGGCCCCACAGCCAAACCGCTTAGAGCAACCGTACCATCGGTCGAAAATTTATTGGGATCGATGAGTACCTTAGGCGTGCCGTTGAGATCGTCGGCATAATACAATACGCTATGGTTTTGGAGACCATCGTTCTTCGTGAAAAAATATCGATTGGCTTCCTTAAATGGCGTGCCGAATTTCTCGTAATCCCAAAGTGCTTTGATACGCGCTTCGATCTTCTTACGCTGCCCAATACTATTAAGATAACCAAACGTCACCTTATTTTCCGCTTCAATCCACGCACGCGACTCAGGCGTGTCCACATCCTCTAGCCAGCGATAGGGATCGGCCACCTTTACGCCGTGATAAACATCCGCCTGATCAGACTTGCGGGCTTTTGGATAAGTGATGCCTGCCGCAGCCGCACTACTAGCCAACATACCGATCAATAACACACCAACCGTCGAGCTATGAGTCATAGCAACTTTCTTCATCATGCACGTCCTTCCACTGCACACCGCGTACTGACATCCAAACATCACACCGCGATCGAGCCAAAATCCACTATCCAAAAGTAACCCTGGGACGACCCAGCACACCTGCCGATGGCTAACCACCAACCGCCAGAGATATCCGTTGTACACCAGCCGAAAATAGTAGACAAGTCCGGTGCCACACCCTCGTTAGGCCCAGCCACCTTAGATAACCGCCTCGCAGGGTTACACGCTAGAGACTATTATATAGTGGCCAAGACATGGCGGGATGATGAATATGGACGATCAGACTCTTAAATCAATCAAACAGCAGGTAGCAGGGTTTCCGAAATCCCCCGGCGTATACCTGATGAAGGACGCCGAAGGGCGGGTGCTGTATATTGGGAAGGCCAAGGATTTACGAAGTCGTACAAGTAGTTACTTTCAACCCTCCGCCGACCTGCTCAACACCCGAGGCCCGGACATCTGCCGCATGGTCGACCAAGTGCGCGACATCGACGTTCTAGAATGCGAAAGCGAAGTCGATGCTTTACTCAAAGAAAGCCGGCTAATCAAAGACATCCAGCCACCGCATAACGCGATGCTCAAAGATGACAAGACGTTTCCCTATATTGAAATCACCACCGGTGATGATTTTCCAGGCGTTTTTGTTACCCGCAAGCCGAGACTCAAAGGAAGCAAACTCTACGGACCTTTCACCTCAGTCACGGCTATTCGCGACGCGGTCAACGCCTTGCAAAAGGCATTCAAATTTCGTACCTGCGAATTAGATATTCGCGCCGACGATGACTCAAGAAGATTCTTTCGGCCATGCTTATTACACGCCATCAATCAATGTACCGCGCCCTGCGCCGATTTGATCAGCCGGGACAATTACAAAAAAGATATAGATCGTCTCAAAAAGCTGCTAGCCAGTAAACGGCAGAAGCTCTTACGACAACTAAAGAGCGAGATGGACCAAGCTTCTCAACAGTTACATTTTGAAGAAGCTGCGATCCTGCGCGATCGTATTAAAGCCATCCAATCGTTGGCCCTCACCGGCGACGTACGCGAGGACGTACAGCCCGAGTTGTTTTACATCGACCCGCGCGCAGGCATGGAGAAATTAGCCTCACTACTGGGGCTCGAAACGCCGCCACGCAGCATTGAGGGTATAGACATTGCCCACTTAGCTGGTAGTGACACCGTCGGGTCACTAGTGTGCTTCATCGACGGCAAGCCCTTCAAATCTGGATACAAAAGATTCAAGATTAAAAGCGTCGAGGGCGTTGACGACTACGCCTCGATTCGGGAAGTTATTACGCGACGATACCGCTACGCGGCTGAGGGAGAGGAGCTTTTTCCCGACGTCATTCTCATCGACGGAGGCTTGGGGCAACTGCACGCAGGCATGGACGCCTTTAACGACATGAACATGCGCCCCCCTATGGTTATATCCCTAGCTAAGAGAGAAGAAGAAATTTACGTCCAAGCCCGCAGCGCCCCGGTACGCCTGCCGCGCAACAACCCAGCCCTGAGAATTTTACAATCCGTCCGCGACGAAGCCCACCGCTTCGCCCAACACTATCACCACATGCTCCGCAAAACCACGACATTCCAAGACTATGAAGACCAAGGGCGCAGCATACCCAAACAAGGCAATTAGCACTAGGAATTAAGCTTTTTTCAATTAGAAGAATAATGGCAACGACGGTCGAAACTCACCGTCGAAAAGCGATTCTTTTGAGATGGATATTCGATCCGCCACTCAAACGCTGCGACGTTTGAATGATTTGAACCATAGCACCGGCAGGGCAGTCAACAATAACACCAGTACGCCAGGCTCCGGAACAACGCTGAACACGGCCCCTTCAAGACTGCGGTCATTGAATCCACGACGATCTATGGCGACATCTGCTAGCGGGCCATCGATGATGGACTCACCATTGGACAAACGCGAGATAGTGACACTATCTTGTCCGTCCAAAATCCCCTTCAGTGCAGCCGCCCCGCTAAAGCTTTCAAAAATATTCAGCGTGCCAGTAGACTCAAAAAGAGGGTTGGTGATAAATGCCAACACGTCAGCAAAAATATTCCCCGATACGCTAATAGGCCCGGCATCAAAATCGAAATTTTCGCTACCGTTAGAAAAACGTCCATCGCTATCGACTTGCTGCCGTGATGAATAGTTGAGATTTACATCATAAAAGCCGAACCGATTCACTGACAAGCTGGCGTCAACCAACAGCGAACCGCTAACCTGAGTGGCCTGCCCGCCAACATCTGCCGTGAGTGAATATTGCAAAGGGATAGCCTGACTATCTCCGTCTATGGCTGTACTAAAAGAAATATCTAGCGTTGGCAGAAAGCGACGCCCCGTAGAAACATCCAAAGAAACCGGGCCTTGCAGCGTGAGATCGCCAAAGCCAAAGTCCAGCGGATTGCCGCGAAAGTTGTTGTTGATGAGCAGGTCTGACCCACCACTCAAAATATTGTGCTGCCCCTGCACATCAAAATTGGTGACGGCTAGGCCCGTAGCCACATTGTTGATCAGACCGCCGCGCGCGGAAGAACTGATCAGACACCCCAACACTACACCAACACAAATACAACTTCGCTTAACAAACATGCGCATTTCCCTTACAACATTATCATCTCACGGTGCAGATCATACGACGCCCTCAGCCAACCCCAGCTGCAGAATAACTGCGACATATGTGAATACCCAATACCGACCACCTAATGTTATATCGGCAGCCGCCCACCGCAAGGCACGAGCAATCTCACCCGCCTCTCGCATCTATCTCGCCACATCATGATCATATCGGCCGGGTTACATATTATCGGACGCTCCTCAGCCTTTCTTATAAGTCTCGATGAACAATCCAACGCCAGGCAATCGTCGGGGCTTCTTCCCAGGACACTCAGGCAAAGTTACTCTTCCTCGGCTACGACTGGCTGTAATGTGTCCTCACAAGAATTCTTTATGCGTATGAAAAATCATTACCTTCGCACAAACCCTTGGCTATTACTCCTCCCAGGCATTTTACTCGCTGCGGGCTGCGACTCTATCGTGATTGGCCCGGTGGTTGTTGATCCCAATGTGCGGATTGTTTCGTTCGGCGACTCCACGACGGACGGGCCATCCGAGAAGAATTACTCTGAATTTCTGCCCGATTTATTGAACGAGCCAGCCAACGCTTTTTCCAATCAGGGTAATGGCGGCGAGAATACTACCGACGGGCTGATTCGCTTGGATAGCTTGCTTGCTTCCGAGGTTTTTCCCAATGCCAATATTATGCTGTATTGGCAAGGCGGCAATGATATTTCTGACTTCATTAAGGCGATGGACCCCCTACTGCTCCGCTCACCGGACGACGACACCTATCCTTTCCGCGACGAACTCACCACCCAACTGGATACCGCCCAGGCCAACATCGAATCAGCAATTACATCGGCCCAAGAAGCGGGCTACGAAGTTTTCGTAGCCACCTATTTCTTCATTCCCGATGCGATCATTACTTGTGATGCCCTCTTGTTCGACATTATCATTCCCGGCCAGGCGCGTAACGCCAATGGTTACCTGAGAAATCTAAACGATCGCATCCGCCTAGCAGCTACGAACCGTGGTGCCCAGTTGGTAGACATCGCTACTTTGGATGATGCCTTACGCTCGACACTAGACAACTACGAAGATTGCAATCATCTTAGCCAACTAGGAAACGAAATCGCAGCCCAGCTTTTCGCCGATAGGCTGAGGCTCGTAATACCGTAGCATCTTTTTCGTCATACGCTTTTTTTTCGCTATCAGTTGCTTTCGTCATACCCACTTTCCGTCATACCCACATTTTCGTCATACCCGCGCAGGCGGGTATCCAGTCATTCGTTGTGAATCACCGTACTCAAATTTGTAGTCGATTAGTGATTGACAGGGAGTTCGGCGTTCAATCATCGACTCCCCCAGGTCCAAAAAGAAGAACCCGGGCCACCCGGCCCCGGCTAATCTGTTATTCGTTTTTTCTTGTATAAGGATAGCCTTTTTGCTATAGTTGTCTCTGTAAATAACTGTTGCCAGCTTTACACATGATATACGTGGTAACAGTTTCAAATGGGGAGATAAATTCTTGGGTATTTTAAGGTCGGCAAATCGTATCAGTGTCTTGTGTTGCCTGTTTTTTGCGTGGTTGGTTAGCCCTGTATTGGCACAACCGGTGTTGGACTTTCAACCAATTCCACCGGGGCCGGGCAGCAGGACAACGGCTGGGATTGTCAACGGTAACCGCATCGAAGTATTGCCGGGTAACATTGTACAGTTGGATATGTTCATTTCTGGCTGGGACGGGGTATTGTATACTACAATCGGATTCCTCGATGTGAGAATAGATGGTGATAGTTATTGTAATGGCTACGGAGCCCCCCTAAACCCGCTAGGCTTTCCTTCGATTCCAATTACAACCTGCTCAGCGGCCAATAGCTGCCTGCAGGGCGGGACTTGTTACGATGGTGCATATATCAGTGAGAATAAATGTACGGTCGGTTCAATGATAGACGCATCGGGAGCTCATTGTTCGGGGCCAGCAGATTGTCCGGATGAGTTCTGTGCACAGAATCCAGATTTCCTGTCACCGTTGTTTCGTGCACTGACAGGCGTCAATAATCGAAAACTTAACTATGTTTATACTTTTGCCTTAAGAGATCTTAATTATATTAGTGGCCCAGTATCTGAAAAATACATAGGTACTCTACTTGTCGAAATCCCATCAAATGCAAAAGGCCTTTACGTTTTTACTCCGCTTCAAAATGGGTATACCTTTTGGGGGGAATCTATAGAATCAAATATCCGTTTTCCTTTCTCAATTATCTCCACGGCTGAGATATTAGTAGTTGAGGCAAATAATGATGCTGACGGCGACGGTGTGATTGATTCGTAAGACCTTTGCCCAGGAGCTGATGATGCGGTATTTGGAGATTGCTCTAACGCGATACCCACGACATCAAGCTGGGGAATCATCGTGCTTTGTCTGTCACTATTAGTCGGGGCAAAAATCTACACACTAAGAAACGATTGTCAGTCTTGATAACCAAGCAGGTCTGGCTTTGCCAACTTCTTTATCCGCAATCCTAATTCGTCACGCGATGCACGACCTGCCGGATGCCCCGGGTTCTTCTTTTTGGACCTGGGGGAGTCGATGATGGATGTTCAATACTCTGCCCCTAGCAATTTCTCTGATATGGTGAACCGAGTTAATCTATACGCTCAGCATATCGCATAGCAATCCGAAACATTCCGCGATAAGAAAAAATGTCAGGCAATAGCCTGACCTACCGCTGGATACCCGCCTGCGCGGGTATGACGCGCCTTCTCCCATCCATCGGGAGTACCCGAAGGATGGGGCATAATTCGTATGCCAGTTCTTACTTGTATTGCAAGCCAATCATTATTCGTAACTACGCGCAAGCTGAAGCATGCGGCTCGACTTACTGAATCACCTGGCTCGATATGTTGACCTGTATCATGAACGCATGTGACGTCCCAAGGGTTTTATGCTATCGTTCGGTAAGGAAAGCCTATGACTACAGCATACTTTGATTGTTTTAACGGGGCAGGCGGGGACATGATTGTCGCCTCGCTACTTGACGCTGGCGCAGATGCGTCGCGCTTACGCGAAGGTCTATCCTCGCTGGGCGTCGTAGGCTATGAAATTTTCATCGAAAATATTACCAAGCAAGGCTTCGCAGCTACGCGATTCGATGTTCGCTTAGACGAAACCGCGGATCAACCCCACCGCCATCTCAAGCACGTTGTCGAAATCATCATCGGCTCGGCCCTACCAGCCTCTGTAAAAGAAAAATCCATCCGCATCTTTGAGCGCCTAGCCATGGCCGAGGCTGCGGTTCATGGCACGACGATTGAAAAGGTTCACTTTCACGAAGTCGGCGCGATCGACGCCATCGTAGATGTCACCGGAGCCGTATTCGCTTTACACCTACTGGGCGTGGACCGCGTCATTTGCTCAGCGATTCCCGTTGGTTCTGGAACCGTCACCTGCCAACACGGCGTCATGCCCGTTCCCGCACCAGCCACCGCTGAACTTCTCAAAGGCATCCCCATCGCCGCGACCAACGAAACCGGCGAACTTACCACGCCAACCGCCGCAGCCGTCCTCACGACATTAGCCGAGAATTTCGGACCGTTGCCGCCTATGCGCATCGAGTCGATCGGCTTTGGCGCGGGAACCCGCGATGGGCAAACGCGTCCCAACGTCCTGCGGGTTATGCTAGGCAGCCAGACGAACGAGACAGCTATTCCCGGAACCGAAACTGACCTCATCTCAGTATTGGAAACGAACCTCGACGATACCACACCTGAAATCGTGGGTTATTGCATCGAGCGATTGCTCGACGCGGGTGCACTGGACGCCTACGCGATGCCGATACAAATGAAGAAGTCTCGGCCTGGCGTGATTCTGACGGTGCTATGCGAAGCTGGCCAGGTGGCTACGATGGAGCGGATCGTCTTTCGCGAAACGAAAACGCTTGGTATCCGCCGCACGGAGGCTCGACGAACCAAGCTGCCGCGAAGACACGAAACGGTGAGTACGCCGTTTGGCCAGATTAGTATGAAAATCGCGACGCTTGACGACTCGGCCCAGGCGTCGCCGGAATACGAAGATTGTCGCGCCGCAGCCAAGGCCCATGACGTACCCATTGGCGATGTGATGACCGCCGCCCGGATAGCTTGGTCATCGTCGTCGACGCCGCAATAATTTATTAGGCGGCAAAAAATTTAGTGACAGCTACACGACAGGGAGGTCGTTGCATTGCCATACTTTCTCATCACCATTGCCCAAACCCCATCAACATCCCAAGGCTTTAGCGCTATCCAGCTAGGTATGCTTGGCCTCGGAATTATAGGCTTGTCGATCGTCATGCGCTCCACAGCTAAGCGCATTCGCGAATCTCGCGAGCCAACCTCTCCCGCTCGGCAGCGCTACGCAAAAATGACTCAGGAGACCAAAGCCAAGAGAGACCTCGAAGCCGTCATGGTCGAATTAGACGAGCTAGCCCGGCAGATTCATGGACGAATCGACACCAAATATGCCAAGCTCGAAATGGTCATCCGCGACGCCGACGAACGTATCGCGCAACTGTCTCGACTGACCAGCACATCTCGTCAGCCATCCTCATTAGACGTGACCGTCGCAGACAGTGCACCGACTTTTGCATCCAAACCAGCATCAATGGCCGTATCAAAAAAACCAGCCATCGCCACACCCGCCCCCCATATGCACGCAGAAGTTTATCGCCTGGCTGATGCTGGCATGTGCCCCGTGGACATCGCTGCCAAGGTAGGCCGCATGACCGGAGAAGTTGAGTTGATTTTGTCACTAAGAAAAACGCAGAGAGAGGCTAGCGGCGCTATCACAGCCAAAAAATAGCCCTTTTAGAGCAAGCTATACTTGACTATCGCAGGCGAAAGCGTGCCATGCCAGAAGCTTTTGCTCGAAACCATACTACGTTTATTTAAGAATCCCCTATATAGGCGATGGTCGCCGCTTCAAAATAGCGTAAGATAGATTGCGCGGGTTATAGATATCGTTTGCACAGGAAACAGTTGATGGGCCTTCGCGTAACTTTCCTCAGTGGACCACGACATAGCGGCAAGAGCGCCTTATCGCGCATGATGATCGCTCGCCTATACAAACAGAAGCCACACTACATACGACTTGTCGATCATACCGGCGAAAAAAAAGCGCCCATCGTGGAACTAAAAAAACCCGCATCGAAATACGGCGTCGCGACAGCCAGCTGGCTAGACTTCGACCCAGAACGCATCATTGAAGTTTTATCCGAGACGCTCACCGCGATACATAAAAGCGATCGTTATGGAACGGTACTTATCGAAGCCGACGCAGACCCCGCGCTACGCTGCGCTTATCCTTACGATCATCGCATTTTCGTTATGCCCGTACCCTCGATGATCGAAGATGTATTTCGCGACCCCCAACGAGCCGCCGTCGAACTGCAGCGCGTGCTCGACGACACCGCAACATTTGCCTCAGAAATCTTCGGCCTATTTGACGGAGACTCTATTAACGAAGTAGACCCATCCGAAGAACGAACCGACATGAGCGATTCTCAAATGCGACATTTTCTTTATTCTCCACTCGGCGATGAATTAGCAACCCGCATCCAACTCCAGCCAGCCTATCATGGCCTGGTGGAAAGCGACGTCGTTATTGTGAACTCGGGCATTGGCGCGCGAGGCCCCAAGACCAAGGAATGTTTACGACGCATCTCGCACCTACTCGAACGAACCCGAGGGCAAGCAGGCCGTCAACACGACCTGTTCAACTGCGACCTCAAAGATAAGGAGGCTAAGATTGAGCGTAAACTGCTTCGCGCCCTCCGCCCAATGTGCCTGGGCGGCAAGTAAGCTAGTTCACACTTCAGCTTCGCTTTACCTGTGCCTCAATCAACGCTGTTCGTCCTATGCTTGCGGTGTCGTGTATAGCTATCTACATTGAGCATGACACAGATGTGTTACACTTTTTTATGACTGGATTATCTTGGCAATCATCGCGGGTATAGACGAAGCAGGATATGGACCAACGCTAGGTCCACTCGTCGTCTCTGCCACTGTGTTTAGAATTCCCGACGACAAAATCAACGAATCCATGTGGGAAATTCTCTCTGCGTCCTGCTCGACCGCCACCAAAAAGAAAACTCAAAAACTCGTCATCGCCGATAGCAAAAAGCTCTACTCAAAATCATCGGGTATCGCCCCTCTCGAGCGCACGGCCCTGGTCATGCTATCTGCAATCGGTAAACAGCCCACAAGCTTTCGTGAATATCTGGATGTCGTATCACCCAACACCACGCCCGAGTTAGTCGCTTACCCATGGTATGCAGACGCATCTTTTGACATACCTATCAGCGAAGGCGTGGGGGATATTACTACCCGCGCTAATGCGATCAAGCGTGACTGTAACCAACAAGGCGTTCAGCTTTTGGGCGTATACTGCGCTCCGCTTCTCGAAGGGGCATTCAACCAAATTGTCAGCCGAACCCACAATAAAGCAGCCGCCTTAATTGGTCTTGTGCTGCGTTTAATTTCAAAAATCATGCGTAAAGGGCGCGATGAGCATGTAAGAATTTGTGTTGACCGCCTCGGGGGCCGGCAGCGATACCGCGAAACGCTCAACACCTCTTGGCCAGCACATGCGCTGTCCATCGTAGAAGAATCTCCACAACGCAGCGCATACCATTTGTCGCACGCATCCGAGACGGTTGATATTGAATTCACGACCAAAGGCGAGGACCACCACCTCCCTATCGCCTTAGCAAGCGTATACAGCAAGTATCTTCGAGAAATGTGTATGTACGCTTTCAATACATATTGGTCATCGCAGCTGCCAGGCCTAAAGCCCACCGCTGGCTATTACACCGACGCCCAGCGATGGCTTGTGGATACAAACAATACCATTGACCTGCTCGGCATCGATCGCAATATGCTCATTAGACAGCGTTAACAATGCTAGCGCCATCCTCAATCGCGTCCACCTAGCAGCCTCTACTAACCCCCTCAACATTGACATAAACGCGCCAGAGGCGTACGCTGCGCATGGTGAATTGAACCGTTGCGGAGATAATAGCGTGTCCATTGAAAAATGGTCTGAAACTATATTGGTTGTTGAATTGCAGGATGATCCTGCATTCACGGACGACCTCAATGCGCTACTCGATCGTGCAGATAAAAACGATTGCTTGTCCACTGTGCTTAACTTTGCCGCCGTCAATTACATCAACTCGTCTAACATTGCTAAGCTACTAAAACTACGCAAACAGCTATTAATCGCCAAACAAAAAATGGTCCTTTGCGAAATTAGCAATAATGCGTGGGGCATCTTTTTAGTTACGGGCCTGGACAAAGTGTTTGAATTTTCCGATAGCGTCGCCACGGCCCTAGCTTCTGTCCAACTGGCCTGCGAAACGCCGCCTGTAATCAACCTTGAAGATTAAGGAATGACCTAGACCATGCCACACGACAACGACAGTTGGTCACGCGGCTATAAAGAACGCGCAACTTACGGAGCACCTCGGCTCGCTTTCACTGCTTCGATGTTTATAATATCAAAATTCGCGATCGTTGCGATTCCTCTACTCTTAGCCGGGTGCGCGACCACCACCGTTGACCTATCACATTACAGCGTGCGACAGGTTCCCCCCCTAGAGCAAACAGCGCTATTGACCATCGCGGAAGAGGCCATGCGTGAGCAAGGCTACGTCGTGTATCAAAGGGACGCCAGCATCGGCAGTATACGCGCCAGTGCCAACGCGACATCAACACCACAACGCATCAGCCGAATGAACCAACATAGCGATAGCACACGTCGTCATGCTGAAATACTGGTACAAGGAGATGACGAGCAGCCGGCAGTCTACTGCAAAGTATTATTGCAGCAGCGGGTCACCGAAGCACATCGTATGCTCCAGCGAGATTACTCGGGACAGGATACCCCCAACGAAACCCCCATCGATCGAGACGCCGCAACGACTGAAGAGCAGAATACGCTGTGGCGCACGATTCGACGTGACCGACGCAGCGAACACGACCTTCTCAATGCCATTGACGAAGCGTCCACGCAACCATTAGCCACCCCCAAATAGCCTCAATTTCTTTTCTCACCCCGCGCAAAGTATTTCAGTAGGGTCATTGTACCGCCGATAATACACACATCGCCATGATTGCATCTTGCGCCATACGGGCCATCAGCAATCTACGCTGCGGCCTGAGCTGGTGGAAGACGGTATCTGGTAGTCGAAACTTTGAATACGATAAACCCACCATCTATCGCACTGTCGCCAGCGCGCAGGCGGTATGCCTCAAGAATCAGCGTATCCAGCGCACATCTGATTTTGCTCGCCGTCGTATCAGCCAGTTTCTTACTATACATTTACACCACGATGCGATATGGCCACACGTTTACGACGTCGGACAGCTACTTATATTTCACCCACGCCCATTCTTGGTACTTCGACGGCGATCTGCAATTCAAAAACAACATGCTCGCCATGGAAAGTTTCAAAGCGAGCGGCGAATATATTTCACTGGTTTCCGACAACGGTCATTTGAAAAATATCATGCCCTGCGGCTGGTCTATCATCGCTTTTCCTTTTCTAGTACTCGCAGACGTTTGCACGGTAGTACATAACACAGTGGCAGCAGCTCACTTACCGCGCGATGGGTATTCTAATTATTACGCCGCGCTAGTCCCCTTGGGTCACGTCATCGTCGGCTTGCTCGGCCTGATGATTGTATTCGACTTGCTCCGCCGGTACTTCACAGAGAAAATCTCGGCGATTACCACCGCCCTCGTCTATGCGGGGACGAACACGATCTATTTCGTCAGCATAGAACCCACCATGTCGCACGCCTCCAGCTTCGCATTCGTTAGCCTTTGTGTGTGGGCGACCGATACGATCTACCGCCGGGGATGGAACCTCCCGCGAGCCTGCCTACTTGGGTTAGGCGTCGGCATGATGATCGCCATTCGCTATTATAACTTCGTATGGGTTCTTATCCCAAGCGTCGTGCTGATTCCGAACTTTTGGCGACAAGCACGCACTAGGAATGAGCGTCTTATTCCCGATCTTCTATTAGCGCTCGCAGCTATCGCGATAGCATGCCTGTGCATGCTACCACAGATCATTACCAATCTGGTTGTTGAAGGTGCGATAGTGGGCGGCGTGATGAGATACGGGCCATCACTTGCGAAATTTGATTACTACACCGAATTGCTAAAGCCACCCTCTGGACTATTCACGCTGTACCCATTGGTCGCGATTTGTCTTGTTGGCTTAGTCTTAAGACTTAGGAAGTGGCGAATAGCGCCTATTGGATTCGCTTTGTTAATCGGATTCCTAGCCCATACGACTCTATATGCGCTCTCCTATTGCCCCGGCTATCCCCGTCGATACGCCGCTTGCTACGTAGCATTCGCATTCGGCTTTGCCGCGTTGTTGACCCTCGCGCAACGCCGGCCACGCGCCTTCGCCTGCGCACTAATGGTCGCCGTGATATGTTGCATCAGCAACCTAAGCCTCATCGCCATGGTAGACCAAGGCCTTGCCCCTAGGGATATTCTCAATCGCAGTCAACACGAACTGTCGCGACTCACCGGCGATCCCTACCTGCGCAATCCCACACTGATTTTCAATCCCCACAAAATCGTCAATCCTACACATCCTAACTAGCCCGTGCATTATTTCGTTTTTAGCATTGGGCCACTAAGCAATCTCTGTAGCTACATGCCAGCCGATGCAGCGCGACGGCCTCATTCCGTAAGATATATTCGGCTTGGCTGTAAAAATGAAAGTATAAAAAGGAGGCCCGGTGGGGTAGACCGGGCCTTGGGGGAAACCGACCCATGGGGGGACGGGTCGGTTAGGGGACAATTAATATATCAACAATTTCCCACATTTTTGCGCTTTCCGCAAGTGTAAAGTTATTAAAAAAATCGGGAAATTCGCTTTTTGAACCGCGAGAATTCCCATAATGAGATATACTACGCTTGGTAAATGCTTGCCTGCCCTATGATGCCGGGGTACTCGGTTGTCTTGGCTAAATGGAGAACCTTACAGACCATGCTACATTGCAAAGATTGTGAATTCTATCACCAACATGCGGATGGATCACCAAACCTTCGATGTGACCCGTTTTCGACCATTAAGGAACCCGAATGCCTGTCCAAGTTGCAACTCGTACAGTTGATGGCGCTCACGCGATCGAATGAAGCGACCCAAGCCATGCACCGTCGTTTTGCACCGCTACAAGAAAAAATGTTCAAACATATGGAACGCGAAATCGACGAGGCCAGTGAAGCTGACCAATGGAAAGTTGATGACGATGAGGACGACAGGGATCAGGATCCATTTCTACTCTAACCATCTGACGCATGAAAATAATCCTACGCTGTGATGCGCGACAGGCTGGCCGTACCGACAAAACCAGCTAACGCCAACAGTCCGCCGAACACATAGTCACTACCTGTGCTAGCAGGATCAAATGGCCAAATGCAAAACACCGAGCCAACGAGCATGCCCAACAACAGACCAATCATCCAGGTTCGATGCCGGACCAACATCCACTTCAAAAAATTGCTAAGCAACACAAGACTCAACACTGACCCAATCGCCGTTGGAACGATCACGCCCAGAAAGGTAATCGGATCGCCATCCGTGCCGCCGGAGATGGCATAAGATTTCGCGGCAGCAATAGCCGCGAGAATCGTTTCATAACGACCGAGGATGAGCAACATATACGCGCCGGATATACCTGGCAAAACCATGGCTGACATGCCTAGGGCACCGGCTGCGAGGTCGCGACCATAAGCAGGCTGTATTACCAGCGTCCCGGCTGCGACCGCTTCTTTGATAGCCTCTTTGTCTACAGGCTCACTGGCGGTCATGGCAATACCAGCCATCATCAACACTCCGACAACGCCGCCAAAAACTGCCATACGCCGATTACCGGATAACATGCGAATCAACACTGGCGCGCCACCTAATGTTAGGCCAATAAACAAAGAAAACATCATGGAAGGATAAGCCGTGACCGCGCGACTTAACGTCCCAGCTAAAACAGCAATCGTAACTATCGCAACCCCGCCCAAAGTCGCTAGAAATATGATACCTCTACGCGAGAATCGCAACCGGGCGACATCCGCGACGCTGGATATGAACTCGTCATACAAGCCCATGATGACCACCATCGTACCGCCGGACACGCCGGGTACGAGATTGGCTAATCCCATAAGTAAACCAGCAAAACCGGCACGCAAAAGTGGTGGCGGAGCCAACGATTGTCCCGCCAGGCTATCCGCCGCACGAACTTCGTTTATAGAGCTACTATTTGTCACGCATTATCCCCTAATATCATAAGCATTTCCTCGTGCTGGTGGTATCGACAGAATACGTGCGTAGCCTTGCTTGGATTATGAAGACGCCGCTCGGATGGGTTTGGGTTTGCGCTTTTGAAACAAGCGTTTCAGCTCTTCGCTTATGCCCCGCAGTGGTCGCGGCGTCACAGAAGGCTGAGACGCTGGGCCTGTAATGTGAAGCTCGACAAGCTCCCGCGATGCGCCTTCGAGAAAATCGGTCAAGCCCGGAATCCTGGCCCACTGATGCGGGCTGATATTGATGAGGTTTAAGTTCAAACCAAAATCGGGCAACGTCGCCGTTCCCGTCCCCATCAACGCGATAGCCGTACCGCGCAACACCACGCTGCTCAACTCAAGACGGTTTCCCAGCACAAAAAAGTCAACCTCCGCATCTTGAAAAGCATTTTCTTGTGGCGAGGAAAGATTAACGACATGAAGAATCGCCAAGACCAGCGGTAGACGGTACATATGCCCTTCGCGAAGCTCCACACGACCTGCGCCGCGTCTTGATCGCGTGTCACCAACTAGCCCCGTAAGATGCACCCGCGCATCTACCACGCCACCGATGTCCATTTTCTTGGAAGTGTCATCGGCACGCCCATTATTTTGAATCAGTGAATCAATTCCGACGCCATGCATGACGGTAGACACATGATAATTCGCTGGCTGTTTCCCGAACATCAAACGCGCTTGCCCGGTCGCAGACCCGCCATAAATTTCCGCCTGAAAACTATCAATCGTAATTTGGCCATCACCATCAGCCACACGTACCAGTGACCATGGACAAGCCGCGTTTTCAAGCGAACGACCTAGAAGATGCACCGTATCAAGCTTCACATTTCCGGTTAATGTCGTAGCTCCTTGGGCATCTACGAGCATACCACCTATCGTAAAGCCGCCCTCCGCGCCTTGAAGATCGAGCACTGTTTCACTGGCGACGTCGTGCAGCGCCACGCGGCCCTGGACCGCCCACGTACCTTTTTCGCTGGCTTGGGGACGCGCGTAATGAAGACGATCGACGAGCAGATCAACCCGGCCATCTAACATGAGCTTATCCCATACCTGCCCGACCGAATCAGGAAAAATGCTTCGGGTCGCAGCATCCAACGGCAAATCACGAACCGTCATGGACATCGTCGCATTCGTTTCATGATCTTGCGGTAACACATCGACACTCGCCTGCACCCGCGCATCACCGTACTCGGCTAAAATGCCAAACGCATGGACACCATTACTATCAATGGTGATAACCGCTTGCACTTCCTCTAATGGAAGAGGCAAGTGCGGATGTCTCACTGTCACGCCCTCTAAGTTAGCCACTATGCGTGTATCCGTTACACCAGACGCTTGCTGGTCGTCGACATTCACCTGTAAATCAATTGGCCCATCTACGCGCCAAGCGCGTAGCCAGGGGAGAAGTCTTTCGGGCAGATGTTCGTATAGCTGCTCGTCAAGCGTTAGACCAGCACACTGCACTGTTACATGAGGTGATGGTTGCGAGGCGAAATGATCGACCGAGCCTGACGCCGCAACCGACGCTTGCCCATAGCTTCCACGAATATAGTCAAACGTAACCCCCGTGGCTGTAACATCCATTCGACCCGTCATTTCAACAATGGGGATCGGAAAACGATCGTGTCTAATGTCGACCGTCTTCAGCGTTATCGACGAATGATGACTGACCTTAGGCTCGAACTCCTTTTTGGTTAACTGCGTAACTACCTGCACAAAACCCTGCGGATGAAACGCTGCCACCTTACTCCGAACACTATCCGGCAAGGCCGAAATCACATCACCCTCAATTTGTATGTCATAGCCATTGACTGTGACATCCATGCGACTGAGCTTATTTTCCGACCACCACATATCACCTGCGACATCAACGCGACCCTGACCCGCGAGGCCTTGCAACCCTACCAATGTCACATGCCCAGGTTCAGAAACGATTTTCCCCGACAAACTATCGACAGTCACAGGAAACTTCACATACTCAGCGGAAAGATTTTCAAACGTGACTTCGCTGCTAACTACCCACTTAGCCGATTGTTCGATCGTGCCTTCAGGCCTGGTCAAATGCGTCCGAATTTGTATTTCACCCTTGGGCACGAAATCTCGGCACACAGGTTTATTTTTCAGGGCTAACGCCTGGCATAACGCTTCATCGATGGTAATTTTGTCGCCTGAGATGCGAATATCCGCAGCTGCGCCTTTACCCAATCGCGACAGCGTGCCATCCACCGTCACCACGCCCTCGTCATGATAGCCTTGCAATGCGTTGATCGAAATGCCATTAGGCGTAATGTCGATATTCCCCACGAGCTTCGACACGCGGTAAGGAAATCCTCGCCAACTCGCATCGGCATCAACTGCTTTGACAATCATTCTCTTAACACGCAGTGGTTCGTCTGGACCAGCGATCTTGCTAGCGTCAAATTCAATATCAAGCAGGCCATGCGGATCAAAATCGCGGTAAAACTTAGCCAATTTAGGCCAACGTGCCACAAAGCGAGATTCATACATGTTCAATTCAGGGACGGCTGTAGGAAGCGACAGGTTCGAGACACTTAACTGCACCTCAAGGTCCACGTCATCCAACGAATTTAATTCCTTGCCGCCACTGCGCAACGTGAAAACAGCATGGCAAGGGCTACCATGAAACCTACCGTCAAACTCCGCGTGTACCTGCTCCGCTGATAGTTCGACGAAACCCTGCACTTTTTCAAATCGTAAGTATCGTTGATCAGAGTCGACCTTCTCCTCTTCCGCGTTAATCGGCACGGACAAACGAGCGCCGTCCAATTCAATCGTCGCGGAACGTGGATGATCGTCCTTCTCGCCTTGGCCAAAGTCGTAGTCTTTAATCCGAACCGTCCCGCTTAATCCAAGAAGGTCCGACCATACGCCAACAGTGTCGTACTTCGCGTTGACAGCGATCATCACGGTCTCGACAGACATCCAAGGTAAGCCACCCTCAATATTACGCGCCCGCCCGGTGGTCAAATCAAGCTGCGAATGGCCGCTAACCGGCACATCACCCAATCGCTGCCATACCACGTCATAAAACTTGTTGTCTTGAGCCGAAAGCTTTCCCCGAACTTCCAAATCTATCTGCTCGACCAAGGTGTCTTCCCCGTCGCGCTGCTGCACGACAACCACGCGCGACTTGCGCAATTCCATCGATGGGGGGTCTTGCCATTCGTCGCTTGACTCTCCTACACCCATCCAAACGAGCGTGCCCAAATTTGTCTTACCCGTTTCCGCGTCACGCACGATAGTACACGTAGGCTCAACAGCTAAAATTGTCTTAATGCGTAAGTCGCCTTTGAGCATGGACATAAAATCGGGCGTCACGATGAGTTCACGGCACGCAAAGATGGGTGGCCCGGGCTTATTTGTTTCAGCGTTAGCCGTTTCATCCTTAGACGGCGCCGCGTGAATTTGAACATTTTGCAATCGCAAATCGTCGAACCACGAGAAGGTAGCCTTTTCGATAGTTACGTTAGCGTTGATATGTCGTTGCAGATAAGACTGGGCTGCGAACCGCATTTGCTCTTCGTTTAATACCAAAGACAGCACAAAACCAATACCGACGCAAATACCAACGGCAAACATCACGACGTACGCCCACCTCGGCAGGCCCCGACGAGCGCGAGGACTTTCGCTTGAACTGCGTGATGATGCCATACGCTTGCTCATGATGATTTAGTTCTATGTACCAACCGCCGCTCCCATAGCCAGACCACAGCCCACGCCGCTAATAACTCTAGCATAGGCATCGCTGGCAAACGATATCTGACGCTGCCTACAAACAAACAATGCACCCCGCTGATATATATCACGGGCAAGAGCAGCCAAACCGTGATGCGCCATTTGCCGCTGCCCCCTATTCTCGACAACCGCCATGCCCCGACAAGGGCAAATCCATAAATCGGTATCGTCCAGATCGCCGAAATCGCCCGCACAGCCGAAGATTGATAAGTTTCGACATTGGGAAGCGGATTCCACAGGCGTAATAATTTTACCCCAGCTAATTTTACAATGCGGGCCGGATCATGACGCATAGACTCCCACGAAGCCGTCATGAACCAGCGATTCCACGCAGTTTCGTCCAAATCACGCACTTCTGACATCATCTGAACATCGCCCAAATCGCTGCTACCATCCGCCTGAGGCCCAACGCCATCATAAAGCGAAACACCGCCGCGATGAGTCAGCCAGCACCATTCGCCAGCGACCCGACTATTCCGCGCCGCCCAAGGCCATAATGCCACAACTACCACCAGCATAGCCAACGCCGCGCCACCGATGGCCCGCGTCCGCGCCTTGGCACAAAACACAAGCCACAGCCACATTAACATCACCAGGCCAAGGCACGACTCCCGTACGTAAACGCACACGGCCGACATCAACCCAACGACGAGCCAATTCGACCAACCTTGATCGACCGGCTTACACATCATCATTGGACGCATGCATAGATAAAGCGCTATCGACACAAGAATAAATAACGTTTCCGTTAATAGCAGTGACGAGAAAAATATGAGGAAAGGATCGAATGCTACCAACAATCCTGCGACGATGCCTACCGCCGGCGAAAACAGTTGGCGTCCTAGCATCGCGACCAGCATAGCTGCGCCCGCGCCGAACAACCAATGACTAACTTTCGCCAATAAAATACCAGACGGCATCTGCGTAAAAATTGATAACATCCCCGGATACAACGGCATGCGCGTAGCCCGAAAGCCAAACTCATCACGCAACCCATCTCCCTGAGCGAACGAAGTAGCCATCCGCCAATACTGCTGCTCGTCGGGAAACTCTAACGACACGTCTCCCTGGTCATGCGCCATGCGCCACATGCCCCAACCAGCGCGCAACAACAAGGCCACCGCAAAAACTAGCCAACACCCCTTCGACATCGCCTTATAACGATTAACTGATCCTGGCTGAATGGCTTGCGAAATCACTATGGCTGAATCGACTCAAAAGGACGAGCTTGAAGATGCAACACGCGGCGTGTCAGTGACGTTATCTTGACACGATCGTCAATGCGATAGCCAATAATCCAAATAGGACCGAGATGGTCGCACAGCACAGCGACCTGCTGTCGGGCAAGTGGCTTTACCTTGGCATCGGCCAGAAAGTCGGATAGTTTTTTTGTTCCCGGTGCCCCCAACGGAAAAAACCGCTCTCCCGAACGGCGTGGCCTAACCACCAACGGCAACCGAACGGCATCGAAATCAACATACTCCTCCAAAGGGCTAGCTTTGTCGCGCAACTTGCGAATATCAGCTGCCACAACATCCTCGATCGTACAATCAATGACTAATCGCCGAATGGGTAGCGTAGTCTTCCCCGGCACATGCACGGCTATTTCCGGTGAAATAGCTTCACGCGGCTCGTCCGACGGAAATGAAAACACGAGCTGCTTATACCGCTTCTCAATTTCCATACCGCCCGGCAATTGTACGTGCTTACCGCTGGTTGAATCACCAATTAAATCGACGGCAGCCACCAGGTTCACAAAGGATAAGTTTTGTTCGCCTAAGCCAAATGATCGATAAGCTAAGCGGACCAACTCTGTCTGCACGATCCGGCTTTTTCGAGCGACGACTTCGCCATTTAGAATCAATTCCTGATCGGTCCGGGCAATGACCAACGTTTCAAACGTGCGCTGCACCGTTTCACTCAGATATTCTTCTAACCATTGCGCCTGCTCCCCAAGCCGCGTGAGCGCATCGCGAACTTGCGGATTAACTTGGCTTTCAACTTGTGGCAATATCACATTACGCATGCGGTTGCGCATCGGTTCATTGGACTCGTTACTCTTATCCTCACGATAAGCCACACCCGCATCACTGAGATATTCGCATATGGCTTTTCGTGTAACACGCAGTAGCGGACGCACCAAGTTTATCTCGCTATCAAAATGTAGCGGTCGTTTGGCTGGGATGCCAGCCAATCCGCGCAAACCTGTACCACGCAAGATGCGATGCAAAATAGTTTCGGCGTTGTCGTCTGCATGATGGCCAACTGCCACTATTTTGGCACCGACTTTTAAACACACTCTTTCAAAAAACGCATAGCGTGCATGACGACCAACCTCCTCGAGACCCGCCGTGGTCGGCGCGGAGAGCGAAGCGATGTCTCGCTGATCGATGGAACAGGGCAGGCTATAATCGTCGGCGACGCCCTGCACAAAAGCAGCATCTGCCTCAGCTTCTTCAGGACGTAATTGATGGTTGAGATGGGCAATGTGAAGCTTTAGTTGCCAGCCAGACCGTTGATTGAGCGAATAAAGCAGATGCAACAGCGCGATGGAATCAGGGCCGCCAGACACACCGACTACGATGCGGCTATCCGCAGCGATCGACAGATGAGTAGCCAATTCGTGAGCGATGGCCTTGAGCATATCACGTATCCCCCGTGGATCAAAAACCGTACGCGCTACCCCCTAGCGCGCCTGCGAAAGTTTTTCATTACGCATCAATCATATGCGCCACTTCGCTCATCATCTCCGAGAGCGTAGGATGTGGGTGAACGGTAGATGCAATGTCGTGTCCAACCGCGCCCATTTCCAAAGCCAGCACCGCTTCCGCAATCATTTCGCCGGCATGAATACCACTAATCCCCACGCCCAGCAGCCGGCCCGATGTCTTGTCGTATATCATCTTAGTCAGCCCATCGGTTCGCCCTAAAGCGACCGCCCTGCCCGAAGCTGACCAAGGCATTTTCTTGATGGCATAGTCCAGACCCTGCGCCTTTGCCTCTGCTTCTGTCACCCCTGCCCAGGCTATTTCGGGATCAGTAAATACAACGGCTGGGATCGCTCGTGGTTCAAAAACTACGTCTTTACCAGCGAGCCTATCAGCCAAAATCATACCTTCGTGCAGCGCTTTGTGGGCCAACATGGGATTGCCGATGACGTCACCAATGGCGAATATTTTAGGCGAGGTTGTTGCAAAACCTGCGTCAACTTGAATGAAACCCCGCTCGTCGACCTGCACGCCGACTTTATCCAATCCCAAATCCCCCGAGTTTGGCACGCGTCCCACAGCCACCAATACCTTGTCGAATTTTTTGGATTTAGGCACATTCTTGCCCTCAATCCCCAACGTGATCGAGTCTTTCGTCTCTTTCATGCTAACGACCCGAGTCTCTAGGCATATTTCGACAAACTCAGATTCGAGCCGCTTGAACAAGGGACGACATAAATCACGGTCCGCGCCAGGTAGCAGCGTCGGTGTCATCTCGATGACAGTTACCTTTGAGCCAAGCCCCGCGTATACCTGACCTAATTCTAAACCAATATACCCTCCGCCTATCACCGCAAGCGTCTTGGGAATATCTTTCATATCTAGTGCCGTGCGCGCGGTAAGCACACGAGGCGAATCAATTTGAATGTCACGCAGACGAATCGCCCGCGAGCCTGTCGCAATGATAGCCCGGCGAAACTTCACGCGGGCAATATCGCCATCTTTAATGACAACATGCTTGCCATCTTCAAACTCCGCCGTGCCTTTCACTCGCTCTACGCCAAACTTTTTGCACTGACTAGCTAGCCCGACCGAGAGTTTATCAATGACACTTTCTTTATACGCGCGAATTGCATCCACATCGATCTTGGGCTTGCCAAAATCAATACCCTTCTCTTTGGCACTGGCTGCGGCGTGAATAAGCTCCACGATGGACAAATAGGTCTTTGAGGGAATGCAGCCACGTTGCAGACAGACGCCACCGAGCACGGGCATCCGCTCTACAAGGGTCGTTGATATACCATGCTGTGCCGCCCCAAAAGCAGCATGATAGCCGCCCGGTCCTCCACCAATGACAAGAAGATCCGTCTCCTGCGTGAACTCACCTACAACCATGTTAGGTTCCCTTGCCTACTATTGAGACATGTGAAATAAATTGCAATTTCAATCCTACAAATGCATCAGCCACTTCAAAACAATCTGTCACGGTTTTCGCCGGGTATAAAATCAATCCAGCATAAATCTAGCAGGCGTATTCAAGTAGCTGATAATATCACCAGCAAATCGCGCGGCGTTCGCACCGTCAGTCACTCGATGGTCAAATGAAAGATTCATGGGCAACTGCAGCGACTCCGCCAACTCGCCGTCATCAATAACCGGCACCTTACGCGAACGGCCAAGCCCTAAAATCGCGACTTCAGGATAGTTAATAATCGGCGTACTCACCGTGCCACCCAACGCGCCAACATTGGTAATCGTAAACGTACCGCCACGTAAATCTTCAATCGCAAATTTATTATCTCGAATGCGATCTGCTAACAAGCGTAGTTCATGGGCGATACCGCGCAGCGAGAGCTGGTCCGCATTTCGCATCACAGGAACCACCAGACCGCGCTCCGTATCGACCGCAATCCCGATATTCACATATTCCTTGTAAATCACCGTGCCGAGGTCTTCATCTAACGAGGCATTAAAGATCGGATGTTTTTTCAGACCCAAACAAACCGCACGAATCACAAAGGCCATCAACGTCAACTTAGGATCGTCACCCGTAGCTTCGTTAAGATCACGCCGTATGTGGTCTAGCTCAGTAATATCAATATCGTCACAGTGTGTCACATGGACAGCTGTAAACGCTGAACGTGACATCTGCTTGGCAATAGTTTTGCGAATCTGACTCATCGGAACGCGACAAGTCTTTCCCCAGCTATCACTGCCAGCCTCACCCGCCGGAATACCAGCCGGCGCAGCCGCGGCACGCGACATGGACGGCGCGGACGAAGCTCCCGATGGCGACGACGCCCCGCCACTGGAAATAGCGTTTTCTACATCAGATTTAGTAATGCGTCCGCCAGCCCCACTGCCCGTAATGCTATCCAGATCAATACCCTGCTCACGCGCGAATTTTCGTACGGCTGGGGCTGCGGCAGATGTCGTCCTTCGCGGCGCACTATTCGCAGTCGACGTCGAAGACGCAGCCGTAGTCGTAGTCGTAGCAACCGGAGACGCGGATGGCGCAGCTTTATGGGCTTTAGCTGGGGTAGCCGCAGCTGGTGTGGCCGCGCCGCTATCTTCAAAGGTAACAACCACGTCGCCGACGTTGACTGTCTGCCCATCTTTCACATGTACTTGCAACACTTTGCCGGAATAAGGGGAAGGTATCTCGACCGCAGCTTTGTCGGTTTCAACCTCCATGAGATACTGATCTTCGGCGATAGATTCACCCACGTTTACAAGCACGCGAATGATCTGCGCCTCCGCAATACCTTCACCAAGATCAGGAAGAGCGAATTCCTTAGACATCAACTTAACTCCAAGGGTGGTAGCCAAAAGCAATTAGAAAGTACGTCTGCCCCTAAAACCGTCGTAGGCATAACCATTGCCTATACGACAGTAAGCGAGCTTACTCGAACGCCAACACTTCGCGGGCACCATGAGCGATGCGATCTGCATTCGGCAAAAAAGCCCGCTCTCGCGCGAAGTAAGGGAATTGTACGTCAAATCCAGTAATTCGGCGAATCGGTGCCTCCAGATGGTCCAAAGACCGTTCCACAATCCGGGCCACAACTTCTGAACCAATACCACAATTGCGAGGCCCCTCATGAACAACGATCGCCCGACCAGTTTTTTCGACCGATTGGATAATCGTTTCCGTATCCAGGGGAGATACCGTAAGCAAATCGATCACTTCAATAGAAGCCCCATCTGCTTCAGCAATATCCTCAGCCGCTTCAAGACAAGGTCGCATCATGGCCCCATATGAAATAATGGAAAGGTCGCTGCCTTCACGAGCCACATGAGCTTTGCCTAGCGGCATATACTCCGGCTCGTCTGGCACCTCCTCCTTAAAAGCTCGGTATAATTGCTTAGGTTCATAGAAGATGACAGGGTCAGGATGGCGTATCGATTCCAGCAACAAGGCCCGCGCATTTCGCGGTGTCGAGGGGATAACTGTGATAATGCCTGGGGTATGAGCATAATAGGCTTCTCGACTTTCACTATGATGCTCGACCGCACGAATACCGCCGCCATAAGGCATGCGAATCACCATCGGCACGCCGTATCGGCCGCGTGTACGATTACGAAAGCGAGACATATGCTGCTCTACCTGATGAAAGCCCTGATAGGCAAACCCCGAGAACTGCATCTCAGCAACGGGCTTTAGCCCATATAGTGCCATACCAATCGCACCACCGATGATCGCACCCTCAGCCAGCGGCGTATCGATCACCCGCTTATCACCATAGTGTGCTAACAGATCAGCCGTCGCGCGAAACACGCCTTCGTCTACGCCGATGTCTTGCCCTAACAGCACGACAGAATCATCGGTTCTCAAGGCGTCATCCATCGCGCGATTAATCGCAGCTACCATCGTCAACATCGTCATGGCGTTAGTCCCACTATCTTGATCGCCCGCGTCGGTATTAAAACTACCGCTGGGTGAACTACTTTTAGAATTACTGCCGGGTCTCCGTGTTGTAGGAATACTTGACATAATTTAATGCCCCAATCCAATGCCTTCGCGCTCAATACAAGCCGCAAATTCTGCCCGTTGATCAATCAATTCCTGCGGCATTTCAGCTAACAAATAATCAAAACAATCTAGCGGATCGACATCGCGGCTAGCCTCATAGCGCTCAACCGCACCGGCAACCTCAGCCAAGATTTCTTTCTCCATGCTATCTATCGATGTCTTATCAAGCATCTTGCGCTCGACGAGATATTTTTGGAATCGAGGTATTGGATCCAGTTTTTCCCACTTCGCCACTTCTTCGTCCGTGCGATATTTCTTAGGATCATCAGCCGTGGTATGCACGCCAAGACGATAAGTCACCGCTTCGATTAGGGTGCAACCGCCACCAGACTTTGCTCTGTCTACCGCCTCTTTGGTAGCCACATAGACTGACAACGGATCGTTGCCGTCCACCTGGATTCCTTCAACACCATAAGCAATCGCTTTTTGAGCGATCGTTTCGGATGCGGTCTGCTTCTCTCGTGGAATCGAAATCGCCCATTGATTATTTTGTATCAACACCACCAAGGGAAGTTTATAGACACCAGCAAAGTTCATCGCTTCGTGGAAATCGCCTTCGCTAGTACCGCCATCTCCACAATAGCATAGCACCGCGTGTTTATCACCTTTACAATGCATCGCCCAAGCTAGCCCCATCGCATGGGGAACCTGCGAGGCAATAGGCACGGCTATCGGCGTATCGTTGACGCCTTCCGGTGGCCGACAACCTTCTTCATAACCGCCCCAAAACTTGAGCACGGTTTCTAAAGGCCAACCTCGATGATAAAAAGAGCCAGGCTCACGGAAGGCATGTACAACCCAATCTTCCGGTTCCATCACCACCGTCGCTGCACAATGCGCAGCCTCTTGTCCCCGACATGGGCCATAAGTGCCGATGCGCCCCTGCCGCTGCATATTGATACACCGCTCGTCCAATCGACGGGCAGTCAGCATGAGCCGGTAGATGTGTAGCAATAGCTTGGGATCAAGCTTGGGATCAAGGGCCTCGTCAACCTTGCCCTTGCCATCAATGATCGACAAATATTCAATCACTGCTTTAAATTTTAGTTTTTTGCGTGGCAAAATAAGCCCTCTCTCTCGGTTCTAACACAACTATATTTCAGGGTACTTTAGACGCAAATATCGTTCGACACAAATCCGCCACTTCGCACCCGTGTCAGGTGTTACACACGTGAGATATCACCCCTAACACACGAACGAACCTCAAACATAATGTGACCTGCAAGCCACAGACCTAAACGGGGAAGCCAGAAGGAATAATTGCTTCGCCGAGGTCATCATCGGTATCTACGAAGGGACATACTGGCCAAGGCTAACACCAGCGCAGCGCACAGCGACGCCAGAATCAGCCATACGCTCAGCGAAACCAGCATGCCATCTTCAAAGCGATGGAACTTTTCTACGATTAAGTGAGCCATCGGCGTAAAACCCGGTACGCGTAGCATCGCTGAGGTGGGTAACTCGGCCATCGACAAAGCCGCGACAACTGCGCCCAGCGCTAGCCATATGGGCCAATACATCATGACCGTCAGCTGAGCTAGTATGCCAGCCCTGTCCGCGCCGTCCGTGCCAGCTTGGGCATGTAAATCGCGGTCGGCGAAGCGAGCTAACAAATATCCGCCTAGCATAGCTATCCAGCCAAACCGCGCGACGTTGCCTAGCATGACGATGGGCCAATGATCGTACACCCAGCCGAGCGGACCGGCGTTGTAAGCTGCGATGAACGTCTCTCCCACCAGCGCACCCGGCGCAGCCCCAAACAGAATCGACAATACAAAAATCCCTCGCATCGCAACACCCATCCCGCCTGCCCCTGTAGCATGTGCGATCCCCCACCCCATTATCACGGACACCAAGCCAGCGATACCGGCCACGGACAACGACATTAATAAGTCGTGGTCATAAGTCTGCCACGCCTCGATCATCGCAGCCGCACTGAATAACTTCACACACAATGCGCCGATAGGAACGACAATAGACACGCACAGTAAGATCAGCGTAAGCCCTTTTGCAAAAGCGTTTGGTGTCACTATGTTGTCAGTTTGATGATATTCGGCCTGCTCACCGGGCATACGTACCGCCAGCCAAAGTACTGTGCAGACGGCTAGCAGAGTTACGCCAACCGAAGGTATCGCGGGCCAAACAACGGCTGCGGCACCACGCGTACTCGTCGCCCAGCCCAATAATTCTGTCGCATAAACAATCAGCCCACAAGCATGGGGCACGCTGTATTCGTTAAAGAAAAACACAAAGCAGCAGCAGGCGACCATAGCTATATAATGTCGCATGGCTGGTAAGCCAACGTGCAACAATGCGCGGGCGCGTGAAGTTTGAAGCCAGGCCACCTCGAACGAACTTCGGCCAACGTGCGTCCACCCCCATCCAAGCAGTACCGCCGCCATAGGCCATGCCCAAAGCGACCAAACCGCTACGCAGGCTAAGGGCGAACCACCCACTCCCGAAATTAAACGCTGCCAGCCAAACACGTAGACCATAGGGGGCGCGAGCACGATCGAAAACAGCGTTGCTGTAAACACTGGTCGATCGAGTGATCGATTTGCTCGTGCGATTAGCACCGCAGCCGGGATAGAAAAAACCAGCGTAGCCAATGTCGCAACCAGCGCCATCCACACGCTTTTGCCTATCAGACCAAGCCATCGCGAAAATGATCCGAACAGTTCGTCGCCAGCAGAAGCCTCTAACGCAATCGCCCCCAGAAAAGCGAACGTTGGCCAAATCAAAACGCATATATATGCAAGCCAAGCTGCGCCGATGATCGCTTTACCTATCACGGATGTTTTCACCTTAGGAGAATTTTCCGGACACAGGCCACCGCTTCGTCCATGGCATCAACGACATCTTCGTAACCAACCTGAGAGGACGGGGGCATTGATATAGTCAAGCTTTGTCGCAGCGATTGACGGACAGGTATATTGCGTGATTCGCTCTGAGCTAACATGCGCTCAACTTCACCGCTCACGAGATAATCGACTAACGCGCGGGCCTGGACCTCGTGAGGTCCGCCTTTAATCAGGGCTACCGTGCAGGGTATAAATAACGTGCCGCCATCTCCCATATCCAAATATCGCATATCCACAGACGCGCCGCTTCTCTGTGCCATCAAAACGTCATCCGTATCGGTCATAGCATACTGCACTTGACCAGCGATCAACGCCCGAACGGCTGAGCTGTTACCATCGACAACGGTCACGCCCTCGTCACTGAGTCCCTGAAGAAACGCCGTAGCAGGCTTGGCCCCCCACAGCGAAAACATGGCCGCGACATGTCCTCGGGTGGTGCCAAATAGCGGGTTGGCGATGGCTAAATCAACCGCATACCTAGGCTCGGCTAACTGGCGCCATGACTGGGGCAGCGCCGCAGCTTCGGTGCGCTGGGGATCATAAGCCAACACACGACCGCGCAGGGCCATGGCGGTCCAGCGATGTTGCGGGTCTTTATATGGCGAGGGAATGTCCTCCGCGGCGGGTGAATCATACGGCGAGAGCAAGCCTAGTCTGGCTAGACGAATGGTTTGAAAAATTTCGCTCGACCAAAACACATCTGCTCGGGGCTTAGATGATTGCGCTTCACGCATGATCTTATTGACTAGCCCGGTGGTCTTACCCGCTTCGGTATCGCCAATACGCAGCAATTTGATTCCGCTACGCTTTTCGAATTCATCAAGAACCTCGCGCGCGAAACTCTCGTCGATGCTGTAATAGACAACGAGTTCTTTGGGGGCTGATGAGGCCTGCTCATCTTGTCTATCGCAGCCGTTAATTAACAAAAAAAGAACGGGCACGAATAAAAGTAATCTTCGGCTCAGCATGATATGAAAAACCACCTAGGCGTTTGTAATAATTCCATGTACGTAAACTCTACAGCCATGCGCAGGCACAATGTACCTACATTATGAGTTGTTGACTACGGCGGAAAGATGTTGAGTGAGAATGGGCAGCGTTCAGAGTACCTAGCGCAAGCCTGATGTCAGCATCCTATAGCTCATGTGGTAGCACAGATGATTTCTAAAACTGGCGGAGGGGATGCTCAACTGCTGGCGATACTTAGCTACCGTGCGGCGTGAAATTTCTACGCCTTCACTTTTCAACTTAGCTGCGAACTTATCATCTTTGCATGTTTTTTGTCTTATGCGTCGACAAACTAGTTGACGCGGGTGTTAGTCGGTATGAGATACGAGCTGTACGCGATTGACCATAGGCTGAGCCGGAGTCGTGCCAGCCTTCGCTAGCATGTCGTTTCGTAGCGACACTTTCATGCCCACGATTGGACGCAACAACGGTGAAGTGACTACGAAATCGCTTGGCAGCAACTCACAAATATCACGCTCGCTTCGGCCCTCATGATCGACAAGCACTTCGTCGCCAATAGTACGAAGCAAAGGAACCTGACGACGGGCTAACGTGCCAATGTTAGAATCGCCTTGTAGCTCGACCACGTAGACGAATCGATTATCGTAGACCGCATGACGCGGAACCAGCACAGCCTCTGACAATTGAGCAGCCGGAAGATCCGCACGACAATACATACCGATCGAAAGTGAAGGCCTGTTGTCATCGCCAACACCGACAGTAGCCTTCATATCCACATCGCGAATTTCAACCACCAACCGAGCCGTGCGCGTCGTCTCGTCCATACGCTCAAAGCGAGATACTTGACCCTGCCAGGTGAATTTCTTATTCGGCGACGACCATCGAACCGCCACAGGTGGCCCGGTTGGCTCATCAGCCAGTTTAAGCGCAGCCGGTTGGATAGATTGATCCAACCATGGCAGATCGCGAGGATCAACACTCACTGATATCTCAAACGCCTCTAAATCCGTAAGTGTAGCTATGGAAAAATGAGCCGTGACCACTTGCGATTCTTGAGCAATGACCGATTCCACGCGAGCGCGAAACGGACAGAAAATTTTCGTATTCTCCAAATCGTGCAAAGCCTGATCGAGCCTCGCCCTAGCCGCATCTAACTGAGCATGTGTCTCAAGCTTTAACAGAGGAATCATAGCCTCGCTATTTCTCAGACTAACCAAGGCATCATGTTGTTTCAGATATTTTTGATGCACCAAATCGATATCGCGAGAAGTTCCCACTTTGTCGACTTCGTATAATGCCTTGGATGTTTCGTAATCCCGTAGATCGATCCCAGCTATTTCTTCAAGATTGGCGATTCGTTCGTTAAGATTTCGCTGCTCTTGATCGTGACGCTGCAAAGCCGTCTCTAAAGATCGCACTTCTGCCTGAGCTTGGTGCATGCGGGCCTTGTAAACCGTGTCATCAATTTCAAAAAGCAATTCGCCCTCTGGAATGATATTCCCCTGGGCTAAGTTTTTGTGGGCCTTGGTTAGTTTACCATTCACTTCAGGAATAATGTTAATCTGGTTTTTCGGGCGAACATTTCCATAGCCTACAATCGGCTCAGACAACGACCGACGAGTCGCAGGCATAACCGCGACCTCTGGCACCGCCGAAAACGAGTTGTCGTACGATGCCGCCGTGGGTTTCGTAGCCACAAGCATCATCGCTACGGCACCACCTGCCAAGAGCATCACTGCAGCTAGAATAGAATTTATGGTTAGTCGAAGCATAGTTGCGTTCATGGGTTGCTCAATCGCCTTGGCGATGTAGCCGATCCGTTAAGCTTGTGTCAGTATTAGGTAAACGCGATGTCCAGTGAACATTTCCGCAAAATAAATTTCTTGGCTCCACATCGCTCAACAATACTTCGTCACAACGAACTCAAGCAAAACCCATTCATGGGCGGTATTGTTAAACCACTTCTTCATCCTGTCAATCCAGCGCGCTAACATTCACTCGCAATAACCGTGCCCAATACGCCAGTCCATTATCAACATATCGGACTTTTTCAACGCTAGGCGTAATCTCTTCGTTTTGAGCGTAATCCTAAATGACTGTGATTTTACCCCACAATCCGTACTAGCTGTAATTTTTGCCAAATAACCACAATACGGCCTGAAGCCTTCCCAACGGCACTTCCTTGCCTCAGGCGACTAGAAGCGTTACGAACTAGCACTTCGCAACAAGCGAAGTAGCATAGACCGTTAAGCTAGGCTATTTATCTAGGGGAGTACGCTATGTCATGTTATGTAACTCATCTTGAATCAGCCATCGACGGCACCACTTTGGATGCTAATAAAATTCAGACTCTACATAAAGAGCGTCCCCTGTGGGTGCGCTATGACCTGCCAGCGATAGCGCGCGTACTTTCGCCGGAAAAATTGGCTTCTCGAGCGCCTTCGCTTTGGCGCTATCGAGAATTGCTCCCTCTGCCGCTGGACGAAACGCCGGTTTCGCTCGGTGAGGGGATGAGTCCGCTGATTCCCGCGCATCGTCTTGCCCAGTCATTCGGCTTGGACCAATTTTGGATTAAGGACGAATCTCAGCTTCCCACCGGATCATTTAAGAGTCGCGGATTAGCCCTGGCCATTACGATGGCCCATCATTTTGGTATTCAGCGCGTCGCTATTCCCACCGCAGGAAATGCCGGCGGCGCGATGGCGGCTTATGCGGCGCGGGCTGGGATGGAGGCGTTTGTGTTCATGCCCCAAGATACGCCAGTCATCAACCAGATAGAATGCGTCATGGCTGGTGCCCACGTGTTTCTGGTTAAGGGACTGATTACAGACTGCGGGAAAATCGTACGCCAAGGCATCAACGAAATGAAATGGTTTGACTGCTCAACGCTGAAAGAACCCTATCGAATTGAAGGTAAAAAAACGATGGGGCTGGAATTGGCTGAGCAATTCAACTGGCATTTGCCCGATGTCATCGTATATCCCACCGGCGGCGGTACGGGCCTGATTGGTATGTGGAAGGCGTTTAACGAGCTGCGCGAGCTAGGCTGGCTCACAGCCGACAACATGCCAAAAATGGTCAGCGTGCAAAGTGATGGCTGTGCACCCATTGCCCGGGCCTTTGAAGCCGGGGAACGATTCGCTACACCCTGGGAAAATGCACATACCTGCGCGAGCGGGCTGCGCGTGCCAGCGGCGGTCGGTGATTTCATGATTCTCGATGCCATTCGCGAAAGCGGCGGATGGGCGGTATCTGTGGCGGAGACCGATATCGTCTCCACGATGTATCGGGCTACGGCGATGGAAGGGATATCGGTCTGTCCCGAAGCGGCGGCGTGTGTTTTAGCGATCGAGCAGCTTATCGTAAAGGGTCAGATAACCCGTACTGATCGTGTGGTGATGTTCAACACCGGCACGGCCAATAAATATCTGGAAACCGCACGTCTTAACTTGCCGGTGATAAACGACCCCGCAGGCGTAGATTATTCGACACTAGCCAATAATAAAACATCGTAAATTATCGGTGCAGGATAGTCACTTATCTAAGAGCCATAATCTTGTCACTTTACGTGACAGGTCCACATTTACAATTATACATTTCGGTCGTTAAACAAACATGTAAACAAGTAAATCGCGACGCACATCTTCCGATGTTTAAGGGAACATTAACGTTGAGTAGATGAATTATATTCGCTTTGGGTTTACAGGGAGTCACAAGTTATGTCGCATCACATGTTTCGTGTTTTGGTTGTAGGGGCAATGGGTTTAACATTTTTAACCGTCAACGGCTGCGGTGGGCCTGCCAACAATGGTCTAGCTTCAGAAGTTACCGTGCAATTGCCGGATGGCACATCAACTACAGCCACGCTGGGAAGTGGTGTTATCGCATTGGCTGATAGTTCGTGGGAATTCTTCACTACTGCGATCAATGGCCAGGGTGTCCCTTTCGTCGTTATCACCTTTGGCCCTAACGGCGAATTGACGGAATTCAACGACAACACGCTGGGGGCAGACATTTTCGGAAGCACTATCCTCTTCGACGGCGCGCGTCACAACACAGCGCAGTCCGGCTTGCAGTATGCGGCTGCGACCTTTGGCGCACAAACATCTGACGCCACCGGCTTTACGCTAGCTGCGGACATCTCAGTGTTTGCCGTTGGACTAGAAGCGGCGACCGCCACAGCCACCGCCACTGGCATGTTTGACGCAAACGACCCCGACGTCATGACAGGCACGTTTGATTTCGTCTCGACCGTAACCCTGCTAGATATCCCAGAAGGCAATCAAAACATAAGCATCAGCTTCTTGGGTCGCCGAAAGCCATAGCCCTCAGATTACTGCAACATAACTTATTAAGATAACAGTATCGTGGCCGCTCGATTTTTGAGTGGCCACGATGCTTTTTTGTGCGCAAACATTATATAACCATCTACGTTCTTTCAACCATACGATCAATCAAAAAGCTTGATTGTTCAAGTGCATCCTGCGTGAATGAGCCAAAATTTTCTTTAACTTTTTCAAATATCTTCTCGAACGCAGCCGCATCCTTGCGCGTCACCACGTCAGTGAGCTGCTTGGCAGACTCAATGAATGCTTGGGCAATTTTAGGGGTAAGGTCGTTATTCATTTGGATTGCGCTATACAGTCGCGGAGACTGCGCGAAATGTCGACCCGTCATGAGCATTTCCATCATATAAATCGGCGAAGTAAACGTGAGCGTCTCTTGTATTGATACATCCAACGCGCCCAGCGTCATACCCATCACTTCTGTAGAAAAGTGCATAAGCACCTGCACAATAGCCATCGCTTCGTCGTGCCGGCGGGGCGACGCTTGAATCGTCACCAAGCCGCGGGCATGCAACATGGTCTCCAGCCAACTCAACCACGCATCACCACGGCCTTTGGTTAACACTACCCGCTGACCTTGCAAGGAATGTACCGTTGGTCCAAACAAAGGATGCGTGCCAATGACCGAAGCATTTGTCACGCTCAACATCGCTTCCACGGGCTGTGTTTTTATAGAGGTGACATCCATGAGCAGCGATGATTCTCGCACCAAAGGCCCTATGTCATGAATGACCTTTACCGTGTCTTCGATAGGAACACTAATGATGACCACGTCGGCTGAGGCGGCCGCCTGGGCGGGAGTTAGTGCCGTATCAACGTCAGCAATCAGCACCTCGTGGCCAAGATCACTAAACAATCTGGCGATGCAAGTCCCCATGGCCCCACAGCCTCCCACGATCGCCACCTTGCGAGGCTCAGTCGTCAGTGGAAGCTCAGCCTTAAGGGATGCCTGTCGATCTCGACTGCCCCACAAAATGAGACGATACAAGCTTTCCAGGAAATCTCCGGATAGATTTTTCTTGTTAGCCCAATCACGTCGGTCGCTGATGAGCTGTCGCTCTCGTTGAGGGTCTCGAATCGGAGTGCGGTCACCCCGCTTGCACTGGGCAATGTCGGTAACAATATCATTGCGAGCAGCCAACAATTCGATAATCTGCCGATCCACCTCGTCGATTTTCCCTCTAAGTTCGGCCAGTGTTTCTGGATGTTGCGATGATGTCGTCATGATTTTATTTCAATAAGTGAATCGTAAACCAATCGCAGATTATGCGACAGGACATTGGCTCACAGCCTTAACGATCAGCTCGATAGCCTGATCGATTTCCTCCTGTGTCGTGGGATGTCCCAAGCTAAATCGTACCGCACCGAAAGCGACGTCTTGGGGAACATTCATCTCAGCTAATACCGCAGATCGTTTCCGATGGGCGGCGTGACATGCCGCCCCAGTGCTGGCACATAGTTCCGGACACGCGCGCAATATATCTGCGCCGATTCGATGGCGAAATCCGACCGCGAGCGTGTTGGGCAACCGTTTTGTCGGATGCCCCAGCAAAACAGCGTTATCGCCAAGCTGCTGACTAAGCCCCTCCCACAGCCGATCTCTTAACACTGCCGTAGACGTGTCACCAATGTGAGACTTAGCCAACTCTGCCGCCTTGCCCAGGCCCACGATAGCCGGAACCGCTTCGGTGCCCGCGCGACGCCCGCTTTCATGACCCGCGCCGTGATGCAGCGGCTCCAAGCTGATACCGTCGCGAATATATAACGCACCGATCCCCTGCGGCGCATACACTTTATGACCCGCGATAGACAGAAAATCTACGCCGAGTTCGTTAACATCCGTTGAAAGTTTTCCGCACGTCTGTGCTGAATCTGTGTGCATCCATATGCCACCTTCCCGTGCAATCTCGGACAACTCCGCGATAGGCTGAATCGTGCCGACTTCGTTGTTGGCGTGCATGATCGAAATAAGGATCGTATCCGGACGCACGGCGCTAATCACTTCCTGAACATCAACCAATCCGTATTGATCCACCGGCACATACGTAGTCTCAAAACCTTCGCCTTCAAGCGACTTGCATGGATTGACGACGGCTGGGTGTTCGATTGACGACGTGATAATGTGTTGGCCACGATCACGTAACTTTCGCGCCACGCCCTTAATCACATAATTGTTGGATTCCGTTCCGCCGGACGTTAACAAAATTTCCTCCGGCTTAGCGCCAAGCAAATCCGCTACTTGCTTGCGGGCATTCGCAACCGCTTCATTTACTTTTCGGCCAAGAGGATGGTCACTGGAAGCGTTACCAAAAAACTCGCCGAGAAATGGCCACATCGCCTCGCGCACAGCCGGGTCCACGGGGGTTGATGCGTTGTAGTCGAGATAAATCATGCCGTATTCTCCGTTATTCCTCTGCGTTTATAGTTCCGCCAATAGTCAGTCTCATGCATTATCAACAATTTTTCCATCACTGACAATCGCATTAGCTTATACCTTGCTCAAAACAATATCACCTACAACGTAGGGCACGGTCGTTCTTTCGCTTACTAGCGAAAGGTTGACCTGCCTCAACCATCGACACTCAATCTATTTCCGCCAACAAATAGGACATTCTGTGTACACGAACACCAAGCACCGCAAACACTTATCATGCACAACGAAATAGTAAAGGCAGGTCCACGACCTGCCCTACGAATGCGTCCATCACACTCGCTCAAAACAACTTCGCATACACCGTATCACCTGCGATGTAAGCAAAGAACACCAACGTCGCAACCAGCACCAAATTAGTCAGCCACCCGTTGCGAAACTCTCGGCCGACCCAAGCCGTGCGGTTGTTCATCAATAGCAGCGTTAGCGCGAGCAATGGCATAAACAAAGACCCGAGTACCGCGTAAGACTTTTGCGCCCACTCCACCGAACCCCACAGCAGCGGGATGGGAATAATGGCCAGGGCAAACAGATAACCGCGATAGCCAATGGTCGCAGCTAAATCGTCCGGTACTTCCCTGTTCGCACTTTGACGACGCTGTAACGACAAAAAATCGGCAAACAAATACGGCACGCTTTGCCACACGCCTAGCAGGCTCGAAAAAACCGCTCCCCAAAATCCGAGGAGAAACACCCAGCGCCCCATTGGACCCAACGTCTCCGCGAGTCTATCCGCCAAGGTAATCGCCACCGTAGGCCCTTTCCCCGATAGCGAAACTGTCGATCCGATGATTATCATCGAGATGCCAAACAGCGCGGTCATTGCATAGCCAAACGCCAAATCGATGCGGCACATACGAATACCTTCCACCCCAGCCCGGCCCTTCTCTCTAATCCAATAACCATAAGAAAGAAGCGTAGCCGTGCCCCCAACCCCGCCGAGAATACCCAGCACCCAAGTCGTATTATGAGCCGGCAAGGAAGGCGTAAGAAGACCAGACAAAACCTCTGACCAGTTGGGCCGAACCAATACCGCAGCCGAGATAACCGTGACGCACATAAACCCAATACACACCGACATGAGTTTTTCAAAAAGTTTGTATCCACCAGCGAGCACAAGCCCCAACCCCAATAGCGAGTGAACGATTCCCCAGATGATTTTCGACGTTTTCAAATCGCTTGTAAGCTGAAAGATTCCCGTCCCGGCTACGCCACATGCATTAAGCAGCGCTCCGCCAGTGAATAGCGACCATAACAATAAATAGATAAGAAAGACCCAGCGAATCCATCGGCCAAGCTTGTCGACCCATCCTTCTAGCAGCGTGGTCCCCGTAGCCATCTGCCAGCGGGCGACGCCTTCGTTGAGAAACCATTTGAGCATCGCGCCCACGCCCGCAGCCCATAAAATCGACAGCCCGACCACCGACCCGCCCAAGCTAGCTGTCAGTAAATCGCCCGCGCCGATGCCCGTAGCGGCCACCAGAATCCCCGGGCCTAACATGGATGTCCAAGAAGTTCGCTTCATAATTTCAATACACGAGCCGCGGGCGAAATATAACCCCGATTCATCGGGAGCCCGCGCGGACGCAGAAAATTTCTAAAACACAAATCACCAAGATTCATGGTCAGCGGCAAAGATTATGACCCAAGACCGGTCAAAACGAAAATCGTCCACAATCGCATAGGGCACGGTCGCTCATTCGCTTACTAGCGAAAGGTTGACCTGCCTCAATCATCGACACTCAATCTACCTCCGCCAACAAATAAGACATTCCAATCAACACGAACACCAAAACCTCGCAAACACCTAATAATTCGCAGCGCAATAGTAAAGGCAGGTCCACGACCTACCCTACCAAGCCGCCCTTTAAATCTTCACATAGTTGACGCCCAAACTTAATCGAGTAACCATAACAGTTCAGGCATGGAAAATGTAGCTTCGTTGAACGTGGATACTGACATTCTGATTGAGGTGTAAAATCATGAAGGTTCTATTAGCCGATAAATTTCAAGAATCTGGGCTTACCGCACTGCGCGAGATGGGCTGCGATGTCACCATCGACCCAAGCCTGCAAGGCGATACCCTACGCGATGCCGTAATCAAAACGCAATGCGCCGTACTCATCGTCCGCAGCACCAAAGTTCCCAAGGAGGTCATCGAAGCCGCAGATTCTCTCGCGCTAATCGTTCGTGCCGGTGCGGGGTATAACACCATCGACGTTGAAGCCGCCTCACAACGTAGCGTCATGATAGCCAACTGCCCCGGCAAGAACGCCGTAGCCGTAGCCGAACTCACCTTCGCACTTATCCTCGCGCTCGACCGCAGAATCGTCGATAACGTAACCGACCTTCGTGCGGGCGTTTGGAACAAAAAAGAGTATGGCCAGGCCCGCGGGCTAAAGGGTCGCACCCTTGGCATTCTCGGCTTAGGACAAATTGGCCTAGCCGTCGTCCGCCGCGCTCAAGCTTTTGGCATGCCCGTGGTTGCCTGGAGTCGATCACTCACACCTGAGCGTGCCCAAAAATTACACCTAAGCCTGGCCGAGTCCCCTATCGCCGTAGCGAAACAATGCGATGTGCTATCCGTACACGTCGCCGCATCACCCGAAACCACAGGGCTTGTTAATGACAAAATATTGTCAGCTATGAAACCCGGCAGTTATCTAATCAACACCGCCCGGGCGGACGTGGTCGACTACGACGCCGTAGCCAAAGCCATTAAAGAGCAAGGGCTTCGCGTCGGGTTGGACGTATACCCCAACGAACCAGCCACTGGCCAAGCCGATTTTTCGTGCCCCATTATTGGCACTGAAGGCGTGGTCTACGGCACGCACCACATCGGCGCATCAACCGAACAAGCACAAGAGGCCATAGCCGATGAAGCCGTGCGCATTGTGCGCGTATTCAGTGAATCCGGAAACGTGCTCAACTGCGTAAACCTGCGCCGCCCACGAACCGGAGGCTGTTCACTGCGCGTACGACACCTAAATAAACCCGGCGTATTGTCGAGCGTCTTACGGGTTATTAGCGAAGCCAATATCAACGTAGAAGAGATGGGCAACGTAATCTGCCAAGGCGGCCACTCCGCCACCGCACAAATAAAGCTCGAATCCCCCATAGACCAAGCCACTATAGCCAAAGTGCAACAGGCCAACGACCATATTATTAGCGTGAGACAAACAAACGTAGCGACTTAATTTTTGACCCTTGCCCTAACGAGCCGCGGGCTTCAGCCCGCGCGGATGTGGATACCCTAACTACCCACCCGGTTAGTCATTTCGACGTAAGTGAGCGGGCACAACATAGAGCATGTATCATCGACTCCCCCAAGTCCAAACAGAAGGACCCGGGCCACCCGGCCACCCAGCCGGACTTGTTTCTGCTGCATGGGCCGCATTCTGTTTTCTTGAGCCCCGGGTCAATAGGTGGGCTCAACCGTCACGTTATCGTCCAAGGCTACCCTGCCTGGCTCCACGACCGTTCCGTAGACTCCGAGACAGCCTTGGCGTTCGTCGACCACGGTGCGTAAGATGTTGGTGTCACGTTTCGTTGTCACCGGATTCACTGTGATGACCGCGCAGCGGCTGTCACGCTTGTCGACTCGCATGCGCAGATCACCGATACGCAAGACACAACTGACCCAACCGTCCTCGGGGAACGGTATATCCTCGCTCGCCTCCACCAGAAAGTTTGGGCGAAATCGCTGGACGTCGAGCTTGGCTTCGAGCGCTTCGCCGAGCTTAGCGATGGTTTGAGTGGTGATGAGAGAGAGGGGAAACGTGTCAAACACGCCGCGATTCTGTCTGATCACCCGAGCTCCGCGTGGGTGCAACTCCGCGCTCAGACTCTCGTCCGTGATGTCCATGACCGTTCCCGATGGTGTGCGCACAGTCGTGGGTGACTTGTCGGGACGTGAAGGGTCGGCAAAAGAGGGAAGGTAGTGAGCCATGTCGTGGCGCTCACGGATTGTGAGCCACGGGAAGTCGCTCGAAATCGCCTCGTTGCGAACAAAAGCCCACCGGCGATCACCAGCAAACCCAAACCACGACACATCGACATGTTCGAGTGCCTCGGCGCCCATCGATTTCACCGGGTAACGCCACAACCCCACAACGCGACCGACGTGCCTGTTCTTGGTAGGAATCATAAATGCATCCTCCTTATCTGAGGAACCCCTAGGTTCCTACCACGATTCGAGCTTGGCGGGTTCTATTCTCTGCAGCGCCTCTCGACTGACAATGGGTAGTGCCAGCGACACCACGAAGACATTTTGTTCAGGCGACCCGGCGCGTCAAGACCGTCCAAACAAGCAGGCATGGTGTTGACCATGCCGACATGAAGCGTCGCAGCCGAAGGCACGTACTGCAGTCAAGTCTCGGCAACCCGTTTCGCCATCGCCCGGTGTCTTTGGATACCAACAAACACTACAATCTCCCATAGAGTATGCAACCTGTATCACGAATTGAAGACACGTGTCGCCATGCCCCGCCATGATAAATAAACACCCGGTTCGTCATGTCGGCATAAGTGAGCGGGCATAACATAGAGCATGTGTCATCGACTCCCACCAGGCCCAAACAGAAGGACCTGGGCCACCCGGCCACCCGCCCGATCAACCTGTGGATACGCGCTGCATGAGGAAATGGATACTGTGATAGATAATAACTATAAGATTGACGTACATCGCCCACTTAGCAGCCTCGTTGAGCCATAATCTTCGACGTGTATGAGTGTACATCGCTGGCTGGTTAGTTGTTTGCTGCATGAGTTCAAGTGTTTTAGTCTTCCAAAGCATAAATAACCGAAACGCATTATAAGCTATTGACAGAACGAATGCTGTAAAAGGCCAAAAGTTAAAATGCCAACCATCTTTCCATGATACACCTCCACTCCATATAAATCGAACAAGACACTCTAAAAGCGTAATTGATTCTTGCCCGTCAACGATTTTGAATTGAGCAACTACCCAGCGGTTTATCAGAAACCAAGCGTATGGTGCTATAAATATAGTGAGCGCTAGTAGGTGGAACCACATCCAGAATCCGCTATAGGTCTGACGTAGCAATGCAATCGGATCCTCGATTTTCATCTTACGTTCATCCGCAATTGAAGTCCGATTGCTTGGGTTAAGTGAATCCAATAAATCTCTATCGATACGGCAATTTCTAGTTACACTTGGATGAAATGTTGTTGTTCCGTCAACTTCACAATTTCGCAAATCAGCATTTGTTAAGTCTGCTTGAGTTAGATTAACACCATTGAGGATGGCACCGCTAAGATTAGCATGCCCCAATTTAGCTCCCATCATATTTACTTTTTCAAGATTAGAACCCTCAAAATTAGCCCGCTCTAGAATAGATTGTACTAGATCAGCGTACTTGAGAATGGTAAAGCTCATATTTGCACGGCTGAGATTTGCATGGGCAAATTTCGCAGATGTCATATCAGATTTTACGAATGTTGCTTGAATTAACATGGCTTTATCAAAACGTGCGTTACCTAGAAATGCATCATCGAATTGTACCCTACTCAGATTTGCTTCAATAAAGTTAACACTACCGAGTTTGGCTTTGCTCAGATTTATACCATGACAGCTTCCATCATCATCTTTATAACAGAATACTTTCGAAGAAAGCCTACCAGTTCTTTCTGCGTCCGAGATGTCTGGAACCCAATCCGGATTTGCTTTGCGATAATCGTTCCACTCAATTATTTTATCGCGATTGTCATGGCATTTAAGCAGCAAGGTTAGTGTTTCACTACTGTTTGGATTACGATCTGTGGGGTAGTATATCGGCATGTAGGAAATATTATACGCAAATGAATTAGTGGGCTATGCACACGTCAAATTTAATTAGGTCGATAATGCACACATTAAACACGAAGGAATCCACCGCCTTACGCTAGATGCATCCTATTCCACAACATCCTTCATAAGCTCATCAAGTGAACCAATAATCTGCCCAGCCGCACCGCCGTCAGCCGTCTTCACCTTCGCATAAATCCCGCCCGCCCGAACAATCTGCACCGTCGCCCAACCTAGTCCATTAGGGCCCACGAAATCCTTCGACGCATTATCCGCCACATACACGCAGCCTTCGTGCGTAACGCCAAGCCGCTCGGCCATCAACTCAAACGCTTTCGGATGCGGCTTACCAAACCCCTCGCCAAGCTCAGCCGTCAGGATCACTTCGTCCACCATATCGCGCAGTCCTAGCGCCTCAACCTTCCCCTGCTGCATCACCAATGGCCCATCGGTAATCACACCCAACTTGAACTTACCCTTCAGCCGAGCCAGCGTACGGGTAGCGTCTTCAAACAAATTTATCTTGGGGGTATGCGTGCGATATGTTTCGATCATCCCATCAATCGTAGCCTGATCCGCCGATTGCCCGGACTGTTCTAAAATAGCATTAAACACCCGACGACGATCTGGCGAGTCAAACATCGCACACATCTGACTCGTCGCGGTTAGCACATCGCCAAGCTGCGATTGAAATGCTTCCGCTACCGCCAAGAAACCACTAAAGGCAAACTGCCGCTCCGGAAAGAGCGTGTCGTCCATATCAAAAATTACCGCTTGTATCTCAGCCATATGTATTCCATATTTTATGTGCCATATGGGTGGCATGGGTAAGCCACAGCTTACCCGTGCCTTAATTATTGTAGGTCAGGCTATTGCCTGACGCGAACGCCGATCAAACTTCACCAATTCATCCAGAAGCATGCGCACAAACACCGACTCATCATAACGAAGCATAGCTACATCATCCCGAAAACAGGTCTTACTAATCCGCGACTACAGTCATGGAAACTTGATATACTGAATGTATCCCTCATGGTTTATAGATAAAATCCACATTAGAGAAGAGTCAAATATATCAATGTCGTCAGGACCAGGATACCATATATCGCCAAAGAAATTCGAGAGATCAGACAGTAACATCTTATCAATTTTGTGGAATCGATACCAATTAATATAAATAGCCTCCGGAGAGCTGATATCGATCAACCCCAAAAATTCTTCTAAGTGAAACTGGCTGTCTGCAGCATTATTTCCATCGTGATGGACTTGTAATAGTGAAATTTTGGAGACTAATAATAAGTCATTTTCGTCAGCAGTCATTCCTAATTTTTCGTGTAAACGATTGATAATATCTTCACACTCATTACAGGTAAGCGTAGTGAAATGAGGAAACGATTCACCTTCGTGTTCGCTCTCAAAGTGCTTGATTTTGAATCTTTCCATAATCAACACCTAGCAGGAACATCGGCGATACCGGGCGCCCATTCTTTGCCTACCGCCAAAGGGTGCGGGGCGGGCTCATCCCTTCAATCACCCAATAACATCACAACTTCATCGACTAGCATTAGTCACAAACACCGACTCATCATAGCGAAGCATAGCTACATCATCACGAAAACAGGTTTTACTAATCCGTGGCTTCTTCCCGCAAAGCGACATCAAAATCCACTTCGGAAAATCAGCCCCCGCGTGAATCGCTAGCGGCGCTCCCCCGCCAAACCGTGGGTTAATTTCTATTACCCGTACCCGGCCTCGCTTATTGCGCATCATTTGCACCGTGACAACGCCGCGACACTCACCCAGCACCTCAGCCACGCGCAGGCCAATAGCCATGATCTTCTCATCTTTAACAATCATAGCTTTGCTAACTTCACCAGTCCGCACCTCAAGACGTTTTCGCGGTACAGCGCAGCGCGGGACGCCATCAAAACCGGTATAAACATCAAGCGTATATTCATCGCCATCTGCAAATTCCTGCACAATCGCGTCGGGCACGCGCTTACCAAAAGTCTTCAGCTCTGCCAGGGTGCTGATTTTATAATTCCCCATCCCCGCACTACCCGCACGCGGCTTGAGAAACATCGGAAACTTATGCTTCTTTAATTTTAGCGACTCACGCCATGTCCATGTCACTGGCGTATCAATCCCCGCGTCGGATAAGGCGCGATAGGTCGCTAACTTATCGCTACAAGTCTCAATCACTCCCGGCGAAGAAACCAAGGCCAAGCACCCCGCGCGGGCGAATGCTTCTGCCGCATCCGCAAGCAAGGCCAGTTCCGTATCAATTAAAGGGATAAGAAGATCGATTTTCTGCTTGCGCACGATGCTAAGAAGCTGTTTGATATATTTCCCTGAGGAAATGCGATCCACGAAGTGCGGTTTATCAACCAGGTTAATAGCCGGCGACATTTTGTTGAGGTCCGCACCGTGTATTTCCAAATCAATCTCAAGCGCCTCAGCCGCCCGCCGAAATGCGTTCAACAATTCCACACGTCGGCCAATGCAGGTCATCAGCAGCCGGACCTTTTTTCGTGGTTTCACTATCGACGATTTCTTCATATGATTCGTTGCCTATTTCATTAAAGGATGCGGCGCTTTATACTTTCGCTTGCTACTGATACCCTTACCAATTATGAACGCCATCATTATTAGCATCGGCACGGAACTTACCACCGGCCAAAGTCTTGATACCAACGCCCCTTGGTTATCCGAAAGGCTAACCGACCTCGGACTCCAGGTGCTAACTCATATAACAGTTTCGGATGACGTAACTCAAATAGCCGAAGCATTCGAGCAGGCCATGAGCCATGCCAATTTAGTTGTCGCCACGGGCGGGCTTGGCCCAACACCAGACGACCTATCTCGCGAAGCCTTAGCCATCGCAATTAAAGAGCCACTTGAGATAGACGATTTAGCACTAATACAACTAAAAGCATTCTTTCTTCGGCTAGAACGGCCAATGCCCGAATCCAATTTGTGCCAGGCCAAGCGTCCCCGAGGCTGTCACATGCTACCTAACCCGCGCGGAACCGCTCCCGGAATACGCCATTCCAGCGATTCAAAGCACTTTTTCCTCCTTCCTGGCGTCCCCAGCGAAATGCGGGCTATGTTCAAGCAGTCGATTGAACCGCTAGCCTCTCAGCTATCATCCGGTGCCAGAGCCGCCCGATCTAGGCTGTTGGTTTTCGGAATCAGCGAAGCCCGGCTGAGCGACATGCTCAACGATCTGATGACGCTAGGGCGCAACCCGTCCGTGGGCACCTCAGCCGCCGACGGAGTAATCAGCATACGCATCGTCGCCAGGGGTGAAAACGAGGCTGAAGCACAAAATTTGCTTAAAAACGACGTTTACGAGGTCAAATCACGACTGGGCGTAGCCGTGTTCGGAGAAGACGAGGATTCGCTTGCCAGCGTCACCGGGCGGATGCTACTCGATAGCGGCCTGACGGTGGCAACGGCGGAGTCTTGTACCGGCGGGCTGATTGCCAAATGGCTGACGGACGTGCCTGGCTCAAGCGGTTATTTCAAGGAAGGGTTTATTGTTTATCAAAATTCGGCAAAAAACGCGAGATTGGGCGTTCCGGCTGGATTGATCGATCGTGACGGCGCTGTGAGCGAATCGGTTGCGCGAGCGATGGCTGAAGGCTGCCGGGCGGCATCAACCTGTGATTTTTCGATCAGCACTACGGGTATTGCTGGGCCAGACGGTGGTTGTCCGCCGGATAAGCCGATCGGGCTGGTGTATGTCGGCCTGGCACGGGAGGGTCACACAGAAGTGAAACGTCTGATATTAGGGGATCACCTCACGCGCGATCAGATCCGAGACCGGGCGTGCAAGTCTGCGCTGAATATGTTGCGGCTATGGCTGATCGAGTCTCGGTGAGACTCGCATAATTGACGGTAATCACGATGAGTATGTCTCCCAGATCCATGCCCCATTCAACGTGCCACCCATCACATGCTACCTTCAAGATGCCAAGTATCGCTCCCGCATGGGCTGAAGCCGGCGGCTCCGTGAAGAATTGCTTCACATTAGCGGTTACACAAAATCGGATAATGTTATAGAATCCCCAGCCCAAGGCCGAGTTGGGCCAGATGGCGCGGCGGAATTCACGAAAGTTGAGCGAGCGTATACATGCAAGAACGTCCAGTGCGTGATTATTTTCGTAACATATGGCTTACGGTATATACGATTCTTGTGGGTATGCGCATCTCGTTGAAGTATTGCTTTGCCAAGACGGTTACGCTGCAATACCCCGACGTCGCTCCAGCGCTCATGCCTCGGTATCGCGGGTTTCATTTTTTCGAAGCGGAAAAGTGCATCGCCTGCGATTTGTGCGCCAAGGCGTGCCCAATCGATTGCATTTATATTGAAAAGACCGGGCCTCGAAAAATCGACAAGGAAACCGGAATCGCTGCGGGCGGGCAGATGTCTCGCTATGCGATTGACTATTCCAAGTGTATGTTTTGCGCCCTTTGCATTGATCCTTGTCCGACCGAATGTATCCACATGGGTAACTTGCATGACCTTTCGGGCTATACGCGCGAAAGCATGATTGTTGAATTTACAGAACTCGCCAAGCAAGGCTTGCAAACGCCGCAGCCTTTATGGATGCAAAAAGAGAAGCTCCCGGCGTGGGCGGCGCAGCGTAAACAGGATTGGATTGACTTTAACCATTCCAAGGACAAGCTTACTGGCCAAGATGACACGCGACGTGATGAAATGGTAAAAGCCATTGCGGACTAAACCGCACGTTTTTACTCAGGCGCTATGGCGTCGCTTTGTGAACGAGATACGAACATGATGATTTATCAGATGACAGCACTAGCTACCACAATCTTAGCTTCGGCTGAGACTACCAATGTGGCGCTGCATACGAACTCTAACCTTGAGTTGGTACTGGGCATTATTATGTTTACGGCTGCTGGATTCGGGATTGTTTTTGGCGGATTGACTGTGGGTAGCGTCGTTCGGCCAAAGCTATTTCATCCTGAAAAGGGCACAGCATATGAATGCGGCGAGCCGGCGATCGGGGATAGTTGGGTACAGTTTGACCTGCGGTTTTATACGGTAGCGTTAGTGTTCATCGTTTTCGATGTTGAGATCGCCCTGCTTTGGCCTTGGGCGGTGGTGTTCAAGGAAATGGGGGCGCCGGCGTTTTGGGCGTTCATTGTATTTTTCTTATTGATTGCTATCCCTTTCGCTTACGAGTGGAAGTCGGGTTATTTGACCTGGGTGCGTGCGAGTTCGGGGCAGCGGCACAAGCCTCTGCTTAAAGATAAGGTTGAGATGGCTGCAGGGTCTACGCCGGCGTAGGAGTGGCTGCGGCTGTTTTGATTGATGGAAGTAGATTATGAGTTGGATTGAGAATCGATTCGAAGAAGGCGTCATTGTGACGTCACTCGATTGGGCGATCAATTGGGGTCGTAGCAATAGCGTTTGGCCTATGACGTTTGGGCTAGCTTGTTGCGCGATTGAGATGATGGCTGCGGGTGCTTCTCGATTTGATCTTGACCGCTTTGGGGCTGGTGCGTTTCGTGCTTCGCCGCGACAGTCTGATTTGATGATCGTGGCTGGTACGGTCACGTATAAGATGGCTAGCCGACTCAAGCGTTTGTATAACCAGATGCCAGAGCCTAAATTCGTCATGGCTATGGGCGCTTGCACGATTGGTGGCGGGCCTTATTTCAAACATGGTTACCATGTGGTTAAGGGCGTGGACCTAGTAGTTCCGGTAGATATTTATGTGCCTGGCTGTCCTCCGAGACCGGAGGCACTGATCGAAGGGCTAATGCGATTGCAAGATAAGATTCGTGCGCAACGTCGGACCAAGAGTGTGATGACTAAGGCGAAGGAAGCGGCGTTGGCGTAGGAAGCGGTTGTTGAGATATTGATTGGCGTTGTGTGCCGGATCGACTATTGGAATGGCAACATTAGGTATTGGTAACACTATTTAGGATCGTAACTCCGCGCGGGCTAAAGCCCGCGGCTCGGTATGAGTAACTCCGTGTGGGCTGAATCCCGCGGCTCGGTATAAGATAAATTTTTGAGACATTGTTTTGGCACCTGAAGATATATTCAAATTACTGGCGACTGAGTTCGGCGATGCGGTTGAAAGCACGACCTTCGATGGCGGACATCCGCATGTGACGATTAAGCCGGCGTCTTGGCCTGGTGTCGCTTTGTTTTTGCTGGAAAATGCGAAACTGCGATTGAACTTGCTACGGTCGATCACGGCGCTGGATTTATTGGCTGATGATAAACTGGCCTGCGTGTACGACTTGATGCATGTGCCGACAGATGATCCGGAGACGCTGATTACGGACACGTTTGAAATCGCGGTGCGCGTGGTGACTGATCGCAATAGCCCAGTTATACCGTCTGTCGCGCATGTGTGGGCTGCGGCGGATTGGCATGAGCGAGAAGCGTTTGACCTCATGGGCATTCACTTTTCGAACCATCCAGACCTGCGACGTATTCTTTGTACGGACGACTGGGTGGGACATCCACTGCGTAAAGATTATGTGTTTCCTTTGGAATATCACGGTATACCAGCTACGACGGAATTTGAACTGACGAACCCGCGACATTAGTTATTGATAAACAGGAATCGCCAACGCGATGAGTGATACAGTTCTCGAATCTCAACCGGACCTATTGGTCGACCATGACAGTGGCACGCAGGGTGACCTTCGTACCGAAGAGATGTTGATCAATATGGGGCCTCAACACCCATCTACGCATGGAGTGTTGCGTATAGTATTGCGCACAGACGGCGAGATGGTGCTCGAAGCGATTCCGCATATTGGTTATCTACATCGATGTGCGGAGAAAATTGGCGAGAATGTTCAGCCATACCAATTTATCCCCTACACCGACCGTATGGACTACCTGGCGGGGATGAACAATAACCAAGGATTCGCCCTGGCTATTGAACGTCTGGCGGGAATTGAAGTTCCCGCGCGCGCCCAGGTCATTCGCGTGATTTTAGCTGAACTTAATCGTATTGCATCTCATCTTGTTTCATTGGGCACCTATGGTTTGGACATGGGCGCTTTTACGGCGTTTTTGTATTGCTTCCGAGAGCGAGAGATGATTCTCGACATGTTCGAAGCCGCATGCGGTGCACGGCTAACTTATAGCGCAATCACAGTCGGCGGCGTACATGACGACTTGCCAGAAGGCTGGATTGAGCGATGTCGCGAATTTTTGGACTACTTCGAGCCTAAGATCAACGATTACAACAACCTGCTTAGCTTTAATCAGATTTTCGTGAAGCGTACTTCGCGCGTAGGCATCATTAGTATTGACGAGTGCCTTGCGTATGGCGCAACAGGCCCGATGCTACGCGGCAGTGGGTTGCGGTGGGATTTGCGAAAGACTCAGCCTTATGATGGGTATGAGACGTATGATTTTGAGGTGCCAATCGCGTACCCGGCTGGGGTGAATGGCGTACCGGCTGGGGTTGTGGTTGGCGACTGTTGGAGTCGGTATTACGTGCGCGTGTTGGAGATGACGCAGTCAGTGCGGATTATTCGCCAGGCGATGGACCGACTACCAGAAGGGCCAACTGAAGCGCCAAAGCTTAAGAATATTAAACTTCCCGATGATGAGGTTTATGTCGAGGTAGAAAATCCTCGTGGGCAGCTTGGTTTTTATGTACGCGGTGATGGCTCGGCTATTCCGGCGCGGGTTAAGGCTCGTGGGCCTAGTTTTTGCAATTTGTCTATAACAACCAAAGTTTGCCAGGATGTGTTGCTTGCGGACGTGCCTGCCATTGTCGGTAGTATTGATGTAGTGATGGGCGAGGTTGATAGATAGACGGTGGCGCTCTTTGCGCCGCGCTTAGATGTAACTATGATTTTGCAGCGGTGGATGAAAAAACGAACTTGTTGGATGGCAACTAGCCGTGCGAAAGCCATATTGGCTTTGTGAGTCCGCGCGGGTTGAAACCCGCGGCTCATGAAGAATTAAAGACCGCGCGGGCTGAAGCCTGCGGCTCGTTATAAAAAGTATTGCTTGGAGTAGCAGCTTCGTGACCCAATTTGCGTTTCCTTGGAATCCTGATGTAGAGAAGCCTCAGTTCGCAGTGGCAACGCGGGCGGTGATTCTCGCTGTCATACTGGCTGCATTGGCCGTTGCTTGTAACTGGGTTACATCATCTTTCCTCGATGGCCATCCTCTTGGCACACTGCTTGTGGTCTTCTTTATCATGGGATCTTGCTTATCCCTGGTCGTCGCGGGCATTATTAAAACCTGGCGTGGGGTTGGCCGAATGCTCTTTCGATTTGCTTTGGTGATTTTCATCGGGGCGGTCTTATCGGCGGGATTCGGCGTGTGGTTGGTCAACATGCTGTTCACGTGGATCAGCGTTGACTTAGTAGCTAACACTGCAAATGATCCGGCTGTGATGTCTTGGTTTGGGGCTTCGCTGACGGTGGGAGAAATGCAGTCAGCTATTGGTTGGCTTCCATCGTGGATCGTCATCACGCTTTGGCCTTTGCAATTTCCTTTGATTCGCGACCTGACCGCTTTGGGGGCGATAGTTGGTCTTTTTAATATCATCCCTGTCTATCTGATTTGGTGGGAGCGTAAAGTCGCTGGTCGCATTCAGTCTCGACTTGGTCCGATGCGTGTTGGCGGGTGGCATGGCTGGGCACAATCTTTTGCGGATGGTGTCAAGCTCATTCTTAAAGAAGATCTGATTCCCGATGATGCAGACAGTAAGCTCTATCGCATAGCTCCCTATTTCGCCATTATTCCATCGATGCTAGCCTTTGTTGGCTTGCCATTTGGCATGACTTACGTGTTCCGTGAGTTGGATGTCGCCTTGGTTTTTGTGTTGGGAATGCTGGGCATTGAAGTGCTCGCGGTCATTTTGGCTGGGTGGGCATCGAATAATAAGTGGAGTGTCTATGGCGCGATGCGTGAAGCGGTCCAGATGGTGTCGTATGAGATTCCGATGGGCATAGCCTTGCTCATTCCGGTGATATGCGTGGGGTCTTTGAGCTTGCAGACCATCGGCGATTCCCAATCGGGCGGTTGGTTCTCTTGGTTGGTTTTTACGAATCCATTTTGTTTCGTAGCTTTCATCTGCTATTACATGGCTTCGCTAGCCAGTTGCAAGCGTGCCCCCTTTGATCTTCCCGAAGCGGAAAGTGAGCTGGTAGCGGGCTTCGTGACGGAATACTCTGGCTTTCGTTGGTCGTTATTTTTCTTTGCTGAATATGCCGCGATGTTCGTGGTTTGTGCACTTGCGGTGATCTTGTTTTTGGGTGGCTGGCATTCGCCTTTGCCTGCGGCGTGGTCGGTACATGTGACGGATTTGCTTGGCGATAATGTAGCAACTCGCGGTATTATCGGCTTGTTGTTTAACAGCCCGGTTTGGCTTTTCGTTAAGGCGTTATTCCTGCTCTATGTACAGATTTGGCTTCGATGGACGCTACCCCGTATTCGTATTGACCAGGTGTTGTATGCCTGTATTCAAGTGCTGCTGCCGTTGACTATGCTATTGCTCTTGGGCGTCACGTTGTGGACGTGGGCACAGACTTCAGACAATGCGGGATGGCATTTGTTCTCAGATATTGTGAATTGGGTGTTGGGTATTGGCGGTTTTATATTCTTGCTAGGGTTCCCGGCTATTGCTGCTTTCGGTTTTTATCATCGCCGTCGTATGGTCGGCAACTTGGCTGTCGAGGCGTTACCTGCTTCGTAGCTTGTTAGGTCATTGGATGTATATGTTTCGATCTCGCTTTCACACGATTGTTCTCGCAGCACTGGGCGTTGTCGCATTAAGCACCGCGTCGCTGGCCAGTGACGCCGCTGGGAGTGGCGCCGATCATTCAGGTGTAACTCAAGCGGCTGCTTCAGGCGGTTGGTTGGAAGTGCTGCTGTTTTATATTGCAGCTGCGGCTGCTTGTGTTTCGGCGTTGGGTGTTTGCTATAGCAGAAACATCGTACGTATGGCGGTGTGGCTTTTTGGCGCGTTGGGATCGGTTGCGTTGTTATACTTTTTGCTAGCAGCGAATTTCATCGCGGCTATCCAATTAATTGTTTACGCCGGCGGTACGCTAATTCTGCTGGTGTTTGGTGTCATGCTCACAAGTAAATCGCCATGGGCGAGGTTTGAAGCTCGAAAGATTGAGGTTTTCGGAGCCACGGTTGTTAGCGGTACGCTGTTTGCTTGCCTAAGTTTGTTACTCACGCGCGCCCATTGGGCTACGACAGATTCGGCTGTGGCTGGGACTGCGATGTCGGCGCTTGGTCATTCGTTGCTCACGACGTACTTAGTGCCGTTTGAGCTGGCTGGGGTGCTATTGATGATTGTCATGGTAGGCGCGGCTCACCTTGCGCGACAGGATAAGTAGAACGATGGAGCATATAGGTCTTACCCACTATTTGGTAGTCGCAGCCGTACTGTTTTGTTGCGGTATTTTCACCATGACTACCAAGCGTAATGCGATTGGGATATTGATTGGTGTGGAGCTGGTGCTCAATAGTACGGGTATCAATCTGGTGGCTTTTGATCGGTATATGGGCCCGGGCAGGTTGGACGGGCAGGTGGTCGCTATTTTTCTGATCGTATTAGCCGCAGCGGAAACCGCCTTGGCTGTGGGTATTTGTATTAATGTATATAAGAATCTTTCCACGGTAGATGTAGACGCAGCTTCGCAGTTGCGGGGTTAAGATTTGTTACCGTAATTTATGACGTAACTGAAAACTGTTTATGAACGGACACACATACGAAATCTTGTTGGCTTTGGGCGTACTTTCGCCGTTCATAAGCTTTTGGCTATTGGTTTTCATTGGGCCTAAGCTGGGGAAGCCGTTAGCGGGTTGGTTTGGCGTGGCCTTTGGTATGGGCGTACCGCTGCTGTTGGCTTCTTACGTGCTGATGTGCTGGCTGGGTGAAGACGCGGCTAGTCGTGCGATGTTGGCTGAACATGCTTTCAGGTATCACTGGGCTAATTTAGGGACGGTGCCGATTCTGGTTGGCGTCAAACTCGATTCGCTGACTATCGCGATGTATTTCATGGTCGCGTTCATCGCGTTTTGGATTTTCGTATTTAGTGTTGGGTATATGTCGGGACATAGTGACGAGGTGGATGGTAAGAGTAAGTACCACCGCTTCTTCGCATACCTGTCACTATTCGCCTTTAGCATGTTGGGGCTGGTACTCAGTTCTAATTTGTTGTTCTTGTTTATATTCTGGGAACTCGTGGGCTTGTGTAGCTATCTGCTGATTGGGTTCTACTTCCACGAACGTGTGCCGCAATATGCCCAGATGAAAGCGTTCATCACCAACCGCGTTGGCGACTTCGGCTTTATTATTGGTTTGATGTTGGTTTATTTTCAGCTTGGTACGCTCGATCTTGACGATGCCGCCCGTATCTTCGCGGAGCAGTACGCGGCTGGAACGGGTATTTTCGCTAGCTCATTTACCATGTTCGGCTGGTCACTAGCTACCATCATGGGTGTCGGGTTGTTTTGTGGGGCGATGGGTAAATCCGCTCAGTTTCCGCTACATGTTTGGCTACCAGACGCCATGGCTGGCCCGACTCCGGTTAGCGCGTTGATTCACGCGGCTACCATGGTCGCGGCTGGGGTTTATCTGGTGGCTCGCGTGTTTAGACTCATGACACCTGAAGCGTTGATGTTCGTGGCGGCGATTGGCTGTATTACGTTGACGCTTATGGCCCTGATCGCCATGGTGCAGACGGACATCAAGAAATGTCTGGCGTATTCAACGCTTTCGCAACTTGGTTATATGATTTTCGGCCTAGGTTGTGGCGCGTGGATCGCGGCGTTGTTCCATCTCATCACGCATGCGTTTTTCAAGGCGATGATGTTCCTTGGCTCGGGACAGGTGATCGAAGGATGTCACCATGAGCAGGACATGAGAAAGATGGGCGGGCTGATGAAGAAGATGCCCGTTACCGGGCTGACGTTTCTGGTGGGGGTACTGGCTATCTCAGGCTTCGGCATTCCCGGCACAAACATCGGCTTGGGCGGTTTCTTTAGTAAAGATGAAATCCTGGCTGTCGCTTGGGTAAGGGCTTTTGATTGGACTGACTATTCTCGCCATGAAGCGGAGCACGGGGAGCATCATGCGTTAGCTGTTCCGGCGATTGATGCTAATGACGGTTCCTCGCACGGCGCGATTGATGGTGAGAAGCAAATTGTTCTTGCATCTGATCCGCAACATGGTGACAGTCATGCGGCATCTCTACACGGTGAAGGTCATACTGCTTCCGAGAGTCCGCGCGGGCTGAAGTCCACGGCTCATGGTGAAGACGCTCACGGTCGTGCGGGGGTTTTCTCTCGCGTACCTGCGATGCCTAAGTGGATGTTTTATCTTGCTTTGTTTACGGCTTATATAACTCCGTTTTATATGATGCGTTGTTGGTGGATGACTTTTATGGGCAAGCCTCGTGATGAGCATGTACACGATCACGCCCACGAATCACCGATGATGTTCCTGCCGTTGGTCGTCTTGGCTGTTGGCACTTTCGTAGCGAGTTATTTCCTATTCCGCGATTTGATTTCCGATGCCGCGACGGCTGCGACGATCGCACCGATGGTCTTGGCTACGGATGGTCATGTGCATAGCCTGGCGATTACAGCGGCTCACCATTGGCTTATCACCGGTGTTGGCGGGTCTTTTGTCGTCGGCTTCGTCATCGCCATATTGATCTATGGTAGAGGGTTGAACATCGCAGCCCGGATTAAAGGTACCATTGGCATTCAGCAAGTACATACCGTGCTTGAAAATAAGTATTACATCGACGAATTATATCATTTGGTGTGGGTCAAGGGTTGCATGTGTATCGCGCATATCGCGCGGTTCATTGATACGTGGGTCATAGACATGACGTATCTCACCCTGGCTAAGCTGACCGAGCGGTTGGCTGCGTTTTCGGGGTTGATCATCGATACGCAATGCGTTGACGGTATGTACAACGGCATGGCCGACACCGCAATCGATATTGGCGAGGCGGTGCGCCGTCCGCAGACCGGACGTATACGAAATTATGTATTATTCGCAGCAGGCGGCGCGACTGTTGCCGTGGTGCTTATGCTGTTGTATTGGGGCGTGGCGTCACCGGATCAGTCGGTGGCGATGTTGACCCCATGATCGTTTGTTGAATGAACGGCCTGTGCGGATGACACCGGCGTTATCTGCGTGCGAAATGGCGAAACCTGCGAGCGTGTAACCGCGTGGATGGTGCTCGTAGCGATAGGTGGAATTGATTAGCTTAACAGAATCGATATAGCGATGAACACTTTAACGATTATAGTATTTCTTCCCGCGATTGGCGCACTGCTTTGTTTGATTGCGCCCAAACCTTTGATCCGCAGTATAGCGGTTCTGACATCGCTCGTAACTTTCCTCTTTTCATTGACGCTGTTTGGCATGTACTTTGGTAGCGAGGCCGGCAGTACGAGCGCGGAGGTTTTTGGCAGTACCTACGGCGCGCTGCACCATGTGATACGCTTGCCATGGATTACAAGCGAGAGCATCAACATTGAATTTTTCCTCGGTATTGATGGGCTGGGCTTTCCGCTGCTTATATTGACTACCCTGGTAAGTTTTTTGTCTTGCCTAGCCAGTTGGAACATGGAGCGGTGGAAGATTGGCAAAGGTATTCGGGCCTACTTCATTTTGTTTTTGTTGTTGGAAACCGGCATGCTGGGCGTGTTCGTCGCGCTAGATTTCTTCTTGTTCTACATTTTCTGGGAAGTCATGCTGCTGCCGATGTATTTTCTTATTGGTGTGTGGGGCGGCGAGCGACGTGAATATGCCGCGATTAAGTTTTTCCTATTCACCTTAGCTGGCTCGGTACTCATGCTGATCGCACTGGTCGCGATGTACTTCTACAGCGGCGACGCCATCACCCAAGCTGGTGGTGAAGTAGCCAGTGCGTATCAATCTGATGTCACACTGACGCACGGGACGTTCGATCTCATAGAGCTTGCGACCAACAAGACTATACAATCTTATTTTGCTAGCGAAGGAACAACTTTTCTTAGTCTTAAATTCGCCCCTTTGATGTTCGTTTTTCTATTCATTGGTTTCGCGATTAAGCTACCAATCGTTCCGTTTCACACTTGGCTTCCCGATGCCCACGTTCAGGCCCCGACGCCGATCAGCATGATCCTAGCCGGAGTGCTATTGAAAATGGGTGGATACGGATTCTTGCGATTATGTTATCCGATTTTCCCAACAGGCGCAGAGTTTTGGGCGTTTACGCTAGCCGTCATTGGTGTGGTTAGCATAATTTATGGCGCGTTATGCGCGATGGCTCAAAGCGACTTTAAGAAGCTCGTGGCTTACAGCTCGATATCTCATATGGGTTTCGTGCTGCTGGGCATTGCAGTGATGACCAAGGCTGGATTTCAGGGGGCGATGTTCCAGATGATTGCCCACGGGATTAGCTCACCGATGTGCTTCTTTTTGGTTGGCGTAATTTACGACCGTGCCCATCATCGTGAGATCAATCGCTTCGGCGGGCTTTGGTTGACCATGCCCAAGTATGGCACGATGGCGACGATTGGTTTTTTCGCGGCGTTGGGCCTTCCTGGCATGTGCGGATTCATTGGTGAAATATGGGTTCTACTAGGCACGTTTGATGCAGGATCAAAATATCCCTGGGCGTATACACTGGCTATTATTTCAGCGGCGAGTGTAATTCTCACTGCGGGATATATTCTGTGGCTCATCCGTCGTGTCTATCTTGGTAAGGAAAAAGAAGAGTACGCAGGCTACTCGGATGTCAGCAGTCGAGAGGTTTTCATTCTCGCTCCCTTGGCGTTGCTGGCTTTGGTACTGGGCATTTTTCCCATGCAAACAGTGTTTAACTTTACCAACGGCACGTTGGACCTGGTGCTCGCGCATGTAACCAGCGCGATCAGCATGGTTCCGTGAACGTAAGCGTTTTATGTTTAATGTTGAAACTATCATTCGAAGGATGCGCTTAGCGTGACCATGTGGCTTGCACAATCAAATGCCTGGGCCGGGATCGATGTCACAAGACATCTGTTTCTATTTTCCCCGATGTTAACCCTTGTCTGTACGATGCTCGCTGTCGTCGCTTGCCCGATTATCGTGGGCAGGTCAGCTAAAACCATCGGCGCAGTCGTGGTGATGGGTATCATCGCCAGCTTCATCCTGGCGGTGCGCGTCGCAGGGGAAGTAGCTGGCGGCGGCATCAGCGGACTATCAACCCAACCGGCATCTGGCATGCTATTGGTAGATAATCTATCTATTGCGTTTCAGCTTATTCTGTTGATCTTCATGGGCGGGGTGACTTACTTATGGTGGATGGGGTCCAGCGATAGCGAAGAAAACGCACCTGAGTTTTTCATTTTACTGCTCGGCAGCGCCGTCGGCATGGGCCTCATGGTTAGCACGAGCAATCTGCTGATGATCGCTTTGGCTATTGAAACAGCATCGCTTCCAAGTTATGCGATGGTAGGCTTTGATAAACGAGACCGGCGAGGTGCGGAAGCTTCTTTGAAGTATCTGATCTTCGGGGCGATCAGCGCGGCTATCATGCTTTACGGCATTAGTCTGTTGTACGGTCTCAGTGGCAGCCTAAGCGTGGCCATCGTCGCGCAGCATTGCATCCAGTCGCTGGCGTCGGGCCATAATTTGGTGATTACGTTGGTCGCACTCATGTGCTTACTATCGGGAATCGCGTTTAAGATCTCCGCTTTCCCGTTTCACTTTTGGTGTCCAGACGCCTTTGAGGGCGCGAAAATCGAAGTCACGGCTTGGCTTAGTGTAGCCAGTAAATCGGCGGCACTTATTCTGTTGGCTCGTTTAGCCATGGTTTTTTGTGCTGGCGTGTCTGCTCCCGAGGCGATCGGCATGTTGTCGCCGCTGGCATGGGGCATTGGCATCATGGCTGCGATCACTTGCACGCTGGGTAATTTTGCCGCGTATAAACAAACTAGTGCTAAACGGCTTCTCGCGTATTCTTCAATCGCCCACGCCGGTTACATGTTGATGGCTATAGCGGTTTTTGTGCATCCTCATAGCGATCATGGTCAAGAGGGCATGAGTGCGCTGCTGACTTACATTGCGATTTACATGTTCATGAACCTGGGAGCGTTCGGCGTAGTCGCGATGGTCGTTTGGGATACGGGTAGCGACAATCTGGCATCCTTTACTGGCTTGCTGCGACGGGCACCACTGCTAGCTGTTCCCATGATTATTTGCTTGATGTCGTTGGTGGGCTTGCCGCCGTTTGCTGGCTTCATCGGGAAGTGGTGGATTCTGGTTGCGCTAGGCCGACTAAATGATTCGCTCGGATGGTTCCTGGTTATCACCGCTGTCGTAAACACATTGATCAGTTTGTATTACTACATGCGCATCGTCGTCCAGATGTCTCTGCGTGACGATGGCCAACCTGCTTTGTCGTTTCCGCTTGGCGGCATGGCACTGGTCAATATTTGCGCCATTGCCTTATTTGCGATGTTTGGTTTTGCTCAGCCATTGAAAACAACGAGCGAACAATTTACGCGAAATATTTTTGACACAACCATGGCTAAGACTGTCGTCGTAGACGCCGCGCCCGCACAGCCGATTGAGAGCGTGCAACGATGACTGATACGTTTGCACCACAAATTCTCAACGAACTCATGGGCTATGAACTGCAAAGCTTAGCCATTCGTGCTATCGAATCTACGACGTTCATTTCCGGCTTATCTCTTGCAGAAGAGCCTTTGGTGAGAAAGCTGGCAGCCCAACACCATAAAAACGCCGCCCGGCTAGCTGAGGTCGTGTCTTCGTTAGGCGCGTCTCCTGGCATGAGAAGTCTGGATGCGACTACGGGTGATTTGCACTTTGTTGATCTTATTCAAGCGTTACCTCGGATTGTGGAATATCAGCAGCGTTTGGTTCGCCTGTACGAATCAGCGGGGCAACAACTTGTTGAATGTCCCAGCGCCTATTCGGTCGTTGCGAATATACTCAAACAGCATGTGACGATGTTAGAAGAGTTGCTTGCTTTGACTAACGGTACACTGGTCGCATCGTCTTAAGGCGTTTACTTTCCTCAACACCGCGCAAGCTGAAGCATGCGGCTCAATGCAACGTCACTTTGAAGTCTAAGAAAATGATGATAGCCATCGTCCAGCAATACGGCGAGAAGAGATGAAGCCGGGCGTTTCGCACTAACGATAGCAAGACACGCAGAGACATTACGCCCACGATTGTCGCAACGACCGTCCCAGAGACTAGTGGTCCCCAGGATAGGCTTGATAAATCCATATTGGGCATTTTAGCTAAGTCTTTCATTTGAAGTATCGCGGCGCCCACTATCACGGGGGCTACTATTAGAAAACTAAACTGTGCTGCCCACTGCCTTTTGATGCCGCAAAACGAGGCCATGCAAATCGTTGAGCCGCTCCGAGATACACCTGGCATAATCGCGGCGCCTTGTGCGATACCTACCAGCGCCGCCTGCCACCATGCGATTTTTTTCCAGCCGCGTTTACCACGAGGCACAACAGCTGTCAGAGCTAATAACACGCCGGTTATGAACAGGCCGATGCTGATGCCCATTGTACTACCAAAGGCTTGTTCAAACTCATTTTTGAATCCTACGCCAATAATCCCCGTAGGGATCACAGCTACGATGGTCAACGTGGTGATGCGGCAGGCAAACTTGTTGCGAACGGGTGGGCCTATGAGTTCTTTGCGCAGCCGCCGTAAGAATAGCAGCATAGGCGACGCGAAGACATAACCCACGGCTATTAGCGTGCCGAGGTGCATGAGAATGTCGAAAAATAATAGCTGTTGATTGGTCGCATCTAGCCCCATGAACTTTTGCGTCATGGCTAAATGACCGCTGCTACTGATCGGCAGAAATTCGGTTAATCCCTGCACGATGCCAAGCAACACAGCATTCAAGTAGTTGAGTTCGTTCACGCGGGGGTAGTCTCGGACAGTACGAATCGAGATTGAATCATATATTGAATAGCTGATAGCGCCGTCGCAGCTACAGCTAACCAAACGAGTGACGTCCGTAGCAGGTCGGCCCAGTTATCCGCTGCCCAGGTTGTTTCGTGGGCTATAAGCACGGGGATGACCGCGATAGTAATACTTTGGACCCACATTTTTATTTTGCCATGAATCGATGCTGGGAATGAATGTCCAAAGGATTCGTTGATTCCGCGTAGACCTGTGACCAACAATTCTCGGCCAACAATCACAACGACCATCCAAGCCTGCACGCCGGTCACGTTGACACCATCTCGCCCGACAAACGCAGGGCCAGAGAGTAAAATAAACGCGCCGCATACGAGCATTTTGTCTACCAGCGGATCAAGGACACGACCGAGTACCGTGACTTGGCCTAGCCGGCGGGCAAGATAACCGTCTAAACTGTCCGTTAACGCAGCAAAAATAAACAAACCCGCCGCCCAATCTAGCATCCACGGTTGTGGATCGCGCTGAGAATATTGCGACATCAATGCGAAAAATATGACAGCTAAGAAGAGCCGCGCGATGGTAATCGAATTGGGGAGATTCAATGCTCTTGTCATAAGCCCAACACGGGTAATGAAACCTGCGTCGGCGCAGCTACGAGGTCGTAGTTGTCCCGCGCCGTACATCGAACATCAATAAACTCGCCCGCCTTAGCGCCTGCACGCGCGACGTGAACCACGCTATCCACCGACGGCGCTTGCCCTTGATGCCGCGCAACCGCGCTACCATCCTCATCGACAGAATCAATCAAAACCTCGAACGTTGTCCCAACACACTTATCCGCAGATGCAAACGCAACCTCCTGCTGCGCCAGCATCAACTCTTCAGTGCGTTCGTGCTTCACCTGCTCGGAAATCTGATCCGCCATGCGGCCAGACGGGGTGTCAGTCTCGAGCGAATAGGGGAATACGCCGAGTGCATCAAACTTAAAGTCTTTGACAAATTGCACTAGCTCATCATGTTCGGCTTGCGTTTCACCAGGAAAACCGGCAATTAAGGTTGTGCGAATCGCGACGCCGGGAATGTTATGCCGTATCTTTTTCAATAGCAGTTCCGTGGCCCTACGATCCACGCGGCGGTGCATAGCTTTGAGCATGCGATCGTTTATATGTTGCAACGGAATATCGATATAGTTGCACACCTTCTCGCACTGCGCGACGGCGTCAAGAATGTCATCCGACATGACGGATGGATATACATACATCAGCCGAAGCCATCGAAGCCCATCGAGCCGATCAAGCTGACGCAACAGACCTGCTAACCCGCCGTCGATAGGATCGTCTCCCAGGCCATAACTTGTCGTATCTTGGCCGATCAGACTAATCTCCGCGACACCATCGCTGACAAGCTCACGGGCCTCCGTCATAATCACCGAAGGCGGCTTGCAATGCATGCGTCCTCTAATCGACGGAATGGTGCAGAAGGTACACTTCTGATCGCACCCTTCGCTGATTCGCAGATACGCATAATGACGCGGCGTGATACGCAGCCGAGCCGTGTCTAATTGTGTGAAGGGGTGATAGTCTGAAAGATATATGTCTGTCGAACGATCCGTATTTCCGGTCGAAGATTCGCCAAGCACCGCCCGTACCACATCATCGCGGTTGTTCACGCCCACCAATGCGTCAATACCAGGGAGTCGGTCCAACATAGCCTGCTTATCGCGCTGGACCAGACAACCAGCGACCACTACGCGCTGGGCACCGCCTTGCTTCTTATTGGCTAATGCCTCGGCGACTACCTCGTCAGCTTCCGTCCGAGATGCTTCGAGAAATCCGCAGGTGTTCACGACGATCACATCAGCCGCAGATTCATCGGCAGTAATCACGCATCCGGCCTCCGCTAGTTGACCAAGCATCTTTTCGGAGTCCACTAAATTTTTGGCGCAACCCAATGAAACAAAAGCGACGCGTCGTGGCTGAGTCATGTTTTTATCCGCATTATCCATCTACTAAGAATCCTCCAGCGTAGTGTATCAGATAGCCAGAGGCTTGAAAGTGATCCGACATAATCTGGGAATATGAGGGGTGCTTGACAGTTTTGGCACATTGGTGGCATGGCACACGCCGTGGAAATGAGCTTGCAATTGGGCGATGGACGCTATTCTCAGCGTTTTCCCGTGTGGACGTCATTCAGGATAATCACGCGCACATGGTGCTCCGGATGCCATTTTCAATTCCACGATGCCTATGACGCGACGCTTGTCCATGCCACCCAACTCAAGCCCACCGAAATTGTCATGCCCCGACTGATGTCGCTCTCAAAGGCCCTGAGACACTATCTATTTAGCCGGGGACAGGATCGGGTATTATGGGCGACATGAACGAGACAAACCAACTGGCTAGCATCATTAGCCAAGCCAGGCGTGGCATCGCATTTACCGGCGCGGGTATTAGCACGGAAAGCGGTCTTGCTGATTTCCGAAGCCCCGGCGGCGTTTGGTCTCGCCATCAACCTGTCATGTATGACGACTTCTTGCGTTCGCGCGATGCCCGGGTGCGGTATTGGAAAATGCGACAAGAACTCTACCGCGAGATGAGCGATGTCCAGCCAAACATTGGTCACGAGGTGATCGCGAATCTCCAGCGCAGCGGCTATCTAACTGCGGTCATTACCCAAAATATCGACGGGCTACATCAAGACGCTGGTAGCCAGAACGTCATAGAAATTCATGGCACGGCTAGAATCGTAGCATGCGTTCAATGCGGAAATGAATGTGAACCGGAGGAGATACTATCTCGCATCGACGCCGGAGACGAAGCACCAGCATGTGACGAATGTGATCATCCGCTTAAATCCAAGACCATCTCTTTTGGACAGGCCATGCCGGAAGACCTGATGGCTAGCGCAGTTACCCTGGCTTCGCAAGCTGATGTATGCCTAGCCATCGGCTCATCATTAGTCGTTGAACCAGCAGCATCGATTCCACGAATTGCTAAACAGCATGGCGCGACATTGGTCATTATCAATCGCGATCAAACGCCGCTCGACCACATAGCGGATTTAATCATTCGCGAGTCAATCGGTCTCACGCTGCAAACTGCGTATGAGCAATTGATAAGCTTGAACGATAAGAAATAATGAACGCCATAACATGAGATTAAGTGTTACGATTTTCTGTCAACTATACCACGACTGGATACCCGCCTGCGCGGGTATGACGGAGAGCGCGAGCGCTTCTTATCGAGTTCCTGACGTAGCTGTGGGTGTATCTCCGGTTTTCCCAGCGTTTGTAGAACGCTCTGATATTATTGATTCTAGCTTGCTGATACGATCTGACAGCGACTCGTTTGTCTCCTGGGCCTCCTTAAGTTCTGATCGCAATTCAGCCAATTGCACCTGAGCCGGTTCGCCTGACTCAATGGCTTTGATCGTTCTCTCAATACGCGGCTTGCTACGCTCGTCTGTATTGTTAGCTAGTAGCGAACGAAGGGCCGGAAGGGCTTGCTTAGCCTTTGCGGGATCAGCGAGAGAACCTATCGCGGAGACGGCAGCGCGGCGCACGCGGACGCCCGTATCATCGAGACACCGCGTAAGCGAATCGACGATAAGCCGCATGGTAGCGTCGTCAATATATGTTTCGTTGGTGATATGCGCGAGCGCTCGAATCGCCGAGGGACGCGCGAGTCGAGGCTTACCCGATTGCGTCCAGTCCGCCAAAATCGTAGCCGCCGCAGCATCGTTTACTGAGCCAAGCCCGGTAAGTGCAGCGCTACGAAGAACCTCATTACGCGAATCGCGAGAAAGAACAGGTGTCAATATTTCAATGGCGTCCTTCGCACCAATCGCCGCGTAAGTTTTGATAGCTGCGGCTTCGACGTAGTAACTAGGATCACCATGTTGCACGATAGGTCGAACGGCTTCGATAACTTTTTCGTCACCATAAAAAGAGTCTAGTTCCTCCGCGCATCCACGCCGCGCTTTGTGATTCTCAAATTTCAAGCCAGCTAGCAATGAATCACGGGCGACATCGCCGCCAGCTTCACCGAGCGCGCGAGCAATCTCACGTTGTACGCCCCAAAACTTTTCCCCCGCGAGTGCCTCAGCCAGGAATTTACGATCATCTTCAGACTTAGTTTTTCCGAAATGTTCAGCCGCACGCATTCGCGCAGTGGGATCAGGATCGTCCGTGAGCTGTGCCCGCCAGAGATCACGCCCCTTCTTTTCGTTCAACTCCATGAGCACCGATTGCGCGGGGTCAATACGAACCAAAAATGGTTTTTTGGGCAGCGGGTAATATAAGCCCAACTCTTTTTCTGTTATATCTCGTACGACTTGAATCGGAGCAGTCCCATCGTCGAAAACGAATTCGAACGTCAATGGAAAATGAAAGGCGTCTGCCTCCTGGGTTTGTTTTATGGAGACGTCAGCAAGCCCATCGCCGGCGTTCCACTTATAAGAAACTGTCACTTCTGGATGACCTGGTCGCTCGGTCCAGTCGTAGAAAAACCGCTCGAAAGTTTGACCGGTAATTGTTTCGACTGCTTTTCGAAGATCGACAGTCTCCACGGTTTTTAATTTATTGTCCTGGCCATATCGGTTGATCACTTTCCAAAAAATTTCGTCTCCGAGTCGCTTCCTCATCATGTGCAAGACCCAAGCGCCTTTAGGATAAGCCCGAGCATCAAACATACTTCCCGGAGAGGCATAAGACCGGTCAACAATCGGACGCTCTTTACCGCCCTGCCGCGCCCTGTCAGCTTTGCGATACATGTCGTAACGAAACTCATCGTCGCCAAGACTTTCTTCGGTCCAGAGCGCCTGGAAATAGCTTGCAAAACCCTCGTTTAGCCACAAGTGTGACCAATCACGACAGGTCAACATGTCGCCCCACCATTGATGAGCTAGCTCGTGGGCGATCAGTCCGTCGGAGTCGGAGTCTAAAGACGATCGCTCATCGTGCAACGCTCGGTTGCCCATCGTCGTTACGGAAGTGTTTTCCATCCCACCGCCAAAACCTTCGCAGCAGACCTGCCCATACCGATCCCAGGGATATTCAATGCCAATGCGGTCGCTGAAAAAATCTAACATACGTTTCGTATTACGAAACGAGTAGTCCATCTGGCTATTGAATTTTGGATGAACCCAGTAGTCAAGTGGTTTGCCCCGCCAAGTATCTTTTTTGGTTACGAAATCGCCCACGATTAAGCTCACGAGATAAGCGGCATGCGCTTTATCTTGGAGCCAGTGGTATGTCACTGTGCCCGTGGCTCCGTCCTCCTCATGCGAGACCAAATGCCCGTTCGCGCTAACTTTGAATCCCTTTTTCGCAGTCACGACTAATTCGGTCGTCTGTCGCTCGTTGGGATGGTCGAAACACGGGAACCAATAAGAGTTGGTCACGCTCTCACCCTGCGACCAAACGACATAGGGCACTTCCGGTTCGTCCTTGGAAGGCCCAAAGAAATGCAAGCCACTACGCGGATTGTCCACCGTATACGCAACGGTAATCGTTGCCCGTTCGCCCGGATGCAACGTAGCTCCCAAAGGAACAGTTAATGTCTCGCCGTCGTTACTGAATTCCACCGGGTACGCACTATGGTCCAGCCGCGTCACCGTCACCTTTGTGACACCCAAGTCGATCGCATCAAGCGTGACAGTGGAAACGTCGCGCAGGGCAGCCACGTCGATTATGGCTGATCCTTGAACGAACTTTTTCTCCAAATCCACGTTCAGATTGAGCTTTATATGTAACGAGTCCACGTCACGATCTTTGGCGAACCGTGTAGCCGGCTCACCAAACGCATCAGCCATGGAACAGACGAGCATACACGCGATCAACATCATACAGTTTTGTTTCATCAATTACTTTCTCCATAATAGGAGTATATTGCATCCTATCGTTTTTCTATTGCCGTAGCGGGTGATTTCGTCTTGTAGGGACAGCACAATAAAAGTATGCAATGGCCTCGCAGATATTTAACCGCTCATTTTCCGAACCGAAAACAGTCTACCGCATGGTCGTTGACCATTCCAATAGCCTGCATGTAAGCATATGTAATAGTTGATCCAACGAAGCGAAAACCTCGTTTTTTCAGGTCTTTTGATACGGCGTCACTCAACTTGGTAGTAGCGGGGTAGTCGCTTAGCCGGCAATATTGACTATGGATTGGCTGATTTTCTACAAAATCCCAGATGTAATTGTCGAACGAGCCATATTCTTGTTGAACTCCAAGAAAAGCCTTGGCATTGGAAATCGTCGACGCTACCTTTAAGCGGTTTCGCACAATCCCCGGGTCGTCAAGTAATTTAGCAACTTTGGTCGGCGTAAATCGAGCGACTTTTTTCGGATCGAAACCTAAGAACACGTTGCGATAATGGTCTCGCTTTTTTAGGATAGTCTCCCAACTAAGCCCGGCCTGAGCACCTTCGAGCGTGATCATCTCGAAATGCTTGTGTTCGTCATGAACCGGGCGACCCCACTCATCATCGTGGTACATCACATACAACGGATTGTTAAGGTTTACCCAAGGGCATCGGTTCTTATCATTGGCCATACTAAATGATCGCTGCACATCACAAAAGGAACCATCGCCATGTTACGGGCAATTGGGCACGCAGGTACCGGTCAGGCAACCTGTAACGCCAAATCCAAAATCTGCTCCGGCGAAGCCTTGCACAACACGAAGGATATCGTTTCCTGCAACAATCGTGTTCGGAATAATACCATCTGTATCAATCACGGCCGTGTGAGGCGCTTGAGGCAACAACTGAAATTTCTGTGTCGCAGCGACAATATCATTGGCCGTAACAAGCCCTTCCGGATTGGTCCACTGCCCAATGATAAATACGCCAACCAAATCGCCGAATTGACGACCAGATGCAAATTCTGGGGCCGTTGTCATAATTGATTCAACTCGTGAATATACAACCGTGTCAACTGAAGTGTCTACAAAATACTTATTGCCCGGCACTATTTCACATCCGCGTACATGAATAATCGGGGCTGACCACACACATGTTTCCGGTGCTTGTACAAGCTGGGTAAACATACCTTCGCCGCCTAAATCTTCCATAGCACAACTGATATACCACGGCGTTGACGAACCCTCTCGCGTGACGCGAATAGCCACAGGCGTAGTACCGTTTGTATTAGGTACTAATGACAAATATCGATCTTTCGTATAGGCATCCTGGCCAATTGGCAACGCAGGTGGACATACAATGGAACTCACGTCTTCACATTCATCCGGTACACCGTTACCGTTGCAATC
>JAJDDW010000120.1 GCA_029260115.1 Phycisphaerae bacterium | reverse complement strand
TTTGTAGACCGAGCGGAGGTTATAGGGTTATGAGCCGATTAGTTAACTTGTCACATGCACACATGATGTTGGTACTCATTTGCAGTTTCGCTTCTTTAGCAAACGCTATGGAGCCTAAACTGCTCGAAATTAGCCACCGCCCATACCCACCTGCGCCGATCGCTTCGGGCACGTTATCCTTGGCATTCGACGAAGTTAAACTTTGGAAGATGGGGATTGAGATTACTCCGGTGGGGGGATTTGATGTCGCCAACCATGAAAACATGCTTGAGTTTAGTTTTGACGTGATTGGCCCGGGTAACTTAGAGGCCAGCCCAAACACCGCCCAGGCGTTACTCACGTCAGCTTCGGGGGCGATCGTATTAGAGCGTGATGGCATACGTGAAATAGTGTCGGCTATAGGACTGACTTACGGAAATGACGGCGCAGTATGGCTTCATTCTGCAGTACGCAACCAGGTAGATGGCGCTACCTTCGTGCTGTCTGATGCGACTTGGTACAACAATCGTTTCGGTGAACAGTTGTTGTATGGTGACATTTCACTGACGCCGTCGGCAGCTTCGCGTCTGGGCATTCAGGATTTATCGGAGATTGTTGTCGGTCATCTTCTTTTGTCTCCTGAGCTGCGTGACCTTGAAGTTGAAACTGCGGACTTAGGAATAGACAGCATTACACAAACGTATGATCCGAATGGCCAATTGGCGAATCAAAGTTTGGCGCCTTCTCCAGATGTAATTGTTGGGGATCTTCACCAGCTCAATAGTTACGGTGTAGATGGGAACAAATCTGCTTTTTCAGTGGGGACTGTTTCCTGTAACATTGGAACCGCTCCTTTGAATTGGTTTTTTAACATCAATCAGCACCCCGTCATCGGCCAAAACATGTACCGCTACAGAGGGGGGCAGTTTGAGCAAATTGGTATGAGCTGGCTCAAACACGGATTTTTTGCGTTATCTGAAAATCTTTGCTCTGGGGGACAATGCAACGGCGACCCTTCAGGCGAGCACCTAGGCCCAGGGTGCTCTGATCCATATTCAGCTGGCCTCAATGGCCAGCAAGGTAATTTGGGGCCTCGTTCTGAGGTGAATGCACTTACAGGGGCCTACCCGTTTCCTTATGGTGGTGCGCCAGTGGATTCACTCTTAAGTCGGCGTTTACAGGTCGATAATGACAACTTGTCGTTAGCGATGAATGTGGGCGCCCAGTATTTTGTGGAGGGTCAGTATGTAACGCCTGATGATGCAACGGGTAAAAACGGGTCGAACAATGCCTCATATCGTAAGATCGTCGTCGCACCATCGGGTGGTGGTTATAATATAAGTTTTTCCGGGGAGGACACCGTCAGGAGATTGCCCGCGATTCACGCGTGGAAAGCTATCGACCCCCAGGTCCAGATTACCAGCCTACTTGTTCCATCTGAAGGGTATTTTACCCTTGGGGCGCGTGTGACGGATTTGGGCAACGGGACATGGCATTATGAATATGCGTTGCATAATCTGAATTCCCATCAGTCGGGGCAATCTTTTTCTGTTCCCATTTTTCCAGGAATAATTCTGACGAATATTGGGTTCCATGACGTGGCTTATCACAGCGGCGAACCGTATGCGCAAATACCATGGCAGGTGCAAGTGACCGACGATGCCATCACATGGTCTACGGATGACTTTAGTGTTGATCCCAACGCGAATGCGCTTCGCTGGGGGACCATGTACAATTTTAGATTTGATGCTAATGTCCCGTCTGATCAAAAAATTTCTACAATCGGCTTGTTCCGTCCGGGGGCTGTCGGCTCTGTCACCGCCATGGCACCCGCGCCTACGGATCAATTGATCGCAGCAGGCGTGGTCATGCCTTCCCATGCTGACTCCAAAGATCGATACATTTCTATCAACCCAAGCACCAATGGCGGCCAATCTATCGCGATTCGCGTGACACGTGCCAATAGTACAGATACGGCCTATGTGAGCTGCGTTTCCCAGGACCTCGGCTCACAAGGCGTGTATAGTACCTTGGTCGCTGCGCCAGAGTTTTGCGCCTGGAGTACGCAGGTATTACATATTGGTGGTTGTATCATTGCTCCTGGCAATACGTACTCCGTTGAGAATACGCTTGATGACGTAGACTTTTCGGCGCCGCTACTGGTATCAACAACCGATGTACCTTCGCCACGAGAATTCGGTGATGTTGTTGGCGCTTTTGTCGATGATGCTTGGACAGGCCCTGACGGCTTGGTTAACGCCATAGACGTCGTAGCTAGTGTTCAAGGATTCCTGCTTACTCCTACGGCGGCCTCGATAGCAAGGCTTGATGTGGTGCCGAGCATCCCCAACCGTATCCTGGCTGCGAATGATATTCTAGCTATCGTATTGGCCTTCTCAGGTGATGCCTACGAATTTGGACAAATGTGCTCGACAGGTACCTGTGAGCCAGATTGTACTAATCCATAGGTTTTCGGCGCCTAACTATTGAATCTGCGGCTGTAATAGGTCGACTGAGGCGCGGTTTACGTGGGTTTTTAACATGGCTTTCCCCACGATAAAACCAGTACATATGTTACACATACGGTGCTTGACGCTTACCCATTTTCTAAGGAGAAAATCGGTTTCTTCTCCGGCATAGCCATCTGGTGTTCCTAAGCGAATTCGCTGGGGGTCAGATTTCAATTATGGTTTCCGCTATGGTTTCCGCAAATTCCAGTGATTAGGAACCAGTTCTCGTCTATGGCTGATGCAGGCATACTCACGATCATCAAACTGATGGATCGATGTTGGGACCACCCTAAAAATGGTATCTCAAAGACAGAAAACCAACTTCGGAACAAGCATGTAAGCTTGAATTGTTTGCTCAGAAAGTTCTGAAGATACTCGTATCAACTCAATACGATGATTTATCAGCTAGTTGTTAGATGAATAGCATAACACAGCGATGTTTAACGAATTTATGCTTGCATCGAAAATCTCGTGTCGCTATATTCGATAATATAGAAGTGGAGTAGTGAATCACAGTCAACTTTAAGTCAGAGACTAAAACATTAACATATATATAGCTAACATTAGATTTGAAGGAGTCACCATGTTGAAACGCCTCAATTGTTCATTACCCATAATGACTATTTTATTGTCTGTGTCGGCTAGCCCAATTTGGGCACAGGCTCCATTAAAAGTAGGTGATCATTTACCAATCAGCATTGACTCGAATTTGAATTTCGAGAGTGAGGGCTACAGTACCGACCGTAGTCGAGTCTTTGAAATCCATCACGCCGGTGCGTCCTACATCGCTATTCACTTCGCGGATTTCGCATTGGCAGATGGGAACTCCGTTACCATCTCAGACGCACAAGGCGGTCAACAGTATACGCTACGCGGTCTAGGAAAAATGGAAGCGGGCAAATTCTGGGCGCAGCACATCAAAGGTGATACTGCGATTATCGAATACGTTACTAAAGTTCACACGCTCGGCAAAGGATTTGAGATAGATGAGTATGTCGCTGGCAACGCAGCGTTCGGCAACCGCCAGTCCCAAGCTATTTGTGGCGCAGACGACAAATTGAACGCAGTATGTTACCAAACATCCCACCCCATAGAATACGATCGTAGTCGCGCTGTCGCACGATTATTAGTCCAGGGTAGTTCTTTGTGCACCGGCTGGTTAGCGTCGGCTAACAATCATTTCATTACCAACGAACATTGCATTACCTCTGCTTCTGATGCACTTAACACTGATTACGAATTCATGGCGGAAGCACCCAATTGCCTCGACGGCAACTGCCAATTGTGCCATGGCGGAACCGTCATTTCTGGGGCTACGTTTATACAGGACAATGCCGATTTAGACTATGCACTTGTACAGGTCACAACTGGGAACCCGGCTGGAACATATGGCTTTCTGAACATAGATAACCGCACTGCTGTTATAGGCGAGGAGATTTATATTCCTCAACATCCTTCCGGCCGAGCTAAAGAACTTGGCATCGATAGCTCTGACCCTGCTGATCTCGACGGTCTCTGTCATGTGACAACCTTCGACGCGCCATGTTCTGGTTCCGGCTATAGTGACGTCGGCTACCAATGTGATACGGAGGGAGGCAGCTCAGGCTCGCCGGTACTTGCGCGATCAAGTCACGAAGTCATCGCTTTGCACCACTGCGCAAATTGCCCCAATCGTGGCGTTCCGATAGACCTCATTTGCGCGGAGATATGCTCCAAGCTTGGCCCCTGCAGTATTGATGCCGACTGCGATGACAATGATCCATGTACCACGGATATTTGTACGGTAGACATCTGTTCCAATGAACCAATCAGTTGCCCTGCTGGTGAAGCATGTGCCGGTGGCGTTTGTGTCGGAATTTGCGATACCGCGCAGACGGTTCCTGTACCGTCCAGCGCGACCTATGTTGATCATGATGGTTGGTTTGAATTTGTGGCCACCTCGACAGCGACTTCCATCGAGCTTTGCGGCTCTAGCTTCGACACCGTCCTGGATAGTTACAATGCAGCGTGCACCACGATGCTCGCCGAGAATGATGATTGCAATGATGGTACATTCGGCGCAAATAGCGACCCAAGCGCATCATGCTATAACTCTGCTAACCTAACCTCGTGCATGTGCCTACCAACCACGCCTGGGAATACTTACCGTCTTAATGTGTTTGCGTATCCCTCTGATCCACCTCCTAGCGGTGGAAGCATTGTTCTTTCCTTATCAAATAGCAGTTGTAATTCGGGTGCTACGATTTCGCCGTCCGCTTTAGTTGGCGAACCTGGGCTAAGCAAAGATCGATACGTATCCTTTGACCCCACCATCAATGGTAGTGCACTAGTGGCCACACGCGTCGCGCGTGTCAGTGGCACGGCAAAGTATGTAGACTGCTCATCCCTAACTGATCTCGGGCCCGATGGTTGGTACGCCGTACTCATCGATGGTCCGTTACCTGCGGCTGGTGATCCGACTTATTACTGCGATCTAAGTGGTATTACCGCCGGCTTGCATGTAAGAGGCTGTAGTGTCGTCCCCGGTAACCTGTATGACATTTCTATGACAACCGATGGCACTACGTTTTCTTCAGTACTATCCATTCCCACAACACCACCGCAATTTGGCGCTGGACGCCAACAAGGCGATACGGTCGGTGGACTCGTGAGCGGCACTTGGACAGCTCCAGATGGATTGAATACTGCCAGTGATATCGTCGCCGCTGTTCAAAAATTTAGCCTCGTCGCTGGTTCTGCTATCGTTGCGCGAATAGATACCGAAGGCGCATTGCCGAATGGCATAGTAAGTGGTGGCGATATTCTTCGTGCGGTGAGTGGCTTTGCCGGCTCGCCCTTTGGCGCTGGTGTGACGGATTGCCTGACTGGAACGTGTGTGCCGCCAGTCGGTAGTTGTGAGTGATCATGATCAAACTGACCTGCACATAACTGAGCAAATGGTTCAACGTTTGGGGCAGGATACGAGCAGGTGGGGGGGGCGATTTTTGTCCGCACCATCAATAGAAACATTCCCTGAAGATGCTCAGCTAGCCGTACGTAGTGAGGCGGTGTCCCGGTGTATACCACGATCAACCGATAGGACCAGCCAAGAGCATGCAATGGTAGTATCGGACGTATCTCTTCCCTATTGAGATGATTCGCCATATCTTCCTCACTTCTTACAGGAAGAGTTTCGTGGCGAATCTCAGCCTCCTCATAAGCCCCGTTTTAACATATCCCGGTGACAGTCACCATTCGACGACTTCTCAAAATGTATCAAAACCACCAAAATCGTTATAATTGGCAAAAAGGTTCAAATTAATGTGCGATTACCGTGCATCTTGAACATTTATCCATATTTTTATCTTGCTTTACAGAATTGATTTGTCCATAATGACCCTGTGCCATGGTATTATCGGCCCAGTTGAGCAGCGTTGACAATACTGAAATCGCAGTTTGGCCGTTTAGTTTGTGGAATATGCGCTTTGTGGAGCTAGCATATCCAAATTAAGAAGGCCGAACAAATATTTCATGGTACCGACCAGAGAGGATAGGGAAGGGAGAGAGGATAGGACGAACTGACCCTCGCTCACTTTCCAACTGCACTAACATTTTAGTCCGTTCACGGCCCATGGGACAACTTGCGTCGAGTTGCCACGATATGGTGCGTAGGCATAAACATAATGCACTTAGCTAAATCAGGGCCAACGCATCATGCGCGGGTTCGTGGGAGTTAAAGCACACTTCAACTACAGGATGGAAAGGAAAGGGACAATGCGAAACGGGAAAGCGCGAAAATGGAATACTTGGTTAGCTTGTGTAGGGGTAGCCTGCATAGCTTCTTGTGCCTTCGCAGCGGGGAATGGCAAGACCGCTGTTCGTTTGTTGATCGATGGCGGCGGCAACGCTGTGGTAAACAACTCTAAATCCACCGTCGAGCCAAACGGCGTATTACTATCAGTGGTTTATGGCGACAAAGCAGATATCGAACTAGATGGTGGTTTGACTGTTTCGTTGGCATTGTCGAGCGATGAAGTATATGCGCTTGTCACTACCGTACACGGCAAGGCCACCGCTGTTGTGGTTTCTAAGGAAAAATTCTTAGAAACAGTATTCGAGTCGACAGATACAGGCAGTGTTTCCAATATTGCATTTCTGGAGCACCGTCCTGTAACCCGAGCTGTCATAAATCCCGTCAAAGGCGCTGCTGCGGCTCGAACTGACCACAGTTGCACAGACCCTATGACTATCGCTGTCCCATCCAGTGCCAACTATGTAGATCATGGCGGATGGTTTGAGTTTGTGGCTACTTCTACACAAACCTCTATCGAGCTTTGTGGGTCGGACTTTGACACCATTATGGACGTGTACACAGGTGATTGCGCTGCGTTGATTGTCGAAAACGACGATTGCGGCGACGGGGCTTTTGGCGCCGATAGCAATGCCAATGCCTCGTGCCATGACGGGGCAGCCGGACAAGAACGTTCATCATGCCTGTGCCTAACGACAACTATCGGAGCGACGTATAAGGTAAACGTCATCGAATTCAATGCCGCTGGTCCACCCGCTGGAAGCACAATCGTCCTTACTATCAATGATAATTGCGATCCAGTAGCCGTGTCCGGAGCGTGTTGTGAAGCTGGTGTTTGCACTAACTCCGACCAGCTCACTTGTAATGGCTCGTTTTTCGCTGGCGAAGATTGTAATGGTGGTTTTACTTGTCCAGTTGACCCATGCGAAAGTTCTTTGTTCTCCAACGGCGGGCCGTTGAGTACCTCAAGCGCCCTTCTTAGCGTTCGTAATCGTGACAATAGCACTCCTGGCCCGACTTGGATTGTTGACGATTTCGTTTTAAATGCCGATTCGAATATCACCGATCTTCAATGGTGGGGTAATGAGCCATTTGGTTTCAACTGGGGCGGCAAAGCTGACTACACCATTCTATACGCAGACGGCCCAAGCATGGGACCTGGCACTATTCACTCAGTAGTGCTAGATGTAAATGCCGCACGAATTGATACCGGCGATGTACTTTTTGGTGATCCGATTTGGCTTTATACTATTGGTGGTCTCAATGTATCCCTTCCTGCTGGAACGTATTGGATTGGTATGCGTGTAGTTCAGGAACTTCCGCTTGGTACCGGTCAGTTTGATACCGGCTGGTGGGTTACTACGCCTGGTTCCGGCAGTTCTCCGATTTATGTCGATTATCTAACTGGCGGAGTTTACGGAGTTCCATTGCACAATGCTTTCCCGGATCCATTTGACCAGGAATTCCATACTGCGTTCTGCATCGGCGGTAACGCTGGCCCGGCACCATACGGTGCATGTTGTGATGATTTGAATCTGACTTGTGAGGATTGTGTCCAGTCTGATTGCCCATCGCCTTTGCGCTTTACAGCCAACACGTTTTGCGCGGATATTGATCCACCCTGTGGTTCCATTACCGGTGCCTGCTGTGATCCAAATGTAGGTGGTTGCACCGTAAAAACACCTTCGCAATGTGCTGCCGACGGCGGAAATTATCTCGGCAATAATTCAGCTTGTTCGCCTGATCCTTGCCCTTGTGTCGTAGGTTGTCCAGCCGGATCTTCCGCTGAAGGTGAAGCCGAGTGCGGACCTGATTATGTAGATACCACCAATGGTGGATGCAATAGTCCAGTACCTGCAACCAATAGCAACTGCTGTATTGATAATGGCGGAGTAGGCTGTGACGATGCGGCTTGTGAAGCTATTGTCTGTGGAAACGACTCCTTCTGCTGTAACGGGGCATGGGATAGCGTCTGTGCTGCTGATGCGGCAGTATCTTGTCCGGCCATTTGTTCTTCATCGTTCCCATTCTTTACCGACATCACATGTGATGAAACCGTATGCGGTACGGGCGGAACATACTTAAATGGTGTCGATCAATTACGTGATACCGACTGGTACAAAATCACTGTGGCTGCTGAAACCCAGCTAACCTGGGCCGTTGAAGCGGAATTCCCCGTTCTCTTTGGGATTGTGGATACTGGCGGCGTTGACGACTGTAACAACGTCACGTCTTTCCTAACTTCTGCGACTGCCGGTGAATGTGAACCAGCCAATGTAACAGCATGTATACCAGCCGGTACTTGGTACTTGTTTGTATCCCCCGATGTGTTCTCTGGCGCTCCATGCGACGGTGACTATACGGCTACAGCTACCTGTGCAGCTTGTCCTATTGGTGCATGTTGTCCGGGAGATGGCAGTTGTGCAGTAGGCACAGAAACAAGTTGTGTGGGTGATTGGCAGGGGCCAAGTACGTCATGTTCACCGAATCCTTGCCCACAACCACCTGCCAATGATGACTGTGGGACTGCGGAAGCAATTTCTGTGAATGGTGCTACGGCTACTGCGAATACCGCTTTAGCCAATGACGATGTCACCGATTTCTGCGGAACTAGCACACCAGCACAAGGCGTCTGGTACGTAGTTACCGGTACGGGTAATACGATGACAGCATCTACCTGTAATGCCGGATCAGACTTTGATACGAAGATTCAAGTCTTTTGTACTTGTTCACCCGAAGTTTGTGTTGGTGGTAACGATGACGACTGCGGCCTGCAATCATCGGTCACTTGGTGTTCTGAAGTTGGCCAGGAATATCACATTCTAGTGGGTGGCTTCTCTGGGTCGGGTAACTTGGAACTATCTGTCACTGACGATAGTTTAACCTGCGGATCGCCTGTTAGTTGTGCCATTCCAACAGGTGCATGCTGTACCGGCATCATATGTGATAGCACGTCGACGGAGGCTGCATGTGACACGCTGGGCGGAAGTTGGTTCGAAGGCGAAAGTTGTCCAGCATTTAGTTGCCCGACACCTGTAGCTGACACTTGCGACGTCGCAACCATTATCACGGCTGTTCCTTATACTGCCATCGTTGATACATCTGGTGCGACTTCTGATCCACCCGCCGGTTCATGCAATTCTAGCGGTGCCAACACGGCAGGTACTATGGATAACGATACGTGGTGGACCTACACACCAACTCAGGATTGCAGTTTGACCGTAGCTGTGGACTACAGCCTTGGTCTAGGTTCAGATTATGATGGACTTACATCCATTTATTCGGGTCCAGATTGCAATTCATTGACGGAATTGGACTGCTTGGATTCGGGCTTTAGCTCAGATGATGACGCCACCGCATTCTCAGCAACATCCGGAACCACATATTGGTTCCAGGTTGGCGATTGGGGAACTGGCGACGGTGGTGGTTCGACATCACTTGATCTCGATTGCGCACCGCTCTCCGTTACTGGTGCATGTTGTGATGCTGGTAGTTGCTCCGAACTCAACTCCGGCGACTGCGCCGGTGCTGGTGGTGATTACCAAGGTGACGCAACGGTTTGCACGCCGAATCCATGTCCGCAACCGCCGGCAAACGACGATTGCAGCACCGCTCTGGGTCTTGCCGTTGGCGGTAGTGACATCTCGGCGAATACCTTGGCCACTGATGATGCACTTTCGGGCATGACCTGTGGTACATCAGGGTTAAACCAAGCTATCTGGTACACGGTCACCGGAAACGGTAATGAGTTGACAGTCACTACTTGCAACGCAGGCACTGACTTCGACACAAAGATTCAAGTCTGGTGTGCTGAATGTGTTAACCCGATCTGCATCGGTGGCAACGATGACGATTGCGGTACACAATCGTCGGTTACTTGGTGCTCCGGTGCTGGTGTTACCTACTATGTGGCTGTTGGTGGCTTTGGTAGCAGCACTGGTAATATCGAAGTATCTGTTGCAGACGGAGCGTCATGCGGTGTTGCACTAGATTGCACGCCACCATTGCCGGCCTATTGTGATACGTGTTGGACGAACGACACGGATGATGCCATTACGAATGTGACGTTCAATACAATCAATAACAGTACTGGATTTGAAGGCGATCCTTGTGCCTATGGCGATTACACAGCGCAATCGACCGACATTGCACTAAACGCTTTGTACCAATTGGACGTAACGTTCTCCTCGGCAGGCTTTACTGAACACGTCTTTGCGTGGATTGACTGGAACCAAGACCTTGATTTCGACGACGCCGGTGAAGCGTTTGATCTCGGAGATGGCGCAGATGCCACGTTATCGACGAACATTACTGTACCGGCTGGTGCAACACTTGGTAGCACACGTATGCGTGTGACCGAGCGTTATAACTCTGATCCAGGTGCATGTGATGCTGCCACTTATGGCGAATCGGAAGATTACACGGTCAACATCGTGAATCCGTTAGCCAGCCAAGCAGGTGGTTCGTTCCTTGATGACGATGACAACGATGGCGTACCGAATACGTGCGACAACTGTCCGGATGACGTGAACGAAGATCAGGCAAATAGCGACGGCGACTCACATGGCGACGTTTGTGACAACTGTCTGAATGATGACAACGAAGATCAGGCAGATTGTGGCAGCAACGGCGTTGGTGATGTATGCGATGTCAACACTGATGGCGACAGCCTCACGGATGAGTGCGATAACTGTCCTGCGACTCCGAATGATGATCAAGCAGATGGCGATGGCGACGGTGTCGGCAATCTCTGCGACAACTGTCTCATTGATGCGAATTCGAATCAGTCGGATCTCGATAATGATGGCACCGGTGATGTTTGTGACGGTTGTCCGAGCGATCCAAACAAGATTGATCCAGGCCTTTGCGGATGTGGCGCCGCTGATGAAGGGGACAGCGATAATGACGGCGTACTAGATTGCGTCGACACATGCCCAGGTGCAGATGATGCTATCTTTGGAGAGTGCCGCAACAATATCCCAACGATGTCGCAGTGGGGCCTTGTTGTCTTAGCGTTGTTCTTATTGGTCGCGGGTAAAGTCTACTTTGGTCGTCGTTCAGCGACAGCCTAAGGTAGTCGACTCGTCTTAACATGAGGTATATCAACCCACCCCGTGGGTCGGAGTAATCCGGCTCACGGGTTTTTTTATACGCATAGCCAGATTCTCCTTTATTCAGGCGATATACTCGCTTATGGTGAATCAGCTAGCCCTCTCGGCGCAGCAGGATGTGCAAACGTCAATTGCCATATTGAACACGTGTAGCCGCCAAATCTTTGAGTCGTATCCGCAACGAGTTGTTTGAGCTTGCGATTCTCGTCCTCGACCAGCTTAAGTCGATGTAACTCGGCCACGGCCGTCCCACTAAACTTCTTTTTTCAAATATGGAACGATTGCTCGCTCACACCGAGCTTCCGTGTGATCTCCGCGATCGGCGTAGCAATTTCATGCTGACGCAGGGCGTAGGCGATCTACACTTCCGAGAACCGTTTCTTCTTCATGTACTGTCCTCTCTAGAGGACTGCAGCGAACCGAAATCGGGCTAACAGGCCTGACAAGATGCACTTTCAATTCGTATGAACTCAAAGGCGAAGCAATCAATTACGTTCGGCTGAGTTTTTGAACACCACGGGGGCTGCAGAATTTATGCGAGAAATATGATTGCGATTTTTTTTATTTTTGTTGTTGACAACATGACTAGGAGTCTATATAGATATAGCTATATAGTTAAGTTGTTGGGGCTTATGATCTCTAGAACTAGCGAATATGCGTTGCAAGCGATGGTATATTTGGCACGACATGTCGATGATTGGCCAATTCCTAGCAGGGTAATTGCCAGGGAGGCTAATGTGCCTGGCAAATATCTCTCGTCCATACTCAGCGAGCTTGTACGTGTCGGCGTGCTCGAATCGTCACCGGGTTTGGGTGGTGGTTTTCGCATGGCTCGCTCGGCGAAGAAGATCAGTCTCTCTGAAGTCTTAGCATCGTTTGAACCTGCCCTCACAAATCGTCGCCCTTGCCCATTCGGAATGGAAATATGTAGCGATGATGATCCGTGTGCAGGCCACGAACAATGGAAGCACCTACGCGAGACGTATCAACGCTTTCTCGAAAAAAATTCGATATACGACGTCGCCTTTACGCTTACAAAACGGCGTACAACCACATCGCAAAGAAGGACAAAACGATGAGCCATAAACATCACTATTTGATAGGTCGGAAGGAATTTGCAGCGGTGGTGATTGCTTCCTGCTGTTGTTCTCTTGCTTTGGCTTCATGTGTCGCTCAAGTAGTACAACCAACTACTGCGATATCCAAGACAGCCCAAGAATCCGTTCTAGTTGCCAGCACAACTGACTCTTCATCAAGAGTCTCAGATTCGATTGTCGAAACTAGCGATGAGCAATCAGAGTCTATTAGCAAACAGACTTCTACGCTGGCAGGGGATAGTAATCCAGCTGACGGATTGACTAGAGGTGGTGAACTATTTGCTAAGTATTGTGCGATCTGCCACGGCGATAACGGCGATGGCGCTGGAAAATTTGCTTACCTTATGAACCCGCGCCCGCGTGCTTTCAGGCAGGGCAATTTCAAGCTGGCAACAACCCAGAACCAGATCCCGACTGAAGATGACCTTGTTCGGACTATCGGTCGCGGCATGCCCGGGTCAGCCATGCCGCCGTGGGAACATCTACCCCTAGCAGACCTACAAGCTCTCGCGTCACACGTGAGACAATTTTATGAGGATGGGACCAGGGACAAACTTCAACAATGGGTAAGCGAGGGTTTGTTGAAAGCGTCAGAGCTTCAAGAATCGTTCGCAAGTCGAACGCAGCCGGGCCAACAACTCGTCGTTCCGCCGGAGCCCATCTTCGACGAAATTCATTGGTTTCGCGGTCGGAGACTCTACTTGGAAAACTGCGCCAGTTGCCACGGTGCCGATGGCCAACCTGTAGCGAACGAGGTGAAGCTCGACAGTGAAGGTTACCCGGTTCCGCCGCGCTCATTTGTCAATGGTATTTTCAAGGGTGGAAGCGATGGTCACCAACTCTACACACGAATCTGGAAGGGCATGAAAGGAACGCCGATGCCAGCGTCAGAAGGCATCTATTCTGGTGATGAGACATGGGACATCATTCATTACGTCCAATCTTTGGCGCGCGCCGGCGCACAGGAACGCGCCCAACTTAAACAAGGAACATTTGTCGCACCCAGTGTTCGCGGGCAGCTTCCATCAAGTCCGGCGGACAATGCATGGGACCAGGCGCGGCCTTTGTATGTCGCGTTGACACCGCTATGGTGGACGGAAGATCGAATTGAAGGCTTGAAAGTGCAGGCTCTTCACACTAACGAGGAACTGGTCATACGCCTGTCGTGGTTGGACCCAACTCCGGATGAGCGGGCCGTGCGTCAAAACGAGTTCCGGGACGGCGTCGCCATTCAGTTTTCGTTATCGAGCGATCCTCCGTTCTACATGGGCGATGACAGCGAAAACGGTGGCGTGAACATCTGGTATTGGAAGGCAGATCGGGCGAAAGACATTCGTAGTGGCTACCAAGACGTCGATTCGACGTTCCCCGATCGCGTCGTGGACATGTACCCGGAACAGCCCCCACCGGCGGCGCACGACACGTTCATGTCCTGGCCACGCGCGGCGCTTGTTAAACATGATCCGCAATTCATCACGGCGTGGGGTGCCGGAAACTTGGTATCCAACCCTGAACTCAATACACCCGTTGAATGTCTAGTAGCCCGCGGTCCGGGAACACTTTCCGGCAAACCGGTGGTGGCGCAACTTGTACAGGGGCAGTCGGTATACGATCGCGGTGTTTGGTCGGTCCAATTGCGTCGCCGTATGAGTTTTACGTCAGGCGATCACACCGGCGAACGGATCTTCAATAAAGGGGACTATCTGCCTGTATCATTCGCCATCTGGAACGGCAGCGCGGGTGATCGTGACGGCAAGAAAAATATCAGCATCTGGCAGAAGCTAGTGATCGAATAACAAACGTAATTATTCAATAATTGACATGGCATACGATGCGCCATGTCGCTTGAGAGAGATGCCATGGTACAAAACATTGACAACAGGCCTACACCCGTAGGAACGTCCAGACGAGAATTCCTGAAAACAACAGGCGTGGTCATTGGTGCCGCGAGCGCCTGGGGCTGGCCGCTTAAGGCGCTCGCCTCACGCCCGGATATTGCCAATCCATTGGCGTACTACCCGGCGCGTGATTGGGAAAAAATTTATCGCGACCAGTATGCATACGATGGCACGTTTAGTTGGGTGTGCTCTCCCAATGACACACACTCCTGCCGCGTCATGGCGTACACGCGCAATGGGATCGTCACGCGCATGGGTTCGCAGTACGACTACCAGACCTATGCGGACATTTATGGCAACAAAGCCACGGTCAACTGGAACCCGCGCCAATGCGCCAAAGGCTACACGTTTCACCGGATCATCTATGGTCCATTTCGCCTGAAACATCCGATTATTCGCAAAGGTTGGAAGGCATGGGCGGACGCAGGATACCCTGATCTAGATGTAGACAACAACCGAACCAAATACAAGTTCGATAGCCGTGGCTCGGACGAGCATATTCGGATTAGTTGGGAAGATGTTTTTCCCTACATCGCCAAAGGATATGTTGCAGTAGCCAAGCGATACAGTGGTGATGCTGGCGCCAAGAAACTTCTCGCTCAGGGTTATCCACAAGAGATGGTTGATGACATGGGAGGGGCTGGGACACGTACATTCAAAATGCGCGGAGGGATGGGGCTGCTCGGCGTGATCGGCAAGTACGGCATGTATCGTCTCAATAATTCAATGGCATTGTTAGACGCGCACGTGCGTGGTGTTGGCCCTGACAAAGCACGTGGTGGCCGTAACTGGAGTAACTACACGTGGCATGGCGATCAAGCACCGGGGCATCCTTGGGTACACGGGCTGCAAACTTCCGATTGCGATTTCAACGACCTGCGATTCAGCAAACTCATCATCTTAAACGGCAAGAATCTGGTCGAGAACAAGATGACCGATTCGCACTGGTTCATCGAGTGCATGGAGCGCGGCGGACGTATCGTGGTCATCGCCCCAGAATACGGAGCGCCCAGCACCAAGGCGGATTACTGGATGCCGATCCGGCCACAAACAGATGCCGCACTTTGGTTAGGCATTACCCGCCACATGATCGACAACAAATGGTACGATGAGAAATTTATCAAAGAGTTCACGGACTTTCCTCTATTGGTTAGGACAGACAATCTCAAGCGTCTTCGCGCTGATGAGGTTATTCCCAACTATAAGAGCAATTTATCAAAAGACGGCCCGAGTTATAAAGTTCAGGGGCTAACCGATGAGCAACATGACATCATCGGTGACCGTATCGTTTGGGATGCGAACACGAATAAGCCTGTCGCGCTCACACGTGATGAAGTCGGCAGTCAGATGGCCAAGAAAAATATAGATCCAACACTCGACGGCAAATGGACGATCACGTTAGTCGATGGTTCAATGGTTGAAGTTCAAACCGTTTGGACAATGTATCAAGAGCACTTGAAGGACTACGATCTTGATGCAGTCGCCGAAATGACCCACTCCCCCAAGGAGATGATCGAACGACTGGCACGCGACATCTGGGAAACGACACAAAACGGCGGGCCAGTTGCGATTCATCAGGGCGAGGGCATCAACCACTGGTTCCATGCCACCGAATCCAATCGCGCCGCCTACCTGCCCATGATGTTGACCGGCAATATTGGCAAGAAGGGCGCTGGCGTACATGCCTGGGCGGGCAACTACAAGGCCGCTAATTTCCAAGGCAGCAAGATCACCGGACCGGGCTTCAAGGGTTGGGTGGCAGAAGATCCGTTCAATCTGAATCTGGATGAGGCCGCTCCCGGAAAAGCAGTCAACGTGAAGTCGCGTTGCAAGGGCGAAGAGCCAGCTTACTGGAATCACGGCGATCGCCCGCTAATCGTGGATACGCCGCAGGGGCGCAAGGTGTTCACTGGCCAGTCGCACATGCCGACGCCGACCAAGACGCTACACTTCAACAACGTTAACCTCTTCAATAACGCCAAGCACGCGTACAACATGTTCAAGAACGTCAACCCGAACATCGAGATGATTATCGCTCAGGACATCGTGATGACGGCGTCGGTGCAGTATGCGGACATCGGATTGCCGGCGAATAGTTGGATCGAGTTTGAAGATCTGGAAATTACGTCCTCGTGTTCCAACCCCTTCCTGCAAATCTGGAAGGGCGGTATTAAGCCGGTGTTCGATTCCAAAGACGATCTGACCATCATCGCCAATATCGGTAAAGCTGTTGGCGAGGAAATCGGCGACCGTCGATTCTATGACATGTTTAAATTCGAGCATGAGGGTAAGCGTAGCGTCTATATCCAGCGCCTGCTCGACACATGCACGACCACCATCGGATATAAACTCTCAGATATCATGGCTGGCAAATACGGACCACCAGGAGCCGCGCTGATGCTCTTCAGGACGTATCCACGCATACCATTTTGGGAACAGATTAACGACGACGAACCGTTTCACACGGACACCGGTCGCTTGAATGCCTATACCGACGTGCCCGAAGCCATTGAGTACGGGGAGAACTTCATCGTCCACCGCGAGGGACCAGAGGCAACGCAGTACCTGCCCAACGTCATCATATCGAGCAATCCGAATGTTCGCCCGGAGGACTATGGTATTCCCACAGATGCCGAACATTGGGACGCACGAACCGTGCGCAACGTGAAGATGCCATGGCGTCAGGTCAAACAGACCAAGAACTTCCTTTGGGAAAAAGGTTTCCGGTTCTATATGCTCACGCCGAAGACGCGACACAAGGTCCATTCTCAGTGGAGCAACGTCGACTGGCATATGATTTATGATAGCAATTTCGGCGACCCACACCGCATGGATCGGCGGTCTCCGTATGTTGGCGAGAGCCAACTTCATATCAATCCACAGGCAGCCAAGGACTTGGGGATCAACGACGGGGATTATGTCTATGTCGATGCCAACCCTGCTGATCGACCATACATGGGATGGAAACAAGACGATGAATTCTACAAAGTCGCTCGCCTTATGTTGCGTGTCACATATAACCCGGCCTACCCCTATAGCGTAATCATGATGAAGCATGCGCCTTATATTGCAACAGAAAAAAGTGTAAAAGCGCATGAAACTCGCAAGGACGGACGGGCGCTTTCTGATGATGGCTACCAAGCGAACTTGCGTTATGGATCGCAGCAGAGCCTGACAAGAAACTGGCACATGCCCATGCATCAGACGGATACACTCTTCCACAAGAAGAAGGCGTACATGGGCTTCTTCTTTGGGGGCGAGGCCGACAACCATGCTATCAACACAGTGCCCAAAGAAACCCTCGTCCGCGTAGTCAAAGCAGAAGATGGAGGCCTTGGTGGCAAGGGCATTTGGAAACCTGCTACCATAGGATTGTCCCCTGCCAATGAAAACGAAGTGATGAAAAGATATCTCACCGGTGGTTTCATTGGTGCCTATAGCACCGGTGAGGAAGAAGTATTCGAAGAAGATTAGAGAAAGCTAACATGCTTGCGTTTCGTGAGTCTGAATCGACTTTAACGCATGACTACGATTCGGAAGGAAAAAACTGTGCCGTACGATGATCCAGATGTCACCGATCCCATGAGCCTTAATGGAGTCGTTGTTGAAACAGATAGCGACGCGGCGATGAGAGACATGGCTGAGTGTTTCGTAGAGGAATACATACGAAGTGGGTTCGACAAGGACCGCATACTGAAGATGTTTCAAACTAAAGCGTATGCCGGGCCGTTCCTGGCATATCAAACCATCGGCGAGGATGCGATTCGACTTATCATCGATGAGCTATTTCCACTGTGGGGTGGTCGCCAGGTCAAGACGACGTCAACGTCATCTGCCAACGGGCAAATAAGTCTTCCCATACTGGAAAGCTAGGAGTAAACCATGCCATCCGTCTATAACTGGCAACTCGGTCGCGGGATGCAATATCCGTATAAACAAGCATCTCCGAAAGAACAATTCGCGTTTATCATCAATATCAACCGGTGTATTGGCTGCCAAACATGCACGATGGCATGCAAAAGCACCTGGACCTTTGCCAAGGGACAGGAGCACATGTGGTGGACAAATGTGGAGACCAAACCCTACGGTGGTTATCCACAGCACTGGGATGTGCAGATTCTGGATAAGCTGGAACAGGCGAATCCAGGCGAGCAAAAATGGTCTGGTACACCAAACGTCAATCCGAAACATCCGTATGGCAAGTTTGCCGGAAAGAATATCTTTGAGGTGCCGCACGCCGTCGCACGCGGCAAGCAACCCAATCAGGTACTGGGTTATCTCCCTCCGGACGAGGAATGGCGATTCCCAAACATCTACGAAGATACACCGCAGCATGGCGAATCAAAGCCCATGGAGTTTGGGAAAGGTGAGGAGCTAACAGATGACAAGAAGCACAAGGCTTGGTTCTTTTATCTTGCCCGCCTTTGTAATCATTGTTCATATCCCGCATGCCTCGCGGCATGTCCACGAACCGCGATCTACAAGCGACCGGAAGACGGCATCGTATTGATCGATCAGCAAGAGTGTCGCGGATACCGCAAATGTGTAGAGGCCTGCCCTTACAAGAAGTCACTCTATCGCGGGACCACGCGAACGTCAGAAAAATGTATCGGCTGCTACCCGCGCGTTGAGGGTAAAGATCCGGAAACGAATGGATCGCCGATGGAAACGCGCTGCATGGCTGCGTGTATCGGACAAGTCCGTATGCAAGGATTGGTTAAAGTTGATAAGGACAATGCGTGGATCGAGGATCGTCAGAATCCACTCTACTATATGGTTCATGTAGCCAAGGTTGCACTACCGCTGTATCCGCAGCTCGGAACCGAACCGAACGGTTATTACGTTCCACCTCGATGGGTGCCGCTACCGTATCTTGAGCAGATGTTTGGACCGGGCGCTAGGCATGCCGTTGAGCAGTATCGGACTCCCGACCGTGAGCTTCTAGCCGTGTTACAGCTTTACCGCCGCTCCAATCAAATTATTTCTCGATACGAGATTGAGGAAGGCCCCAAAGTGTATGAAGCTGAGCGAAACGGCAAGAAATACGAGATGTTTAACGATACGGTGATTGCTTTCAACCGCAGCGGTAAAGAAATCTTCCGTACTCAGGTCGAGGAACCGGTGTACATTCGACCGTCTAAGCATGCAAATTCGATTTAAGTAACGTGGCTGCAGGAGAACGATATGACTTATTCCTCATCGATTAATGAGATTGACCTCACGCGGGCACGTGCTGCCGCATATGGATTAATCTCACATGGATTTCATTATCCCGAAAGAGAAACCATTAGCACCATAACCAATCCTGATCGATGGGTTGACTGGCCGAGCGTTCTTCAGAAGGCTGACGGACGAATTAGTAATTCGTTACAACACTTGCAGGACAGTGTAATCGCACTTACGAATTGCTCAGATAGTGCACGACGAGAACTACAGTATCGCTACGATGACTTATTCGGGCACGCAGTTCGTGGCAATTGCCCCGCGTATGAAATGGAATATGGCAGGAATGAAATCATCCGCCAGGCGTCAGATCTAGCCGATCTTGCTGGGTTTTACCGCGCGTTCGGTATGGATATCGCAGACGATGCGAACGGTCGGCCGGATCATGTAACTGTTGAAAGTGAATTCCTGAGCGTGTTGTGTTCGAAGCAAACATATGCGCTTACACAAGGCGACAAGCTTAATGCCCAAATTTGTATCGATGCCGAGCGTACTTTTTTACGAGATCATTTAGCTCGTTGGCTACCTGCATTCGCTCGTCATGTCGAAGAGGCTGACGCGAGTGGTTTGTTTAGCGCCTTTGCGCGGTTCGCAGATGCCTTTGTTAAGTCAGAATGCAGCTACTTCGATGTTCATGCTGGTCCAGCTACACTCGAACTTAGAGCTCCCGATCCTGTGCTCGATACTCAAATTTCTTGTGGGTCAACCGGCTGTGGAGATGATGAGAAGGGCGAACAGTTCGTACAGCTTGGTGGGTTAGGCATGGCGGATAACGAAAAATAGGTAACCGTAAATGTTAAATATCGAATACGAACAATCTCTTATTGAAACAACCGTTTTTCTCGCGGTTCGTAATGATGAGCGCTTGGAATGCGAGTTACATCTTGTCATTGATCGCCTGTACGAAATTCCTGATGAGGAAATACGGCAGCGTGAATTTGTGCCTGTGTTTCGTGAATTTTTTACCAAGTTGGGATTCGATAAACTGATGACTGGGTTATTGTGTGAGAGACCCTCGATTAGCGAACTCATTGATCGATGTATTGTTCGCGAGGCCCCCAGAAAAAAAGCCCAATCTGCAGAATTGCTCATACAAGAAAAAATAGATGCTGATAGCTGTACGACTAATACACTTATCATTCAGGTTTGCCCTCAATCATTTCTTGAAACCCATGGTACTAGTGCTATTGATTCGCCTCGCGTACCGCTCGTTAATTTAATGCGACGTGAACTTCTTCACGTAGCTGATATGTTGGACAATCAGTTTGGATACGTTCGCCAATCCTTTGCAGGCGATCCGTCGAAACAAAACCTTCAACGCGATCGATATAGAATACTATGGGATACTTATGTGGAAGGTCGGCTCGAACGGGAAAAGTTTGGAGTCGACGGGAAGAAAAAGAAATTAGCGCAAGCTTTTGGCCGTGTTTTCTCCACTGACAACGATCACGTGTTTGACAGTATTTTCGATGCACCATCATTGAATCATGGCAACTTAATGGACTGGGTACACGAGCCAGATTTACTTAGAAATTTGTGCCAGGTCTCAAGCCAACATGCGGCAAGTAAGGTCTGTGTCTAACATCAGCGCGAGGAAACAATGCTGGCTTGCGGACTTGTATGCAATGATGCCGATGTTTAAACATCTTAATTGGAGGTAAACATAACCCACGATGATTGATGGCTGCGGAAGAACCATAGATCACCTTCGTCTGTCATTGACGGATCGCTGCAACTTAGCTTGTCGATATTGCGTCCCACACAACGCTCCGCCATGTGGTGATATGATCGATGAGAATTATGCATACGAACTCGTCCGTTGGTTATCAACACACCATGGCATCCATCACCTGCGCCTTACAGGCGGAGAACCCTTGCTATACCCACCATTGCTTGGATTGGTCAAACGACTTTCCTCGTTAGGTAGTCTTCGCGAGATTACACTTACTACAAATGCGCAGGCTTTAGAAAAGAAAGCCGAGTCACTAGCTGCCGTCGGTTTGACACGCGTAAATATTTCCTTAGACACCATGCAAGCTGACAAATTTCAAAGTGTGACACGGGGCGGGGTCATTGATCACACGCTCCGTGGTATAGAAGCAGCCGTGCGTAGTGGGTTGACTCCAGTAAAAATAAACGTAGTAGCACAACGATCTTTCAATGATGATGAGATCGTCGACATCGCAGAATGGGGACTGGCTCTAGGCTGCATTGTGCGTTTTCTTGAAGTCATGCCCATTGGACCATTGGCCCATGTAACCGACAAACACCTTGTGCCAGCAGTAGAAATTCTAAATCAGCTCGCAAAAAGATTCACACTAAAAGCCATACCAGGAAGCCTGGGGCAACCAGCTACCGATTACGCCGTCACAGGACGTGGTCTTCGAGGTGTTGTTGGCATTATTGCACCGACGACGCGACCATTTTGCGATCGATGTCGACGTATTCGAATTACATCAAGCGGAAAGATCGTTGCTTGTGTACATGATAGTACGAGTTTCGATCTAGCGTCCTGTTGGAACGGAACAACATTGCATATAGAAGACGCTGATAAAGTGCTCCACCGCGCCATTCTCGCCAAACCAGAGATAGGTCCGCGTAAGCAGTCACTCAACATGGTTTCACTTGGTGGATGACGCCATCATTATGTAGAGGCATTATTCGGCTGGCATCGATTCGGGGCTCCTCAATCGACTTCTCGCCCAGACCGAAATCTCGTTCACTAACTCGCTCATTGAATCGTGGTGCGTGCACTCAAACATCAGTGGCTGTTCTTGAATACACTCGACACGGTGATCAGGCTTGAAAAGTTGGTCGCGTTCTATGTGAATGAACACAACACCCGTCTACCGCATTCTACATTTCGAGGTCAAACGCCCGACAGTATGGCGTTACGCGTAGTGTCCAAAAACTAAAACGCGCGTAAACGGTAGGGGGGCAATGACTTACAACTCGTCGTTTCTTCGTATAGAATCGAACAAATGAACACTTTTCAACCCTGGCAGCTATTACTCGTGTCGTTTTCTGGCTGGGTGAACCGGCATCAGCTCGACGTAATTACCTACATCCAGGAAGAGAACAGAATTCTCAAGTCCAAACTCAAACGCTTACGCCGAAAGATTTGTACGGACGATCAAGGAGTCGTGCTTGAATCAGATGATCTTCTTCGGCGAGAAGTCGCTACGAAGGGCAATCTGTGAATTTCTTGAGTACTATCATCACGAGCGAAATCACCAGGGGCTTGATAATCGATTGATCCAACCATTAACCGAGGTCGGAGCGTTGGACGGCCATGTTGCGTGTCGTGAACGGCTCGGCGGCGTGCTTCGATACTATTATCGCAACGCCGCTTGACCATACCGCCGTATTGAATCTTAACAAACAAGTCAGTCGTTGCGCGACAGGTCTAGAGTTACGAATGCGTCGGCAATCTAGCCGGACGATTGATGCTTGACCTGAATTCAACGCAGCTATGATCATCGTCTCCATAATCTCGTTCGATCGACGGGAGATATTGGACAAGCAACTCGACGAGGTGTTCCTCGATCCACTGATCACGGTTGGCTCACCTCGACTTGCACCGAAGTTATCACTCTTGACATTGTCGAGATAGACGTCCTCAACTAACAGCAGGAAGTACTGCTGCTTCGCAAACACATAGAATGGCTTGTTGCATCACTGCGACTGTTGGTCGTCTTGTTGAAAGCATCCGGATTCTCACTCGCCGGTGCGCGGTTTCCCAATGGATCAACCAAGGCTTCGCTGCTTCGAGCAAGTGAGCGATCAAGTTCTATCCTACCGTTACAAGTTACGCTCCGCGTATTGCGGTTGTCGCGATCATGATATCATTCGTGGAAACGCGAGGATGAGTGCGGCCTTGACGACATGACATCTTGTCCACGTTCCTCACCGCAACAACTGACTCGAGCTGAAGTCGAAACAATCAAGGAAATGGTCACGTCTGATGAGTACCGACACGTACCCACAGGAACGTTGGCTATTCTCGCACAACGGCGTGGCAAGGTCTACGCTTCTCCGACGACTTGGTACCGGCTCATGCGAATTTACAAATGGCGACGGCCTCGTCTCCGCGTTCATCCATCCAAACCGAAGGTAGGTATTCGAGCCTCCAGCCCCAATGAAATCTGGCATGTCGACACAACATTGGTTCGGCTTCTCACTGGAACACGTGCTTACGTTTATGCCATTATCGACAATTTCTCTCGCCGCATTCTTGCCTGGAAAGTGTCTGCAACATTCGATACCGGCATTACATCCAAACTGTTGCATATCGCTATAGGGGGACTCGTCAATGAAAAGCCAACCCTTCTCGTTGATAGAGGAGTAGACAACTACAATAGTGCCGTCGACGAGCTGGTCGATTCGGGGATCCTCAATCGACTTCTCGCCCAGACCGACATCTCGTTTTCTAACTCACTCATTGAAACGTGGTGACGGGCGCTCAAACATCAGTGGCTGTTCTTGAATACGCTCGATACTGTTTGTAGGCTCAATAAGTTGGTGGCATTTTATGTAAATGAACACAACGGGTTGTCATCAGTTGGCGAGATAAAGGCCAAGACGTCTAGGTGCGGACAAAATCATAACGGCCTGCATGCACGAAAGTTAGGCGACAATCGGCGCCGAGTGACACCGCCTGACACCAAACGGGAGTGGACAGGAATCGAACCTGCCAAGGGCAGCGCAAGCTACCCCGCAACGGCTTTGAAGACCGCGGAACCCACCAGGCGTTCGGACACTCCCAAAGGAACTGGAAACTGTAAGCGAATTCGATCACGAATCAACTAGAGCGTTTTTTCGCCTCATACAGATGTTTGACTGTTCGTGAACCGCGTGGCTTCAGCCCGCGCGAGAACAACAGTCGATCGGAACTCGAAATCAAGATGGTTGCCATCGCGCCTGCGCCCATATGCCCGTGACATCATAACCATAAACATCCACAACAGCGATTACTTCAAGCGCAAAAAAAGCCCTCGAGCGAATTAACGTTCGAGGGCTAAAAATTATCTAATCGGTGTACCAGCATTGTCTTCAGCCATCGAAATAGCGCTTCAATCAGCGGTATTCGCGGCCAGTTCTATGTCTGAATCGGAGACGCTTCTGCGTTTTCCAAAAATCCTTCCAGCTTGCGGGCACGCACCGGATGTTGCAATTTCCGAATCGCCTTGGCCTCAACCTGTCGAACACGCTCGCGGGTCACCTTAAATATTTTGCCCACCTCTTCAAGCGTATATGTGTAGCCATCACCAATACCGTAGCGAAGTTTGATGATCTCTCGCTCTCGATAAGTGAGCGTCTTAAGCACTTCTTCGACACGGTCCTTGAGCATTTCGCCCCCGGCTGTCCCGACGGGAGATTCGACAGAGCTATCTTCGATAAAGTCGCCAAAGTACGAATCCTCACTTTCGCCGACAGGGCGGTCGAGCGAGATGGGATGGCGAGAAATCTTCAGAACTCTTCGACATTCGCTAATAGGCATTTTTGCCTTATGTGCGATTTCGTCGATAGTCGGCTCTCGGCCAAGGTCTTGTAGCAATTCTTTACCAATGTTGCGCAAGCGGCTCATCGTTTCGATCATGTGTACCGGAATACGAATGGTACGTGCATGGTCAGCTATAGCGCGGGTGATCGCCTGGCGAATCCACCATGTCGCGTAAGTGCTGAACTTATAGCCTCGCTTATATTCGTATTTGTCTACTGCACGCATCAAGCCGGTATTACCCTCTTGGATAATATCCAAAAAGCTTAGCCCACGGTTGCGATATTTCTTGGCGATACTCACCACAAGCCGCAAGTTACCGCCGGATAGCAATCGCTTGGCACCTTCATATTCACCGAACACACACTCGATACTCATGAGTCTATAGCCCAGCGGTTCGGATTTCTCCATACACAACGATTCGATACCCAAAAGCTCATCCTTCATCGCATAGAAGTCTTCATCGGGCACGGTCCTACGCTTTTTCTGGGATTCCAGTTGTGTTTCAAGCTCGCACATCTTCCGATACAAGCCACGGACCTTTTTCATCAGCGGCTGAATGCGACTGGTACGCAGCGACAATTCTTCCAACAGGTTAGACACCTTACGCCGGCCTATGCGGACGCTGGCATCTAATTCGTGACGCTGGGCTGCAGGAATACGCGGACCATCAAGTTCCAACCATGCTGCTTCGTTGCGCTCCATCAACTTACGCACCGTTGCGAGGTTAACCGGAATCCGCTCACTGATACGGTTCTTAGCCGCGTGCTCAGAAGTCGAGATTTTCATGGTGCGATCGAAAGGAAGCTGCCCTTCATGAACCTGGCTGAGGATATCAACCGCCAGCGAAGCGCAGTAATCGCTTTCAAGCACTTTGTGTCGAAAGGCCATGCGCGTCAGCTCAATTTTCTTCGCCAGACGAATTTCCTCTTCACGCGTGAGTAGCGGAATCTCGCCCATTTGCGTCAAATACATGCGCACCGGGTCGTCGATACGTTTGATGCCGTTATCGTCTTTGAAATCGGGAATGGCTGGCTCGATGATGCGCTTAGCCTGTAACGGAGTATTCGTGCCCCTATTCGACGATTTTTTAGAATTGCTTTTGCTCTTGAAATCACGGGCCCGAGCATCAAGGTCGTCCAAGATGTCGATCTTGGCGTCCTCCATTTTCATCATAATGATTTCAAGTTTCGTGGGTTCCACGGCCTCGTCAGGAAGAACATTATTCATATCCTCCCATGTGACGTATCCGCGGTCCTTGCCCAGGGCCATCAGTGCGGTGACAGAATGCGCTACTGGATCAACATGCAGTTCTACCTGCGATTCATCTAGAGGATTAACTTGTTCCTGCTGTGTCGGGGTACTCGTCATGGTTTCTGTGCCTTTTGGGGGTCAATACGTTTTTGAGTCAACATCGCAGATTCACTAGACGAAGCATGACGAGGCGCAAAATGTCCTCGCCGTTTAGCGGCTTCGTAAATGGCTGCGAGATTGGCTGTCCGCTCTTCTTCTTCTAGTCCTTCACCCAATAATGCTGCTTTTCGATGCTCCAGCTCGTTTTGTTCTCTGGCACACAGAATCCTTTCGATGGCCAGTGTCGCGGTGGCGACATAATTTCCTCGCTCGCTGCCAACTCGGGCAAGCACGCCCGCGCGCCGAGCATCCTCGGGCGAATCGCAACGGGCCAATACATCACTCAACCGAAACTCACCTAACTGGTCCTTTAACGCTAATGCGATCTTGGCCAGTCGCCGGTCTCGTTCGTCTGTCATGCTTTCAATATCCGGCAGCAGGCCAATCTCTGGCACTGCGCCGGGTTCAATAAGCAAGACTTCCAATAACCTCGTCCATGCCGCATGCTCGCTGCTGGACGGCATCTCCCGTCGATTAGAACCAGCACGCGCGCCAGGCTCACTCAGGCTGTCGTCTTGACTACGTCGCGGCGATAGGCCCACGATAAGACGATTCACCTCAGAACTATCCATACGCAACAGGTGGGCTACCTGATTTACCAGCAGCCCCCGCTGTATCGCATCAACGGCCCCCGTGCTCATGCCCTCCGCGACGACCCGAAGAAAATCGAGTATCGCTTCTCGGCGGGCCGATTCGGAAGATTCCAAATTGAAGCGGCGCTGCGTTAGTTGCCACTTGAATTCTAGCGCGTCGATCGCAGCATTCAACACGTCCACAAACACTTCTTTATCATTGGCTCCCAAAAATGAGCACGGATCCTGTCCCTCAGGGATATGTGCCAGCCGAACGCTGACACAGCGAGGAATTGACACTTTTATCGCTCGTTCCGCAGCCGCGTCCCCAGCCTGGTCCGAATCAAATAATAAAATAATTTGGTTGCAATACCGACGAAGGATGTCGACATGGGCCAAAGTCAGCGCCGTACCCAGCGTAGCCACCGTTTCAGTGAAGCCCGCCTGATGGGCAGCTAGGCAGTCGGTATACCCCTCAACAACGATCACGCGACCCGTAGAAACGATTGATTCTCGGGCTAAATCTATGCCATATAAGCTGCGACCCTTGTCGAATAGGGGGGTCTGACGGGAGTTCAGATATTTTGCAGGATCATCGCCAAGCGTTCGGCCGCCAAACCCGATAATCTTGTTGGTCATGTCGCGGATCGGAAACATCAGGCGATTACGATATGTATCGTAAGCCCGGCCGTTGCCATGTTCGCTACGTCGCATGATGTCCGAAGCGATTAACAGTTGCACCGACAATCCATCCTTGTTGGCTGCGTTGAGTAATGAGTCGTCATCGCCCATCGCCAATCCCACGCCGAAGGTCGCCGTGGTTTCTGGGCTAAGCCCGCGATTTTCTAAATAAGCCCGCGTGGACTCCCCAAGTTTGGGGTCAGCTAAATTTCTCTGGAACAGTGACGCGGCCCAGGCATTGGCCTTGGCAACTTCCGTTCGCGATGCGCCATCATTTTGGTTTTGATTAACGTCGCCGCGTCGGTGTAATTCCACGCCAGCGCGATCGGCCAATATCTCTAAAGATTCGACGAAGTTGACTCTCTCCTTTTCCTGCACGAACGTGAAAATGTCGCCGCCTTTACCGCAGCCAAAACATTTGAATATCCCCATATCAGGATTTACTGTAAAAGAAGGGGTTTTCTCCGCATGAAAAGGGCACAGCCCCACCCATCGTTGCCCGCGCTGGCGCAATGCGACGTACTCAGACACTAAGCTCACCAGATCGACTCGATCTAGTATTTGCTGTTTGTCAGATTCAAACGAGGTCAACAAGCGAAAAGTACCTTTGACAGGGCCTTACACACGACGCACAACCGCCCAACGGTTGGGCAGTTACACTTCAAAATAGTCCGTGAAAGTAAAATCGTTTGAGTGGAGCTCGCGGTCTCAGTATCAGGACCAGCGACGTATCTCCCAACCAATTATACACCGCGATTCTCGGACGGTCAAATCCAGAATCATTTATAATACATAGAGTTGTGACTAGTTGTTAGCGCAATTAATGCGTCTACGATCACCGGGTCGTCGGGCTTTCGGCGTAGCCTAGGAAATTGAGGAATACATCTTGCGTCAAAATAGGCACGGCTAAACTGTTAGCAGCCGTTAGAGATTCCTGGTAATTGTTCCATCGCTCTCGGATCAATCGGGCACGATCGCTGACATTTTGACCATCAGGCTGAGCGCTGTTAGGCCGACGCGGGGCTGCGCCTAAAACCACGAAATCGGTCAGGGCGGTCAATTCGTCGACCGTGTCACCACCCCATTCAGTAATGATCGCCCGAATGGTCTCAAGCCCGTCCGCGTCTGCAAAGCGGTCGTGGTCCAAATCGAAATCACCGAAGGCCATGAATGTCAGAGGACGATTCGGGTCATAAATGGGGTTTCCAATCACATCACCAGCCAGGATAACTTGGTTAGCGTCAACCCGCACGATCTTACATTCCGAAGAAGCAGGGCCAATAGAAACCACTTCAATTTGAGCCTTCGATCGGCCATCAGCCGGAATGCCTGTTTCCAATGCGTAGACCGAAAACCGCATCCCGAGGGTCAAGCGGTCGCTGCTGCCTAGGTCGATGTACACCATGCCATCACCAGGCACAGCCGTCAGTATGTTTCCGTCAGGCTGACGCGCCGTGCTCAACGTCGCAGGGCCGATAAGCACATCGCCAAATTTTTCCTGCTGGGCACGAAACCTATCCTGCAAGGCTGTGTTGTGCTGAGAGAGTTTGGCAAACTGCTGACGCTCTTGGGTTAATTCGTCGTCATTTTGCTTCAAACGAGTGCTGAATTCCTGTTCCAGCTTCGCCATGGCTGTGTCACGCTCTTTGCGGAATCGAGATCGGTCTTCCTCTACCTCGGCCAGTTGGCTGGCTAGGTCGCTGGCCTTTTGATCGAAATCATTCTTTTGACTAGCGTTCATCTCAACCAGACGATTGACCTCTTTTTCAAGTTCCGCAGCACCTTGTTGTGTCGTTTGCAAAAGAGCGTCCGTCGCTTTGTACTCTTCGTAAAGTGTGGTCCAGCCTTCGAGTAGAGATACGTCACGGAATTTTCTGGGATTAGGCACGAGCTTATCGTCTTGGATCGTTTGGGATAGCTTATCTCGTTGATTACGAATCGAAGGCACATCATCAGCGGCGTTGCCCGAGGCCAGGGTCGCAGTCTCGCTACGCGCACCTTCCAACAAACCTACAGCCGTTGGCCCACCAGATCGCGCTATGCTATATTGTGCAACCGACCGCATTTCCGCTGAGCTAATCAATTTGCTGTTGGCATCAGTGAGGCGTGTGTTTTCTTTGTTCAGCTCTTCCTGTCCGGTGTATAGGATGACAAGAAATACTGTAGACGTTAGCCACAGCGCGACAAAAACGATCATCCATACTGTGATCGCACTCGCACCGGGTTGTTGACCTTTGGCCATTGCGTTGAACCCTTTTCAATAAATGTCGATTACCCCGTGCGCCTAAGCGACGTGCTATGCTCACTACCAGTGAGTCTACCGTCTGGGCTAATCGAGCTTATACTATCTCGCTCTTAGAGCATCCCACTCCCCACGCGGGCAAACCCAGCATAGATTGTTTGTGATTCGTCGATGAGTGTCAAGCTACTCCGTAAAAGCCTTTACTACGATCGCATTGTTTTGACCGCCAAAACCGAAGCTATTGCTTAGTGTGGCTCTGATATTGGCCTTCCTAGCCTTGTTGGGGATATAATCCAAATCACAATTCGGGTCCGGCGTGGTGTAATGAATCGTGGGGGGGGCGATACCATCTCGGATGGCTAGGACGCAGGTAATTAACTCAACCGCCCCGGCCGCGGCGATAAGATGCCCCAACATGCTCTTGATACTGCTGATAGGCACATGTGGCGCCTGACCGCCAAAAACCGCGTGAATTGCCCTAGTCTCAATCTTATCGTTTTCCTCAGTTCCCGTGCCATGGGCTGAGATATAGTCAATGTCCGTTGGCTCAAGTCCGGCCTTGTGCAACGCAGCCCGCATGGCACCGATGGGGCCTCGACCTTCTTCATGAATATCCGTTACCCGATAAGCATCAGCCGTGGAACCGAAACCGACTATTTCTGCGAGAACAGTAGCCCCGCGCTGTTGGGCGTGGGCCAGCTCTTCTATGACCACAATGCCCGCGCCTTCGCCAAGTACAAAGCCGTCGCGGGAACGGTCGAACGGTCGCGACGATGTGGCCCAGTCATCATTTCGAGTAGAAAGGGCAGTCAAACGGTTGAAGCCGGTAACACCGATGGGGTGGATCATGCTATGCGTGCCGCCTGTTAACATCACATCGGCGTCGCCATATTGGATCATGTTACAAGCTTCGCCAATGGCTTGGGTACTAGCCGCGCATGCGGTGAGGGTGTTGAAATTTGGCCCTTGTAGTTTAAAAAGCGAGGCTATGTGAGCGGCTGCGAGGTTGGGCTCTTGTTCGAGTTCCCGCTCGCTATTTAATAATTGCATCGCGGCAGGTGCCCAGCGCACAGAGTTAAAATCGATAGGCTGGCCATTTTCATCTCGGCTGCCGGCGATCGCTGCTTGGGTGGAGGCATCGAAGTCTAACGGTCCTTCGCCACCGCCGAGGTAGACGCCAATTTGCGTATGGTCCAAAGCAAGTGCGCGGTCCATGCCCGCCTGTCGCCAGGCCATAACGCTCGCGGCTAAGGCGAAGCAGGTGTTGCGGCTGGCTGAGGCATGTCGCTCTGCTTGGTCTCCGAGAAGCTCAGCTAGCGGGTAATCTTTGACTTCAGCGGCAAAGGTCGTGGGAAAAGTGCTGGCGTCAAATAGGGTTGTCGGCGCGATCCCACACTCGCCCGCTAGAAGTCTTCGCCAGACCTCTTCGACCTCAGCGCCAAGTGGGGTGACGCAGCCCATACCAGTGATAACGGTTCGACGCTTCAAAGCACTACTCCTTGAACTTTTTAACGACCAACGCGGCCCGTTGCCCCCCGGATAATGAACGACCCAGCGAGATCATGGCTGTGATGTCCGCATCGCGTGAGTCACTCGAAACAAAGCCAAACGCCTGAGCGGCACTAGCGGCTTCTGTATTTTGAGAAGGGGGGACTGTGTTAGCGAATAGGGCCATGACGCTAACTGCAAAATCGATGGCTCCGCTGCCAGCCCCGTTAATTCCCAGCGACCCGCGCGTAGTCGCCGCATGTTTCTTACCCAAATCAGACCCAAAGACTGCCCGCCAACCAGCTAACTCCGAATCGTCATGTATGGCGATGCCTGTGCCGAATGGGTTCATCAAATCGACGTCGTCAGGATTGATGTTTGCATCCGCGAGCGCTTTTCGCAAAGCTATGGCTGTACCCTCGCCGGCAGGGCAAGGTTCTTGCCAGTGGTGAATGTCGTGCCCTGAACCAAAGCCCACCAATTCGCCGAGGATGCGTGCTTTTCGAGATTGGGCGTGGTCCAGTGATTCTATGATGACCATGCCGCCACCCTCGGAAATAACCAGGCCTTCTCGATCATTACCGAAAGGCTGGCTGGCAAGGGCGGGGTTGTCGTTATCTTGGGTATTGATGCGATCCATTTTGATCTGACGCCCGAGGCCCATCGGGTTGGTTTTGCTCTCAACGCCGCCACAGATACATACATCTGCGTCGCCGCGCGCGATAGTGCGGAATGCTTCGCCAATAGCTAGGTGTCCCGATGCTTCGCCGCAGGTAATGGTGTTGCACGGCGCTTGTGCGTCGTGAACGATGGTCACATGGCAGGCCAGCATGTTGGGCAGAAATTTAAGTAGCCAAAGTGGGGTCAAATTGGTCATGCCCTCTTCGCCCCAGACGGTGAGATTTAACGATTTGCCATCAGTAACAGCTGTGTTGAACGCGGCTGTTAGTTCGCGCAGGTCAGCAGGAATTAAACCGGCTCCGATGTTGACGCCAAAACGTAGCGGATCAACATTTGCCTCGCTTTCAGCTTCTCCGCGTTCGATCATACACTTGGTGACTAACCCGGCATGTTTTACAGCTTGGTAAGCACAGACGACGGCTATCTCGATGTCGCGACACATGAGCTTCGCGCTTTTTCGATGGCTTTTAGGGATGTAATCAGCCAGTTTGAATGCGGGCAATTCGCCACCGATGGATGCTGGCAGCGCGGACGCATCGAAACCTTGCATAGGGCCGATGGCTGTCTTTTTGGCGAGGAGCGCGTCCCAAGTGTCTTCTATACCCAGGCCAAGCGGCGTCGCTACGCCCACACCTGTAATCACTACACGTCTTTTATTTAGCATGAGTCGTCGAGCTTTCCTGCTTGGCTTTATCGCGAAATTGTGAAAGTAAATCCATGAACATGCCTGTGAACACGAAATTGTGATCCGGCATTTCCGATGAACGGGTAGATTGATTCACGTGAGAAAAGATCAAGTCCACCTGAGCGATTTCTTCGCCCTGGCGCAGCACCAAGCCCGACGTCATCGCGGCACTATCATTGATCGATTCGATCGTAGCCTCGTAGCGTAACTGGTCGCCAGGTATACCATAGCCGGTAAAATCCGCCCGCTTCACCTTGGCTAGGATGACGTTTTCTTTAAATTCCCGGGCCTCTCCCACCAAAATGCCCGCCGTCTGAGCCATGCCCTCAATCACGAGGGTAGGGGGCATGACGCGGTAGTGGGGAAAATGGTCGTGAAGATGCTCCTCAGCCAGGGTGATGTTCTTGAGCGCGGTCGCCCGTTCGCCAGGCTCGAACTCCACAAAGCAATCAATCCAGATCCACCGCATGTTCGTCCCACTACGCCAGCACGTTTACCAGGCACAATTACGAAGAGTTTATGTCGCAGGCTAGACGGCTGCCAGCTTATTTTCCACGTAAGTGACAATCGTATTCACGGTGAACAGGTCCGGCATTTTTGAAACCAAAGGCGCGGATTCAAATTCCGAAAAATCTGCGTGTGGCATCGCCTGTTTGAGCGTTTCCAGGCCTTGAGGCGTCATACGGTCGCCGTCTACAAAATCCGCGTTGTTGAGGATGTCGTCAGGAAACAACTCACCTTTTGGAATCTTGATCGAAAATTCTTTCTCGAGCCGGAAGACGATGTCTAAAAAGTCGATGCTTTCCGCGCCGAGGTCGCCCTGCAATGTTGCCGTGGCTAGAACCTCGTCGTCGTCGACCCCAAGTGCATCAGTCAACACGTCGCGAATTTTACCGAAAATCTCATCGCGGCTTGTCGTCATCCCTCGAACCTCCATGCTTGTAGATTTACCCATGTCGTAGCGCGCTCAGCTTGACCCTTGAAGCTTCACGCCATGCCTCTGTGGCATTCGTATTGGCTACGATCGCATCATCCAACAAATGACACAAAGTGAACCGAGCACGTACCTTCTCCTGTTCACCACATTTGCCAACACCATCGAAACTGCTCTGTGCTTCATCATAACTTCGACAGTTTACTTCCAGACGAAGTACGTCGCCGGGTTTAACGAAGCTCTTGTATGTTACGTTTCTTGCCGACTTGAGCAAGACGACAGCCGGTGCGAAATTTAATGCGTCCCGCACCAGCCAGCTGGCCGTCTGAATTAAGCCCTCCAGCATAAACACGCCCGGCAACACCGGGAACGTCGGAAAATGATCAGCCAAATACTCTTCAGACCTCGAGACCGCCTTGGTCGCGACGATTCGCTGCCCGGTTTCCAACTCAAGTATTCGATCGATCAGTTCAAATTTCATAAGACAATCATCAACATTCAGCGCCAGGCGATGAAGCTAACAAACTCTGTCACACGATCGCAAAAGGGCTACCAGTCGTAATGGCTAGATAGGCCGCCACGAAGCGGTTTCTTACGTTTTTTCGGTGGCGCGGCAGGCTCAGCGGCCGCCGCTTCAATCTGCTGCGGGGATGCTTCCTGCACCTTCACGGCCTTGACCGACAGTGAAATTCGACGATTTTCCAGATCCACACCCAAGACGCGGGTTTCAATTTCTTCGCCTTCTTTCACCACATCGCTGCATACCTTGACGTGATCGTTTGATAATTCTGATATATGAACCAGACCCTCGACGCCAGGCACGATTTCCACGAAAGCACCAAAATCGGTCAGCCTTGTTACTTTTCCTGTTACTAGCGACTGGGCCGGGAAACTTTCCAAAACTTCTGCCCAGGGGTCTTTTTGCGCTTGCTTCATACTCAAAGCGATGCGGCGGTCTTTTTGCTCTACGCGAATAACCACCGTGTCGACCATGTCACCTTCGCGAACAGCCTCAGCAGCCGTCCTAATGCGTGACCACGACATTTCGCTGATCGGGATTAAGCCCTCGACACCGGATTCCACTTCTGCAAACGCACCAAAGCTGGCCAAGCGAACGATTCTCGCCTTGACGGCAGTTCCCGCAGGGAATCGATCAGACACGCCAGCCCAGGGGTCCGGTATCGTATCTTTGAGGCTCAGCGATATACGGCCTCGCTCGGTGTCAATTTTTACAATATTGACTTCAATCTCTTGCCCAACCTCCACCACATCGCCGGGTTTGTTGACCCGACTCCACGACATATCGCTCACGTGCAATAATCCGTCCACACCGCCAAGGTCTACGAACGCGCCATATTCTGTCAGGCTTCTGACAGTACCATTGCGGGTTTGACCAGCTTCAAGCTCTTTTAAGAGTGTTTCCTTGGATTCTTTCGCTTCGATTTCGAGTGCTTTTCGTCGGCTAACGAGAAGATTTTTCTTCCGTGCGTTGACCTCTAAGACGACGCAGCGAATTTTCTGGTTCAACAGGACGGAGGTGTCCTTCATCGGTGTCATGGAAATCTGAGAAAGCGGCATGAAGGCGCGAATGCCTTGGACATCAAGCTCTAGCCCGCTTTTCACCACGCCGGTCGCTCGGCCTTCTATAATCATGCCCTTGGTGAGATTCATCCAAGTGGCACGTTGGATAGCCCCTTTGCGGCTGAGGATGAGCAGTCCAGTTCCCTCGTCAAATCGTTCGACGACAACATCAATTCTGCGACCCGGCTCGATAGGCTCTTTTTTACCGAATTGTGCGCGAGGTAACACGCCCTGACTCTTTGGCCCGAACTCGATAAAAATATCTTCCTCGGAGACGTTTACTACGGTGCCGGTAACTTCTTTACCAGGCTCAAATTCAGAGTCAGCCGTGGTGACGGGCGAGGCAGAGGTCGCGTCTCCCAACATTTCCGCATTAAGCGCCGCTGCAACTTCTTTGTCTAGTTCAGCCGGAATTTCTATTTCGCTCATCGGGTCGGGTGACGCGTCTGACGTATGACGTTCTATATAAGGCGGTTCAAGCGTAGACGGAGCTATTGGTGCTGGAACGATTGGCGCAGGTGATACCGGAGTGGGCGGTATGGGCGTTGGGGGAATCGAAGTCGGTGGTATCGGCGTCGGTGGTGTTGGTGAAGATGTTGACTCCGGATTTGGAGGAAGGTTAGCCGCATCACTACTGTCAATATTGTCGTTCATGGTCCAATGTTCCGTTAAAGTTACTACGTCGTTATTTTGGGTATGGGGGGCCGTGGTTACTGTGGCCGGCGATTTTCTAACCTTCGCCATGCGAGAGATTTTTGTGACAATAAAAGGCTGTCACGCATTGGCCTTAATTCTCTTAAAAAAGAACATCCTCAAACCAGCTGTAGCGTGGATCGAAAAAATTCCGGAAGCATCATCTTCCGGTCGCCACAGATGAGCAGAGTATGCTCGGGTCGCCGTCCCCTGGCAACATTCGTTCGCCGCGGCGGGAGAGGCCTCGATAAACGCATTTGCGTCAAAAGGTCGACCCGCACAACAGCTTACGCCAACGAATTCCTTTTCGCTGGAAATTGAGAGAAAAACTTTGTAGCTGTGATAACCCAAATAGTCAAGTAATACTGCCATTAGCCCATTTACGGTTGCTGCTGCGATAATTTAGCCAGGCGGTAGGGCGAAAAAAGCAATTGGTCAAACGATGAGCCGTTCACTTGGATGGGCATGACTTCTGCACCCACATATTGTGCTATCGCATATGGGTTAGATCGAAAGACGATCAAGTATAGTGGCCTGGATTCGTGGAATACATCAAAACGCTTGGGACGTCCGTCTTGATCGAGTTGTATTTCTCGAATCTGATGCCCTGCGACGGGGTAGTAGGCCAACGGCAATCGCTCCACATCTTCCCACGCGGGAAACGTCGTGTTGTCGATGACCAAGGCCACGCTGTTAGTATCTGAGTCCACGTATTCTTGAACGTATGCCGTCATTTCGCGAAATCCTGGTTCCACCTGCCATGATCGCGTAATCCAATCAGGCGCAGTGCCAACGACAAATATCAAAGCTAAAAAAATCGGGGCGTTATGGTGAAATCGTCGGGCCATTAGCAGCGGACATAGCAGCGCAGGAACTGCAGCGGGCAATGCATATCGAGCCAACATAGCTGGTTGAGCCAACAGCGAAATCACCACCAGCCCCAGAAAACTGAAGGCGAACCAACTAACCAACAGCCCTTCGGGCTCCGACCCATCATCATGAGCCGCGTGCTTCAGCCCGCGCGGCGTAGGCGTATAGGCTGACCCTTTCCTCTTAAATAAAGGCCAAATCAGCCGCGCCACATATATCACAAGTGTCGGTGCCAACACCAGCAAAACCCACGCAGCCTCCAAAGTGATGGACGTTAAAACGCTGATAGTAGACGACCAAGTAATCGGCTCGATCCAGCCCAGCCCTTGGGCGGTTGCCGTCCTCGTTCGCAGACAATGTATGAGCATCGGTGCACAGAGCATACCAAGCAGGCCCCAGCTAAAGACGAATATACTAGGCCTTGTCACTTTTCTCCCGACGAGCATTGTCACGGACCACCACATCGCGTGGGCTGCTATCACGAACACTGACAGGTAATGGGAATAAAACGAAAGCGCACCCATCACCGCGTACATCGCGCCGCGCCACCAGCTTGGCTGTTGCCATAATTTAAGAAACGCCCAGGTGCATAGAATCGTACCTAAGACGAGCAACGAATAGGGCCGGGCCTCTTGGCTATAATCAATTTGCAGTCTATTGATAGCCAATAACGCCGCCAGCGATAGGGCGGTGTTTCGGCAGGTCATCATGCGCGCGAGCAGATACACAGCGGGAATCGCTAATGCGCCGGCGATAGCTGCCGGCAGCCGCAATATCCATTCGGGCGGGTGGGCTTCGCTGCTAAGTAGTCTCAGGAAAAGTTGGTACAGCGGGGTATTGTTCTGTTCCGGCTGCCAGTAGAAGCTTTCTAGGAGGGGCATCCGGGAAACGTGCCAGGTCGCAAATTCATCGGCCCAGAGCGATCGCTCGCCTAAAGATAAGAATCTCAGATAAGCCCCGACGACCACGATGATTAGTAGCACTGCGATATGCGCGTGGGTCATCGTCGACCGGGATTCCTGCGGATTGAGCGGGGCATTTTGCATACGGCGTGATATGGTAATGGAAAGTTAGATGAATGGGCATTGGCTATGCGTGATTGTTGTCTACTGCGCGATGTCCAAAAGGAATTACATGGGCTGCCTATGGTTGGACATGCTATGCCATGACTGGCGATACAGCTCTCCGGTGATCTTCGTCATGCAATAGCATGACCTTCGTCGCTTACAATCTAGACTCGGTTCGATCTATTTTTTATCGCTAGCATACAGCAGGACACGGCCACATTGGTCGCACATCATGGCGTTCACTTTACCTGCGATGGGAAACCGCCCAGTCCACATACTTGGCTGTGCTTCGCCAACGGTATACTCAAGGATGGCTTGACCGTGGGGACCATCATTATCAATGATCTGAATGTCCGTTAGCTTGCTGTCACAGTCTGGACAAGTCGTTCGTCGAGATGGCATATTCGTCACTCCCTGTTGTAGTGAACTATGTTGAGAATAAAATCACCGCTCTAGTCAATAAGGTCATGCTATGGCATGACGAAAGCGAACGCCAATTACTCTCCCGGCATATCAATCAACTCGATGGGCGATGAGCCTGGCCAGGTTGGGTCTAGCCATCCGAGTTGAACGTGGCGATGAAAGCTCGACCATGGCCAATCTTGAGGGCACTTTACATATTCATGCATGCCACCCATCTATGGGCCTGCACCCATGAATGGGCATGTCCCCAGCTACGATTGGGCATTTAGAATATGTCTGGGCCGAATTTTCACGGCATATACGCCTATCGCAACAAACAATCCTGCGCCAACCCAATAGGGCAGGGCCGCTCGGACGTCGTACATCGCGCCGCCAGCTAATGGTCCTAGCGCGCGGGCCAGTGAACCTAGTGCTTGATTTGTGCCTAGTACGATGCCTTGCTGATCTTTTGGGGACTCTTTGGATACCAAGGCGTTGACGCTCGGTGTGGTCAATCCATTGCCGAATGCTACAGGTATGCATCCTATGAGCAGCGCCGCCCAGGCCCATGTCGTAGTGTCCACCTCGGCTACGAAAGAGATAATCACGAATCCGATCGCTGTGATGAATGGGGCGAAGGCAATAAGGCTCGCCTCGCCGTATCGCTTGGCTAATCGGCCAACAAGTCCGCCTTGTACAATGACCATGAGGATGCCAATGTAAGCAAAAATCAGCCCGGCTCCGGCCTCGCGCACGCCGAGAAAGTGCGTGCAGAGGAATACGAAAGTGATTTCGAGCAGCACGAAAGAAAATGTGATGCTAAATGTTAAGGTGAATAGCTCCCTCAATCTGGGTTGATGGAAAAGCGAGCCCATGGTTTTTAGGTGTGGTACGCGACGCTGGGAGGCCGTGTCTGTGGCGTCGGGATTAGATTCTGGCAGGTGCTTCCAGATGAGAAAAAAGGCGGTTGCGGAAATCACGGCTGCCCCGAATGCGGGCCAAGCGGTGCCATAAGCAGGGCCGCTGATAATGCCGCCAAGGAAGACCAATCCTGCGCCAATAGCCGGACCCATGACGAAGCCAAGTCCGAACGCAGCCCCGAACATGCCCATACCCTTGGCCCGATTTTCTTTTGTCGTTACGTCGGCAATATAGGCTTGTGCTGTCGAGATGTTGGCACCCGTGATACCGTCGAGCGTGCGGGCGAGAAATAACAGTGGAAGCGAAGAGGCCAAGTCCGCGACACCCAGCAGTAGATGGCTAAATATGCTGCCAAAAACACTAATTAACAGCACGCGTCGACGCCCGACTCGGTCTGACCAGCGTCCGAGAAGGGGGTTGAATATGAGCTGCATGAGCGAGTAGGTGCCGACCAGTAAACCGAATGTCAGACCGTTGGCACCCATGCGCTCAGCGTAGGATGCTTGCAAGGGAATAATTAGTCCGTAACTGACAAGGTCGACAAAGGCGACGATGAGGATAATGAATAGCGGTGATTTTTTCATATGGTGTTATTACAACTTAAGCCCGTATACGAAAGTATCGGCTGGGTGGGGCGATTGCATAGCGTGAAAAAATGTGGTTTGATGGCGTTAGAGTTGGTTATTTTGTGGGCTGATCATCGTTCGCTGGCAGCGGTCACGGTTAAAGTGTCTCTGGAATAATGGTTGAGTAATACCTGTTGCGAATACTGGTAATGGGTGGTCCGAAAAAAAACCTTGTAAAATATATGATTCAATGAGTTGACAGGGGTTGAGGCTGCCCTATGATGCCCGGCTCGCCATTGTCGTTCATTCGACACGGCGGTTCTTTGACAAGTAAACAGGTTTGTCGTCTTGAGAATGTGACGGCTTCATGCACCGCGTCTGTTTTTCGGTGTATTGAGGTCGAATAGACGTCTCGCTCGTCTTGACAACGAGTGGGGCGCAAAAGTCGGTTTGACTGAGCAATCAGTTGAACCAAACTTTCGTTCAATATAGACGCATGAATGAGAGAGCCAATAATTCGATTCTATTCCATACCCATCATTTTACATGATGGGGTGTCAGGGAACGAAACTCAAGTGAAGAGTTTGATCCTGGCTCAGAACGAACGCTGGCGGCGTGGCTAAGGCATGCAAGTCGAGCGAACCCTACTGCGGAGTAATCCAAAGTTTGGTTAGCGGCGAACGGGCGAGGAATTCATGGACTACGTACCCTGGACTCGGGGATAGCGGCGGACTTCGGTCCTTTAGCGAAAGTGCCGGTAATACCCGATGACCCCACAACATCGCATGGTGATGTGGGCAAAGTTCCGGCGGTCTGGGAGCGGTTCATGTCCTATCAGCTTGTTGGTAAGGTAACGGCTTACCAAGGCAATTACGGGTACCGGGCGTGAGAGCGTGTACCGGCGCATCGGAACTGAGACACTGTCCGGACACCTACGGGTGGCTGCAGCAACGAATATTCCGCAATGGACGCAAGTCTGACGGAGCGACGCCGCGTGCAGGAAGAAGGCCTTCGGGTTGTAAACTGCTGTCAGGGATGAGGAATAATGACCAATCCCACAGGAAGCACTGGCTAACTCCGTGCCAGCAGCCGCGGTAATACGGAGAGTGCAAGCGTTGTTCGGAATTACTGGGCTTAAAGAGCGTGTAGGCGGGATATCAGGTGTCTTGTGAAATCCCCGGGCTTAACCCGGGAATTGCTTGGCAAACCGATATTCTTGAGGCAAGTAGAGGTGACTGGAACGACTGGTGGAGCGGTGAAATGCGTAGATATCAGTTGGAACGCCGGAGGCGAAAGCGGGTCACTGGGCTTGTACTGACGCTGAGACGCGAAAGCGTGGGTAGCGAACAGGATTAGATACCCTGGTAGTCCACGCCGTAAACGATGCGCACTAGGTATGAGAGGTCTGACTCCGATCGTGCCGTAGCAAAAGTGTTAAGTGCGCCGCCTGGGGAGTACGGCCGCAAGGCTAAAACTCAAAGGAATTGACGGGGGCTCACACAAGCGGTGGAGCATGTGGATTAATTCGAAGCAACGCGAAGAACCTTACCTGGGTTTGACATGCATAGATGCTCTCCTGGAAACGGGAGTAGGCTGCCTTCGGGTGAAATTTGCACAGGTGCTGCATGGCTGTCGTCAGCTCGTGCTGTGAAGTGTCGGGTTAAGTCCCTTAACGAGCGAAACCCCTATCACTAGTTGCCAGCGAGTAATGTCGGGGACTCTAGTGAGACTGCCGGTGTCAAACCGGAGGAAGGTGGGGACGACGTCAAGTCATCATGGCCCTTATGTCCAGGGTGTCACACGTGCTACAATGGGCGGTACAGAGCGACGCGAGATCGTAAGATGGAGCAAATCGCACAAAGCCGCCCCTAGTTCGGATTGGAGTCTGCAACTCGACTCCATGAAGCTGGAATCGCTAGTAATCGCGTATCAGCCATGACGCGGTGAATATGTTCCTGAGCCTTGTACACACCGCCCGTCAAGTCATGGAAGCTGGGAGTACCCGAAGTCCGCTTAGCTAACCGTAAGGAAGCGGCGGCCGACGGTAAGACCGGTGACTGGGACTAAGTCGTAACAAGGTAGCCGTAGGGGAACCTGCGGCTGGATCACCTCCTTTCTAGGGGATTACCTAGACGTACCTCGACCGAAAGGTTGAGTGCGGTAATGTCAGCATATTTTCATCGGAGCTTGCTCCGATAGTTGGAACCGAGAGGTTCCGGCAGACGATAAACCTGTACTTGATATTTAAGCCCGACAATTGGCGAAAACTGGTTGTCGGGCTTTTTTTGTTTATTGATTTTGAGATGATGTTATACTCAAAGCTGATAGTGTCTGTGCTAAAATAAAAAGTAGGGAGCGTGCATTGCAATAACCACGATACTAACTGATGGCTCGTTTAAGCCTTTTCTATTCGACCATCGACTCCCCCAGGTCCAAAAAGAAGGACCCGGGCCACCCGGCCAGCCCTAGAATATTTTAATGTTTCTGCATGGATTGTTGTGCGAAGATAAAAATTCGATTGTGAGACTTCTGTTGACGTTGGAAGAACCAGATTTTGAATTTCGCCCGCTGACTGATATGAATCTGGCGCTCCTTCATGATTGGCTGAATCGTCCGCATCTTCAAGAGTGGTGGAGGGACGGAGTGACTTCGCTTAAAGAGGTGCGCGAGAAGTACCTGCCTCGCATTGCTGGCAGCGATGCAGCTCGACCATACCTCGCTTACTACAATGGACAGCCGGTAGGTTATATACAGTTTTATGAAGCAGCTGAAGGGAGCCTGGAATGGTGGCCGGATGAACCGGAACCCGGCGTGCTGGGAATAGATCAGTTCTTGGCGGACGGCAATCGCCTGGATCAAGGGCTTGGTACAATGATGATTTCTGAATTCGTGGCTTTCCTAATGGCCGATCCAAGAGTGACCGAGATTCGCGTAGATCCTCATCCAGATAATCGTCGTGCAATTCGTTGTTATGAGAAAGTGGGATTTCAAGACCTCGGACGAATTACAACGCCGGATGGACCGGCTCTCATGATGATCTTGAAACGGCCGTCAAGCTCTGCGGACTACGTTGCGGGGTAGGTCAAACTTTAGAAGGAGAAAAGCAGGAGAAAACAGGAGAAAAGGTGTCACAGATGAAAAGGTGTCAGGTTGAAATATTCCATAATTGTCATCCAGATTCAGCTCCGATACCAAACAATTTAACCTGACACCTTTTCTCTTCTCCTTTTCTCTTCCCTCTTCCCGAAGCATCAGCCCTCGTAACGAAGCGTTGTACAGTTTAGACGAGATCCATTCAGAAATCTGGGCATAGTGCCTACCACGACGATTGACTATCGTCGCCCCGAGAATGGCGATTACGTTGCATGCCCGTTTCCTTGCAGCTTGCGTCGTTACCGCGATAATGGCCGAGACGGGCTTTACGATTGAAACCAAGGCAGATTCCAAGGAGTGAGAACATGAAAATCGTTTACTGTGTACTACCGATGTTGGCCATCGCCTTCGGATTGACCTCCTCGAACGCTGACGAGAATGCGGGCGTTAAGAAGAAGCGATCAGCCGAGAAAGTCATGCAGGTCCAATATCTCGAAATCGTAACCAAAGACGTCGATGCGGTGTGCGCGTCCTATGCAGCGGTGACTGGCGTAAAATTCTCCGAGCCCGTCGCCGCTCTTGGCCAGGCACGGACGACAATGCTTCAGGGCGGCGGAATGCTGGGTGTGAGGGCTCCCCTGCGCGCGACGGAAGAGCCGGTGGTACGGCCCTATTGGTTGGTTGACGATATTGAAGGTGCTTTCGCGACGGCGGTGAGGGCTGGCGCTATAGCGGCTCATCCACCGTTGGAGATTCCCGGCATTGGCACATTCGCAATCTACATCCAGGGCGGTAACGATCACGGTCTTTGGAAGAAGTAGGGGGATGAAAAGGGGGATGAAAAGGTGTCAGGATGATTATTTTCGCCGATCCCGAAATTTGTAGTTGCTCGACTGTTTTGCATTCCCCAGCTTTAATGCAGTTCGCCGAAGTTTGCTTTGCTGCCGGTTGCTGAATAAATGGAGACAGCCCCACAGTCCCCCTTTATTCGATTTCTTAATAGCGGTTACACCCGGGGCCATAGTAAAGTTCCCATGCCGTCGCTAATCTCACATCTCAACAAAACGGACCAGCGAAAGCTCATTGATAACCTCAACTACCTGAATCTTGAGGAGATGCGATTTATTTGCAAGATGCACGCGATTCCCTACACGATTTGGATCGAAATTGAATCCGGCGAACGAAAAAGAACGAGCGACACCGACAGAAAATCTGTCGTGCTTGGTCGAATCCGGCATTACTTGAAGACAGGTCGAATCCTTGGAGCGACATGTTTCCTGGCACATGTTGTCCATCTCGAAGGCCCGCCCACAAAGCTCAGACCTTCAGACCGGCTTTATTACGGTTGGTATGACAAGACCAACAAAGACATGATCAAGCTGCTCAAGAGACTAACGGACGGTGAATTCAAGAACGGGGCGATAGCTAGGATACTTGCGCGAGAGTTTTGGACGAGTGGCGAAGCCCCAACCTTTTCAGAATTTGCCAAGGCGTGGACAATAGCTCACAAAAATGGCTTGGGTGTAAGAGAAGGCAAGCACCCCGAGGCGGCTTGGCTTACGGACCGCGCACGGAATGAAGCCGGTATGGATTGGAAAGCGAAACGTAAGCGAAAGGCGAAAGAGGTGCTCACGGTGCTGGCAGCGGTTTGACGGAAGATGAAAAGAAGATGAAAAGGTGTCAGGTTGATTATTTTACCGATCCTGAAAATTGTAGCTGCTCGACTGTTTTGCATTCCCCAGCTTTGAGGCAGTTGTTCCAAGCTCGCTTTGCTTCTGGTTGCTGAGTTAGTATTTTTTGGAATTCACTTTCTTTGATGACGCGCACCGACCAGGCATTCCTGGCGACGACACGATTGGCTCTTGGCCATGGATGCTTCTCGAAGGCGATTACACCATCTACTCTGGCGGTCTCGGGTTCACGCCAATTGGTATTGGGTAGTAGTACATAGTCGTCAACGAAGGCATAAGATGATGTACGCATGAATCCGCCCACGAAATATCTGCTAATCACGATGATAAGAATAATAAAAATACACATTGAGGCTAAGATTATGAGGCTGTTGCGAAGCCATCGCTTTGTAAGAACGATCACACACAGGATTATTCCTGTGGCGAACACCGATATTGTAATGATGTCAGAAGTTTGTCGATTCCAGCGGCATGCTGGAATGTACTTGGGTTCAACAGAGCGCGAATACCAAAAAGGAGCCAAATCATGTCGAACGTCGTCTATCGTTAAAATTCCATCATCCGCACATAATGCCGTGTTTAGCATGTGAGCTTGAATTATTGAACGTAACGCACCAAGGCTCAATTGTTTCGCGCTGATGGGGCCGCATCGCGATGAAAAGAGTCCGGGTAAGAAGATGAAAACAGTCATGCTGTATATGACGCCAACAACGAGAATTTTCGCAGCTGTTTTGACTATCATGTTCTGGGAGAAGGATTAGACGGCGGTTGGAATTTGCAATAAATAGGTGTGCTCGTCTTGTGGGTCGAATGTAGTCCCGCATTCCGGGCAGCGATGCTCGGGTTGCTCCGTGCGGCACTGGTAGTCTCGTAAGTCGTAATGGCAGTGGCTACAGTACATGAATCGCCCCAAGTCGTGATATCCAATTATCGTAGCCACATTTGGCCGTCGAGACTAGGAGTAGAGAGGTCGAAGTCTATTTGTGGATTAGCATCTAAACGTACTATGCTGCCGATCGTCATGCCCGCGTAGGCGGGAATCCAGCAGCGATAAGTCGGTTGCAAAGACTGGATACCCGCCTGCGCGGATATGGCGAGGGAACTGATGCTACACCCTGTAACCTGTTCTCAAATGTCGATTCCCCACCCATCGGGTACTCCTGATGGGTGGGGAATCGCGCAAATATGCTCATTCCAACGCGTCGAACCATCCAGGAATTGAGCTTGTCATAGGCTACCACGCTCGATGCGCTCTAGTCATCGACTCCCCAGGACCAAACAGAAGGGTGTGGGCCACCAGACCGAAGTAAATCTGCATGATTGAATTAGCAGCGTGGCTCCGCACGGGTTGAAGCCCGCGGCTCATGGCTCGATTTTGCTCGGTTGTGCCTTGAGGTTTTGGGGCTTATAAGCTTATAATGCTTGGCTCGTCATATTAGGGGCGAGGCTGTTTTCCTGCCGAGGGGCTACGGGCAAGTAGGTCGACGGTTTGGCCGACATTTATTCAATAGATATAGGTCGAAGCTACTGCTCGTGCATGGCGGCCAGCGTCATTTGAAGCCCAGTTGTGACCGGCTGGATGGGACATAATTTTGCCGACTGAATTACCAGATTATCGCATTATAGAGCAGCTTGGCATGGGCGCTGGCTCGTCTATCAGCTTGGCTGTCCATATTAAGGACGGGAAGAAGTACGCCGTCAAAAATGTGGAGCGCAAAACCCCTGACGATGACGTGTTTATCAAACAAGCCGAAAATGAATATGAGATTAGCCAAAAGATAGATAGCAGTTTTGTCAGAAAATCTTATTCGATTCATCGCATTCGCAAGTTGATGCAACTCAAAGAATTAATTCTCGTGATGGAGCTTGTCGAAGGGCTGAGTCTTGAGAAGGCTAGACCAAATCGTCTGCGCACGTTTCTCACCGTATTTACGCGCGTCGCGCAGGGACTTCAAGCCATGCATGAAGCAGGTTTTGTTCATAGCGATATTAAGCCGACCAATATAATGGTTTCGGCTGGCGGGGTGGTGAAGATTATTGATCTTGGCCAATCATGTCCGCTGAATTATCGCAAAGAGCGTATTCAGGGCACGCCGGATTTTATTGCACCAGAGCAGGTGCAGCGATTGCCGCTGGATCAGCGCACGGATGTATTTAATTTTGGCGCGACGATGTATTGGGTGCTGACATCAGAAAATTATCCTACGAAAATCCAGGGGACCGATGATCGCGGGGGCATCAATATCATTCGTACGAAGAAGCCCATTGCCCCTATCGAGATCAACGATAAAATTCCGCTGGCGTTATCTCAGTTAGTGATGGAATGCTGTCGCGAGCGTCCTGCGGATCGGCCTACGGATATGAAGCAGCTCATGTCACGCTTGGCTACGATTGGGCAGATCTGGGATAAACACCGCGAAAATAAGCGTGTGGAAATAGAAAGTGGCAGTAACCTAGAAGCCGGCGGCGATGTTGAGTCGGATGAGAACGACGATGAGTCTATGTCTATATCCGAGGACACAACATGAGTGATGGCGCTGCGGCAGTCGATACTTTTCTCGAGGCAGCTGAACTTAATCGCAGCGATCCGCTACTCGTTGGCTCTACGCTGACGTTTCCCAACTATGGCCAATTGGTGATGACGGGTGATTTGCATGGTCATCGACGTAATTTCCAAAAGCTGAAATGGTTTTGCAAGCTAGAGCAAGCAGGGGCCCGGCACGTCGTCTTACACGAAATCATTCATGAAGAGGTCATGACGCTTGACGGCTTGGATACTTCTCACGAAGTGCAATTATGGGCGGCTAAGTGGAAGTGCGAGTTTCCGGATCAGGTGCATTTTTTACAGAGTAATCACGAGTTGGCTCAGCTTAATCGACAGGAAATAACGAAGAATGGCCGGGTCGTGACGCTCGCGTTTGAGCAGAGTGTAGACGCGGCGTATCCGGGGCATGGTCCTCGCGTGTTGGATGCGATTAACACGTTCATAAAATCTTTACCGCTGGCTGGTCGGACGGCTAATCGAGTTTTCCTTTCTCACTCCCTGCCTAGCCCGCACGACATTCCAAGTTTTGATCGAACTGTATTGGATCGTGTGCCAACCGAGCGAGACATGACAGAGGGGGGCGCGGGGCATCGACTTGTGTGGGGTCGGTATCATACCGAGCAAGCGTTGATCGCGTTGAGTCATATGTTAGATGTGGACGTTTTCATATGCGGCCATCAGCCCCAAGAGATGGGCTATGCGGTGATGCATGACCGCTTGATTATTTTAGCAAGCGATCATAACCACGGCGTATTCTTGCCGTTTGATCTTAGCAAGCCCATCGATG
>JAJDDW010000119.1 GCA_029260115.1 Phycisphaerae bacterium | reverse complement strand
CAGCGTAGGCCGATCGCGCACGATCTGCTCGACGATGTCGCTAGGCATAATCCAAAGCACCAGATTCGTCACAACCACAATCGTAAGCCACAATTTCTGTCGAGCAATCATCTTCATCAACCCAGCGCCTCCTGCGCACATCGTTCTAAAAAATCGCCTAAGTATTTTCCAACGAGCCGCGGGCTTCAGCCCGCGCGGAGCCACGAACAAATTATGTCATCGATGCCCGATCACACACCAAGGCTAAATCCATACCACCTTGGATATATCATGCCTAGCCAACCTAACCAACAACTTGCGTCGGTTTAATCGTAATCGCCTTAGGCTGCGTCGGGCAATACAACTGACACAAACCGCAACCCACGCAACCATCTTCCTGCACTATCGGTGCCCCATCCCCAACAAAGTAAATCGCGTCTGATCCTAGCGGGCAGCGATCCACACATATCGTACAATCCTCACCTTGGCTCCGCACGCAGACAGGCTCATACACCTCAGCCAAGCCCATCGCAATGTCACTGGGTTGAAATACCGGCGACAGCGCACCCGTGGGGCAAACATGCGTACACTGCAAACCATCGCAAACCACACAAGCTGCATGATCCGCATCGATCGCAGGTGTCCCGGCTATGTCGCCATAAGTCGCCGGCAATTGAACAAGACATGAGGCTGGGCAAGCCTCCACACAATCTCCGCAACGATGACATAAATCATTAAACGACGCCTCATCCGCAGCCCCAGGCGGACGAAGCCAGGTAGGCATAGCCTGGGGCGTTTTCGACGACTCGTTAGCGTCAAACCGCTTAGCCACATAGTCCGCCGCAGACCCTACCGCTTTGGAAAACGCCTCGCGGAAAAAACCCCGCCGGTCTGGATGTCGATCTTGCTCGTTAGCCATAGATTCATTTCCTATATGTAACGATCATAGACGATCGGGGCCTGAGGGTCGATGATATCGATAGCAAGCCATAAATCTGAGGCTAGTAGCCGTTGAGTGACACATACAGGGTGGTATGGGTTAGCCACAGCCTGATGCCGTCCTGGATTCCCGCCTGCGCGGGTATGATAGAAAGTTTGGACAATAACAAGCGCCGTCTTGCTGTCTCTGGAATCCCCTCGATAATACCAATGAGTGTGTGTGCGGATGAGTTATCCATGCTAATTATCAAAAAACCGAGGCCCCAATGCCGCTTAGCGACGAATCACATCAGCCCGTTGACTTGAAGAATGTGTTCCGTAATTACCTGCGCCATAACGGTATCAAATATACCCAGGCCCGCCGCCATATCCTCGACATCGTATTAGAGATGGGCGAACACTTTGAAGCCGAGCAACTGCTCTACCGCTTACGCGAAAATAGTATCTCGGTCGGTAAGGCCACGGTCTACCGCACGTTGCCGCTGCTCGTCGATTGCGGCATCCTCAAGGCCGTCCGCTTCGATGTGAAACAGACGCACTACGAATTCGTCTATGGCCAAGACCCCCACGACCACATGGTCTGCCATCGCTGCGGGCGCATCGTAGAATTCTCGTCGGACAAAGTCATCGAACTACGCAAACAACTCGCTAGCGAAAACCGTTTCCACGTCACAGGCCATCGATTGCAATTGACGGGATTATGCTGGGAGTGTGCTACTGATTGCCCTGTGGCAGTTAAGAAGTGATGGCGAGCCTTAACGAGCCGTGGGCCTCAGCCCGCGCGGAGCTACAAATTTATGTCGTGGCTTTGTTCGCTATCTATTATAAGTGCCCACAATCTGAGTGATCTTATACGCCATAGACTATTCTACCTTACGACTCGGTGGAACATCCTCCAAAGGTAGATCGTGAGCTTTTAGTACACCTAGAGAAATACCGACTCTTCTGAGTGGGATCATTTCAGGCCGCATGTTTGGGCGGGGGCCACGCCCTAATGTCTCACAGTGTGGCGCATGTGCTAGTATAGCGTCTCGTATTTCGTTTTTGGGTAACCCTATTTCCACGGCTCGTTCGATCGCCCACGCTCGGACGCTTAGGTATTCAGGCTTATCCGAAGCGATGTGTTCTAAGAGCTTCTTTGGAGGATGCTGAAGCTCAATTTGCAGGATGCTAACGTTGAGTAAGTAGCGTATCGTGGGATTATCCTTAAACGGCGCTCGCAAAGACTTAAGATCGTCCAGAATTTCTGCGTCACCAAGATAGGCAAGTGTCGCAGCGACTCCGGCAAAACCGCCGTTTGTATTTTTTTGATTGTTTGCAGTTTCTCGGAAGAGTTTACGGAGCACTTCGCGAAATCCTGGATCATCTAATTTTACTACTGACGGATAAGAAACAACTTCAGGGTAGGCACGTAGCATGGAAAGCGCAAACGCTTGACGCTGCGCCTTAGGTCCATGGCAAGCCCCCAAAACTTTCCACCAATGAAAAGTACGGTGGGGTCTGGCGAATCCCGTTTCATAAACCTCCGCTGTAAGTGTAAAAGCTGGTTCGCAATCGGTCATGACCGCCTGAAGCTGACCAATCCCCTCAAACTTACCAGCACCCGACAAAAAATACACTCATGGCGTGCATCGTTGGCACGTTACCCCACCGACGACCAGTTTGTGTTGCTATCCTGTCGTTCTCCTTCGCTAACCAACCACGCACGATGCCAATAAAGTCTCTTGCAATTTCCTCGTCGGCGATCTGACAAGCAATTGGTATGCATCCTATCAAAATATTCCTTGGCGTTATGTCGCTAGTAAGCATAGCGCGGATTTTCTGCCAAGCCGCTTTGTCGCCAATGGAGCAGGCGTCTTTAACTTCCTCAATGCGTCTTTGCGCAGGCAGCCTACCACCTGCTGCAAGGCTACGAAAACGCGCATCGATGACATCAAGGCAGGCCGAGGTTCCATCAGTTTTCGTACAGCCACACAACACAATCATGGATAGAAATAAGCACGACATGTAGATTGTCATTGCAATAGCCCTATATTTTCAGCCAAGTAGGGCACGGTCGTTCTTTTGCTTACTGGCGAAAGGTTGACCTGCCTCAACTATCGATACACACGCCACCACCGATGGCTAATAGATATACAATTCAACCTGCTATCCAAACTTCGCAATCGCATTAACTCCGTACCAAATGGTAAAGGCAGGTCCATGACCATGCCCTACAAGATGTCATTATAGTGTCATAACTATCAATTGCATAGCTGCGTAATCTGACAAGTCGATGGCTTTGTCGGCATTAAAATCGAAGGCGTTGCAGGGGGCGGTTGTTGTATTGTCACCGGGGTTGGTCATGCAGGCTGGGAAGTCGGCTAGGTCGCTTAGATCGATGAAACCATCGCAGTCGAAATCGCCAATGCCCAGTTCATATGGTCCAATGTCTACTCGACCACAGAGGATGCGGGTGTGGCCATCTAGGTCGCGGTTGATGGTTAATGTTACATCCGGATCACCGGCGTCGATGAGCGGGGAGTCGGGATGCAGGCGCAGGTTATCGTCATCGTTTCCGGGTATGTTGTCGGGGCCGTCTTCGTCTACAAACATGGGATCAGCGCCGTTGTTGCCGGGGCCTGGGAAGGTGCCATCCGGACCATCATATCCTTGCAGTGTGGAGTAGGTGACGCGGGCAATGCCTTCGTCTCTTGATACGAATAATTGTGTTGTCAGAGTATTTTCACCCGAGCGATGGTTATTCCACAGGATACAATGTTTTATTTCGACTATTCCTTGGTTCACATCCACACCGCCGCTTTCATTATCGACAAACGCACAGTGTTCCATATATGCTCCCCCCCCAAAACCGTTGGCGAAAGCATAACCACCGGAACGATTTCCAAGAAAGAGGCAATTGTAAAGCGCGGCAAATCCATTGTTGTCCATTGCAGCCCCCCCCTCATTGCTGCTGAAAATGCAGTTCTTAACCGTGGTGTGACTGAAGTGGCCGCTATCTATACCTGAACTGATTATTGGAATTGGATTGATATTTCTGATGAAGCGGCATTCGTCAAAAGTCGCTCTGGCTCCACCCACACTAGCACCAGAGCCCTTATTTTCGAGGAAGGTAGTTCGTCTAACAGTACCTTTATTATCGCTTATACCCAAGCCTGCGCCATCGTTATGCGAGAATATAGAATCCTCGACGGTAATCGATCCTCTCAAAAAATGATGAGAGTGCATGGCTGACGTATAGGTATTGGGAAACAAAAGGTTGTCGATGAACTTGCAATGTTGGACCATGACCGTGCTGTCACGGGCAACCACTGCGGATGCGTGTCCGGCTACATTATGGCTGAAAACGCAATTGCGTAGCGTAGCACCACCATCGATGATATTCATGCCAGCACCTTCGTCCTCGTTCCCCTTGCCCGACATTATGGTTAAGCCATCTATAACAGCAGTGGTATCCGTAAGATGGGCCTCTATTACATGCAATGCGTTGTCACAATCGTTGCGCGTACTACACGTATTACAACAACGTTGTGCTGCCTTGGCGGCACAAAAAAAATCCCAAGTTCTTGTGCAACATACATTTTCACGGGGAGAGTCCTCAGGGCACAGTAGCGCTTCGCACACTGGGTCATCACAACCCAAGCCGCCATGACCTATGCAACAATTGCTTATTCCGCCATCATAGCTTCCATGAGGATCATCATCTTCATTAAGATCACCGCTGAGAATGGTTTTATTTTTTACAAAATTTCGCTGGAAGCGAAAGCTTTCCCAGCCTGCGAAACCGCCGTAGAGTTCGACGTTTTTATGAAGTGAGAAAGTCATCGTTCTGTCACCGGTGCCTCGGTCCGGATGATAAACTCCGGCTGCGACCCAGATTTCAACGAGGCTTCCTTGGTCGGCCAGGGCGGCGGCTTCGTCGAGTGCGTCTTGTAAATCAATGTAAGCGTTATCCCAACATGCGTTGCCGGTAATCGACTCGGGAACAGCTTCCGCGCATTTCACGACCTGCCCAGTGGGGAGTGTAATGTCACGACAAAATCCTTCCGGCGGCGTGGCGTTGCCATTGACGCAGATGATTTCCTGGCCGATGGTCAAAGGTGCAGCGACACACACCGTAAGAAAAAGTGTTATTAAAGTTCGCATAAGCAGCCGTACAACCTCCCAAGGTTCCTGATTTGTAGATGCGATACGGTGGCTAAAACGAACGTCACAGTAGCGCACAGGCTCCCGACGAGTCGGGATTTTATTTCGACCGCGGCTCATCTTTGAATACTACCCCTCACCCTCACAGCCCCCAAGGCCAATGCATGTGTGCGCATAGAGACTGCGCAACGATTTCCAACTGCTCGACGACTCGAATTAAATTTGTCAGTGCAAAAACGAACAAGCGGCCGCAGTCTATGACCTCACCCCCGCGATGGTCATAGCCTGCGGCTCTAAGAAGCCTGCGATCAGTTGGATTGATGTTGACTCACTTTACCTGACGACAAAGCGATCAACACCCGCCTACTCATATAACACCGCTGGCGCGTTTTCGACGGAATAAAAATACAAATTTTCTTATTTTCCAGGAATAAACTGGCCGAGGCTGCGAAAATCGAGCATTAGGACTTGAAATGACGGACGGCTTTGTCGGTGACTAGCATGTCCACCTGCCGGTCCAAAGGCCCCATCGGTATGGGTGTCGGCGACATCTGCACCTCGAGGGCGAGGGCACAGGCCGTGCCTTCAAATTCGGCGTGGGATAGAAATCGATCATAAAAACCACGACCTCGGCCAAGGCGGTTGCCATGCTCGTCGAATGCCACACCGGGAACAATCACTAAATCAATCAGCGAAATCGGAAAAGGAATACCGGTGACTGGCTCGCGGATGCCCATCGGTGACACGGTGAGGTCATCGGTTAGTGAACGAATCTCCATCGGCAACATGCGCCGCTGATTCCAACTCACCTTAGGCGCTAACACCCGCTTGCGATCCTGCCACGCACGAAGCACCAACGCAGACGTATCAGGCTCTGTCGGAAGCGACAGGTACACCATGATCACTTGCGCCTTAATATACTCAGGCTGCTCGAATAACCGATGGCACGCGCTCAGCGACTTCGCACTTCGCGTGTCGACTGGCATGTCAGCTAGGAGCTTTCGAAATCTTTGTCGTAATTCTTTTTTCACTGCCAACCCGGCACTGAAAACGCATTGACACCATAACGCTTAACGTTTGGTCATCACGGGCTACTTTCTTGGGATGCCCGAGGCCAAGAAATTAAACGATGCTTGCTACGTTTCCGCTACTGTCCATCGGATTGTATCCGACGAACCTGTTCCAAATACGCCTTGGCCTGCGCTTCCCACCCACGATCGGTAGGTAGGTAATAAAACTTGTCCACGCCAAGATAATCCTGCTTTACTATACCGTCTTGGGCATCATGGGGGTACTGGTATCCGATACCAGAGCCAAGTTTTTCCGCACTTTTATATTTGGCCGACTTCAGGTGCTTGGGGACTGGTATCGTCTGACCTGTACGAACATCTTCAGCTGCGCCCCAAATAGCCTTAGCGCACGCATTGGACTTTGGGGCACTAGCCAAATAAATCACCGCCTGGGCCAATATCAATTGACACTCGGGCATCCCCACCACCAAGGTCGCCGCAGCCGCAGACTGGGCTAAAATTAGACCGCGCGGTTCCGCATTGCCAATGTCCTCAGATGCACTGATGATGATGCGCCGGGCCACAAAACGTGGGTCTTCACCCCCCTCCAACATCCGGGCCAGCCAATACACCGCCGCGTCAGGATCGCTTCCGCGTATGGATTTTATCATCGCACTAATCGAATCATAATGCCCATCACCGCCCGCGTCGTAGGTAATCGCCTTTCTCTGGATAGACTCCGCAGCCACTTCCAAATCGACAACCACCTCAGCTTCGCTCTGTGTTGAGCAAACCTGCGAAAGAACCGCAATTTCCAGCGCGGTCAGCGCGCGACGGGCGTCGCCATCACATATCTTCGCGAGATGGTCCGCCGCTTCGTCGGATAGCGAAACATGATGTTTCCCCAGCCCACGCGATGAATCTTTGATCGCACGATGCATGAGTTTTTTCAGGTTATCCGTAGACAACGGCTGAAACTGGAATATTTGACTGCGCGAAATCAATGGCGTATTGATAGCGAAAAATGGATTTTCTGTCGTGGCACCAATAAGGATTACCGTGCCGTTTTCTACATCTCCCAGGAGCACATCCTGCTGCGATTTGCTAAATCGGTGCAACTCATCAACAAAGAAAATGGTACGCTGTCCAGAAGCCTCTAGCCGCTGACGAGCGTCATCGAGAATAACGCGAACTTCCTTTACGCCTACCGCAGCCGCATTGACCTGGGCGAAATAGGCTGAAGTTCGTGCAGCGATGACCGTAGCCAAGGTGGTTTTACCCGTCCCTGCCGGGCCATAAAATAGAGCGCTGGAGAGTCGATCAGCTTCCAGCATGCGCCGTAATAGCTTGCCCTCGCCCAGAAAATCCTCCTGCCCCAGAAATTCTTCCAAGGTTCTAGGCCGCATTCTCGCCGCTAAAGGCTCAACTTGCGACCGATGTTGCTTTTTCTGTTCAGCGAATAAGTCCACTTCACACTCCCAAATAGGCTGATTATAGGTGAAAAGCACGCTTACGTCCCGCGCCAGGACAATAGTATACCCACTCACTACCCCATAAAGGCTAGTGCTTTCTTTGCCATTTTTGCTTACTGTGCCGATAATAGGGTAGTCGGGGACTATGGCGATGTCTGCGGGGATTAGTCACGAGGCCGACCGCCCCACCCTAACCCGACTTGAGCGACGAATAGTTAGGTGTAGCGTCAAGGGCGTTCGTAACGCTGCACTAAAGATATACTCAAAGGAGGCGTGAAAGCCTATGTGTGGGATCATTGGATATGTTGGCCGAAAGCCCGCGCTGCCGATTCTCATTGACGGCTTGCGGCGACTTGAATATCGAGGCTACGACTCAACGGGCGTCGCCTTGGTCCAATCGAACGAAGTCACAGTGTTAAAGGCCGCCGGTCGCCTATCCGTCCTCGAAGGCACAATTGATTATGATGCCTACCCCCAAACACATGGCATTGGCCATACGCGCTGGGCTACACACGGGGCACCCACAGATATTAATGCTCACCCGCATGCTGATTCCAGCGGAAAATTCGCCATCATTCACAACGGAATCATTGAGAACAATCGCACGCTTCGCACTTATCTCGAACAAAAGGGCGTCACGTTTACTAGCGATACGGATACTGAAGTCCTCGTCCAACTTATCGCGCAACTATACGAAGGTGATTTGGAGCAAGCGGTGCGTCTTGCGCTGCGCGAAGTCTCCGGTACCTACGGCATGGCCGTTGTTTGCGCCGACGAACCTGATCTAATCATCGCCGCACGAAAAGGTAGCCCGTTGATCGTTGGCGTAGGGCAGGGCGAACATATTTTAGCTTCCGACGCCGCAGCGATCCTCGCCCACACGACTCAGGTTGTTTACATCAGTGACAACGAAATAGCGCGCATCACGCCAGACAGCCTGAGGATTACCACGCTGGACGCCGTTCCCGTCGCCAAGGAAACCGAAGAGATTGAATGGACGCTCGATCAAATCGAATTAGCTGGCTACGAGCACTTCATGCTCAAGGAAAGTTACGAACAGCCTGAGGCACTGGAAAATTGTCTTCGCGGTAGAATCGATCTGGCCGAGGGAATGGTACATCTGGGCGGCTTAGCTGATTGCGCCCGCGAACTCGCTCAAGCAAAGCGGATCATCATCACCGCTTGCGGTACAGCTTGGCATGCAGGACTGGTAGGAGAATACCTATTTGAAGAATTTTTGCGGGTGCCCACCGAAACAGAATATGCCAGCGAATTTCGCTATCGCAACCCAATTATCGACGAAGGGACCGTCGTTCTTGCCGTCTCACAAAGTGGTGAAACTGCTGACACACAGGCCGCTATACGCGAAGCCAAGCAGCGCGGGGCGTTGGTGATCGGCGTGGTCAATGTTGTAGGGTCTACCATCCCAAGAGAAACTGACGCCGGAGTCTATCTGCACGTTGGACCGGAAATTGGCGTGGCCAGCACCAAGGCATTTACCGGGCAGGTCGCGGTCTTGGCACTCATAGCGTGCTTTCTTGGGCGGCGCAAACATCTTTCACCAGCAGCAGCCATGCAGTTCATGAAAGCTTTGTCAGCGATTCCAAACCAAATTCGCACCACGTTATCACACGCCGACACCGCAGAGAAAGTCGCACAGCAATACGCCGATCGCGACAACTGGCTATACCTAGGTCGTGGATACAACTATCCAGTCGCGCTGGAAGGCGCGCTCAAGCTAAAAGAGATCAGTTATATTCACGCCGAGGGGTTACCAGCCGCAGAGATGAAGCATGGGCCACTCGCCTTGATTACCGATGGGATGCCCGTCGTGTGCATCGCAACCGCTGGCTCACAATACGATAAAATTCTCAGCAACATATCCGAAGTGCGTGCCCGAGGCGGAAACGTCATCGCCATAGCCACGGAAGGTGACACAGACATTGAAAACTTAGCCGACCATGTGCTATACGTGCCCGATACCATCGAGCCATTGCAACCCCTGCTAACCGTGATACCGCTACAACTAATCGCCTATCACGCCGCAGTCATTCGCGGTTGCAACGTAGATAAACCAAGAAACCTCGCCAAGAGTGTGACAGTAGAATAGGCCGCTGACATACCCACAATGCGTCACTCTAATCTTCCTTATTTAAGTCAGCCTTACCCTGGCTAATCTGTTGCGTAGCCATCGCCGCATCCAAATCGCTCCATGCTTGTCGCAAGCGAATACGTGCTTGGGCAAGATTGGCATCTGCGGTGATATAATCTCGCTGGGTTTCATTGAGTCTGGTCAAAGGCTGCTTCCCCCCCAGATACGCGGCCTGCACGATGCGACGATTTTCAAAAGAAGTTTCCAAAGCCTCGCGGCGAATGATGATTTGTTCCTGCGCCTCCGTGAGCGCGATCACCGCCTGCTTGACCTCCGATTGAACAGCTAACAACGTACGTCGCTGACGCGCAATAGCTTCATCTAGTCGAGCTTCAGTCTCTCGTACCCGCGATTCAATAGCCCCACCGGTATACAGCGCCCAGCGAACAGCCACTATCGCAGCGGATGTTTGGTCTTCACTACTATAATCGATATTCGTATTCTCATTGAACCCCCACGACCCCGAAGTCGCTACCAGCGGATAGGCCAGCCCTTTCGCCGCTTGAACCTGGGCCTCGCGACTATTCACCAAATGCTTTAATTGGGCGGCATCAGGCCTACCCATCAGCGCAATTTGGATACACTGCGAAAGCAAAGGCTTCGTCATCGCTTCAGGTGTTTCCATTTGAAGCGCAGAAAGTTTTAGCGCCGGCGGCAGCGCCACACCGTCTAAACCCATCAACTCCGCCAGCGCGACCCGACCAATTTCACGATTTCCTATCGCACTAGTCACATTAGCCTTAGCCACCAGGGTGCGTATGCGAAAGTTGTTGACATCGGAAAACGTAGCCCGCCCGGCTGTTTCTAACTTTTCCGTTTCATGGAATTGCTCCTGACTAAATACTTCGTCAGCTTGGGAAATGCGCAACTGCTCCTCAGCCAGTTGAACTCTAAAATACGCCGCGTCTACCGCTTGCACAATAATCCGCTGCATATCCGCCAGTGCCATAGCTGTTGCCCGATGAACATACTTAGCCGAGAGCAGTTGCGCGTCCCGAATATATCCATCGAACACCGTCCAACTAAACGACAAACCCGACGTATGCTCGCTAAAAGCGCTACGGCTCGGCTTGGTCACATCAGAACCAAGCACAAGATTTCGCAATGTTTCCGTAAGAAAATTTGTGCCTTGAGGCTCAGGTGTCACCACGGCATTGGGCGATATTAACGATTCGAAGCTGCTGCCATTAGACGACGATTGAAAAACGCGCGTTGTGTTATGGGCGAAAAATACTTGTGGAAGATATTGAGATCGTGCTTCATCAATTCTCGCCGCAGCCGCTTCCAATCGGGCTTGTGCCGTATGAATGTCAGGATTAGCCCGAACCGCGATAGCCCTTGCGTCTTCAATCTTCAATTCACCTTCCGGCAACATACGCTTCGCGTAATCCATTGGAACCGGCGTTCCATAGACATTAATACGCACGGAGTCTTCCGGCGGCAGCTCAGCCATCGCCTCACGGTGGCGATGAACAACTGTCTCTAATTGCGTTAACGGCGCACTACATCCGCAATACAATAGTAGCCAACATGCAATAGCTGGCATAATGCGCGGGCAAATACGACTCACGTCACGGTGAAAAATACTTTGGATCGTAACATCATTACGACTTTTCATAACGCCTCCTTACGGCTCAAAAAGTGCCTGCGAATTACGCCGTGGCCCCAGCCGCTTCTTGCGCAGCTTGCTCGACACTTTCCGCCGCAGGCATCGCCCCACCGCGCCGCAGCCAATAAGCCAATCGTTTTACATCATTGGCCGCTATAAACATGACGGGGACAACAATGAGCGTAAGAACTGTCGCAAAAATAAGTCCAAACACCATCGAAATCGTTAGGGGAATAAGCGCTTGGGCTTGCGAGCTAGTCTCAAAAAGCAATGGCAATAAACCAACCACTGTTGTCAGCGACGTCAACACCACCGCCCGAAAACGTTCCTCTCCTGCCCTAGCGACAGCTTCGCTCACGCTAACACCTTCTGACAAATTACCGTTAATACGATCAAGAAGCACCAGCGAATCGTTCACCACAATGCCAGCTAACGCCACCATACCAAACACGCTCATCAAAGTAATATCCGCGCCCATAACCATATGCCCAACAATCGCGCCCACCATCCCCAGCGGAACCGCAGCTAAGATCATCAACGGCTGAATGTAAGAACGCAAAGGTAGCCCTATCAATGCGTACATAACCGCAATCGCAATAATCATCCCACGCACCAAACTTCCCATCGATTCTTCGATGCGGGCCCGTTGTCCATCGATAAGGTATATAACACCAGGATATTTTTGAGTAATTTCTGGCAGGAAAGTCTTCGCGATACTCTGTACAATTTGCTCTGCATTAGCGCGTCGTTCATCTAAATCCGCTTGAATGCGCACTCGACGCCGACCATCTTGCCGGCCAACGGAGGCGTACCCCCGCACCATCTCCGTATCAAGCACTTCACTAAATGGTATCTCGACACCTGTACGGGTTCGCAGACGCATCTTCTCAATAGCCCCGATACTTCGGCTATCGTCATCCCCATAACTAACAACAACGTCAACTTCTTCCTTACCACGCTGCAAGTGAACCGCATCACCGCCTAACAACCCCTGTCTCAATTGCGCAGCCACCTCAGCTACCGTGAGTCCTAGGTTGCTAGCGTTAGGCTTCAGTCGAACCTGAAGCTCTCGCTTACCCGGATTCAAATCGTCGGATATATCGAACACCCCTTCATACGAAGCCAGCTTCGCCTCTACCTCGTCCGCAGCCGCTCGTAATTGCTGCAAGTCGTCACCAAGCAGTCGAATCTCTAACGGTTTTTCTGTAGGACCAAGCGCCTGTCGTGTGATCGTAAATATTTCCGTATCGTAAATATCGCCAACAGCTTCAAGCCATCTTTCGACCACAATCGCCAGATCAATATCGCGATCTTCCGCAGCCATCAACTCGATATAGGTTTCGCCGTAAGCGCTGCCTCGGTCGGGCACAAACTCCGCCCATTCGCCAATGGACGAATAAATATGTTGAACCAATGGCCCTGGTGTTGCCGGCGTAAGCGACGGATCGCTATTAAGCTGTCGCGCGGCCTCTTCCAATCGCAGCACCGCCGCTTCGGTTATTGCTATGGGCGTTCCCTCTGGAAATTTCACCCGCGCTTTCAGCGTATTACCATTAACTTTTGGAAACAGCACGAACGGCGTGCGACCACCGAGCACTAAGCCAATGGAAATTAACACACACGCCCCAACACCTGCCAAAACCAAAGCTCGATGAGTCAACGACCATCTAACCACTGGTCGGTAATAAATCGTAACGATCGCCTCAATAAAATGATCCAGTTTTGCACGCGTTCGAGTTCGCCAATTTGGCTTGTCGATCTTACCTTCGCTCACCCACTCTGCTAAGTGAGCCGGCAAAATAGCGAACGCTTCAATCGCCGACGCGACAATCGTAGCAATCACAACCACCGGCAGCACGTAAATAAACTTCCCCATCACGCCTTTGACAAACATGATCGGAACAAACGCCACAATAGTTGTAAGCGAAGAAAGCAACACGGGAATAGCCACCCGCCGAGTTCCAGCCACGGCTGCTTCCATAGGCGCAAGACCTTCGCGAGCTTGCTTGCGGACGGCCTCAGCAATAACAATAGCATCATCCACCACGATACCCGTCGCCATCAATAGCCCCAGCAGGCTAATCATATTGATTGTGCTATCCGTCACCCCCAACACCGCCACCGCGCCAGCGAACGCCACTGGAATACCCAGCGCCACAGCTATTGTGGATCGCAAATCCATAAACAAAAGCAGGGCAAACACCACAAGCACCATACCCGTCATGCCGTTTTTCAGCAGCATTATCAGTCGGCCATCAACATCGCGCGACGCATCAGCCCACGTAGTCAGATGGATACCTGCCGGTAAATCATGCTGGGCTGAAGCGACATAATTTCGTACAATCTCCGCAATCTCACTAATGTCTTCCGGACCTGTCTTGGAAACCGTAATCATCGCCCCGGCTTGTCCGTCGACTCTTCCATATAAAGGCACGTCCTCAAAAGAATCGTGTACCTCTGCAATCTGTCCCAATCTCACCGTCGCACCATCGGGCCTAGCAATGACGACCAATTCAGAAAAATCGGCCGCACTGTATCGCTGGCCAAGCGTGCGCACGTTGATCTCCTCATGTTGCGTACGCACTGTACCCGCAGGCAAATCCAAACTACTAGCCGTAATGGCGTCGATGACATGCTGTAACGTCAGCCCATATCGCTGCAACGCTTCCTCCGAAAGTTTGATAGTCACCTCATAGTCGCGGACCCCAGCTATACTGACCTGCGAAATGTTGGGATTTGCCACTAAATCATCATGAATCTGTTGAGCGATATTTTTGAAAGTATGCTCAGGCACATCGCCGCGAATGCCTATGTTGATGACCACACTACGAATCACCACTTCGATAGCCACAGGCCTATTAGCATCAGGTGGAAAAGTGGTAATCGCGTCGATCTTATTACGAATCTGCTGCAACACGTCTGCCGTGGGCGAGATGGACGCATCAACGGCCGCTACCACAAGCCCCACGTTTTCTCTAGAAATCGAAGTCAGTTCCCACACACCAGGCACGCCCTGTATCGCCTGCTCAATTTTTATGCAAATGCTTTGCTCAATGTCTTCAGGAGTGGCACCAAGATAAGGGACGGTAACCAGAATGTGGTCGACGTTGGTATCGGGAAAAGTTTCTCGCGGCAATTGCCGAGCAGAGACGACCCCAGCGACGAGGATGCCAATCGCAATAAGATTAGCCATCACCGGGTTGCCCACGATCGCGCCGATAATCCCGCCGCCTTTTTGATGCTTCATATCAGAAACACTCCGCCACGATGGACTCACGCCATCCCCTAGACATTCCCGCGACTACGCCGCCATTCCCGCACAGGCGGGAATCCAATGGAACACCATTTACGACACGTAGCCTAGTGTCCTTATCGTTATCAAGGTGTCAACAATTTCGACCAGGGATAGCTGGCCAGTGGCTGCATGACAGTTTGGTCGGGTGTCTCATTCTTCGAGTGCTTCCGAAGGGTGGGGGGATGGACACTTGACAGCTCGTCCCACACACATGGTTCGAGGCCACGTCGCAAATATACACCCCTCTACTCCTCTTTCATGCGTTCATCCACACCTATTCTACTAACAGCTAATTTACATCCAGAATTTATTGATGCGAATATCCTCCACAAGCGATTCCATCCGCTCGCGCAGCTCGCGTGTAATATGTACAGTCTGCTTGGCCTCACTCATACCTTCGTAGCTAGGCAACCAAGGCTCACCGATATTGAAACAAAACGGCCCACGCAATAAATTGACCATTCTAAACACATGGCCATTGACCACCTGGCGTTTTTTAACATTTTCTTTCATATTGCGGCGCGGTGTAAGCATCGCAATCGGAACGATCGGCACACCAGATGCCAAATAAATGCGCGCGACCCCTGGCATAAACTTGCCCAATGAAAAAGTCTCTTGAATGTCACCTTCCGGCGCAATAACCACAGGCTCACCTTTTTTCAGATAGTCCGCAGCTTGATCGACCATTTCCCTAGCGTCGGGAACAAAAGCATTGATCGATTCCATCGCGTCAAGAAATTTCGCCCCAATCCAAGATTGATAGCCAGGCCCAATGATGTAATGCACCGGCTCAGTAAACACCGGCGCCAACCAAAATCCGTCGTGCGAAGTGATATGGTTGACCGCGTAAATTTTTGGCCCAGGCGGAATTTGATCGCGACCCCAAATGCGCGTTTCGATAAACATGCGCTGATACAGCTTAATGCCGCCAGCATAGAGTTTATGCAAAATATAAGTACGATTAGTCATGTCCGTATCAGACCGGCTTAATTTGCGGAAGGCGCTTCTTTAGAACCGCAGGGTATCGTAGGTATCGTATCTGTTGGCAGGAATGATTCGTGAATCGATTGCAGCTCTGGAAAAATAACTTCCGTGCTAATACGCATTACAAGCTCACGAACTTTGCGAGATCGCGTCTCATATTCCGCGCGATCATTCACCAACGCGACACACCGGTCAGCCAATTGACCAAGGTCCGACTCCTCGAGCAGTTCAACACCACAACCGGGGGCAATCGTGCTCACAAAGCCCTGTGACCGCAGCGCGAATGCAGGAAGACCACTGGCCAATGCTTCCACCAAAGATAGACCAAAAGTTTCACTCGTTGAAAGCTGAACAAAAATGTCGGCTTGTTGATACGCGTCGAGCAATTCCTGTTTATGCAAAAATCCTGTAACACAAGCCCCCCATTGCTGGCGTAGGGTAGCCGCGTAAGGCCCATCACCCACGAAAACAAGTTTGATTCGTTCATCGCCCCCCAGCAACTTACAGACTAGGTCCAGGTTTTTCTCCTTGGCAACGCGCCCCACAGCCACAATCAAAACTCGGTCATCTTGCCCATATTTCTTTCTAAACAACCCGTCTCTGGATGGCCCCGGACAGTACCCTTGCACATCCACAGGATTCGCGATTAGCTTGATTGGGCCTTGAAAAAAACCGTTCACCGTGTCCTCAGCAGTTGAACTGGGGACGCACATCGCCTGGCAACTGCCATAAGCGAATCGATCAAGCAATTTCGCCCCGTAACGACAAAGACGCCCACCCCATCGCCCAAAAAGTCGTTCGCCATATACCCGCCCATACTCCTGCAGGTCAGTGTGGTAATAGCCAACCGCAGGCAATTTCAAATCCCTGGCCACCTTAGCCCCGCACCAGCCCATGGATGCGGACGTCGCCACATGAACAACCTTCGGCGAGGGAAGCTCAGCCACAATCCGTTTTAATTTTCTCACGGGGAAAAAACCCAAGATCAGGTCTTTATAAAAGGGATTAGGCCGTTGCAAAAATCCCTTGACAGGAATGATGTGCTCAGACGCCTCGATATTTTCCAAATCATCGCGAGCCGGACAAATGATCGTAACGCGCACCTCATTCGTGCGATTAGCCCAGTTCAAGAGCATGCGATAATACGAACCGATACCATTAACCTCAAAAAACGTATCGGTGAACACGATGATGTTTAGTCGTCCTGGCGCTGTCATCAGTGACCAATTATAACCAAATAATGAGTCCAAAGCCACAAAGCAACAACAAAGCCGCTGGCGCGAACCTGCAGACACAATATCAATACGACTCACAGACATACTGTAACATAGGCGCGTCGTGATTACTTTGTTACGCTTTATTCTCGCGGCTAGATGGTGCGTCCACCATCTGCTAGCTAGGGAAAAATGGCCCACAGGGGATTGGCGTGAACTGTATACTTGTGACACATGGCACCGAAGGTGACGTCCACCCATTCGTGGGTTTAGGCATCACGCTACGTGCCAAAGGCCATGATGTAACGCTGATGACCAATGCACATTTCGCCCGTCACGCAGCAGAGCACGGCTTCGATTTTGTCCCCATTGGCACAGAAGAAGAGTTTTTCGCGGAGATGGCTAACCCCGACATATGGAAAGGAATTCCCGGCGCACGATCGCTAGGTCGATGGATGGCCCGGTCCATGCCCACACAATACGATGCCATTATCGCCCGCCACAAACCTGGAGACACAATCATCGTCGCCTCCGGAGCCACGCTCGGTGCCCGCATAGCCAACGAAACCCACGGCATTCCTTTAGTGACCATCGTCCTGCAGCCAGCTATCCTGCGTAGCGCCTATGCCATGCCCGTCGTAGCGGGAGCACCACAAATACCAGGCTGGGTTCCCCCCATCATCAATCGAGCCATCTTGCGAAGCCTAGACATATTTCTTGATCGCATCTTCATCGTAAAAGAAATAAATGCGTTTCGAGCACGGTTCAATCTGTCGCCCATCAATCGCATGATGCACAACTGGTGGCTATCCCCACAGTGTATCATCGCACTATTTCCCGATTGGTATGCGCCGAAACAACCAGATTGGCCCCAACAACTCAGCCATGCTGGTTTTCCGCTTTTTGATGAACATTGCCAAGATCAAAAGCTAGAACCGCACATCGAATCTTTTCTGCGCGATGCAGACGCCCCCATTGCATTTACACCAGGCAGCGGCATGATGCACGCTCGTGACTTTTTCTCTCAATCGGTGAAAGCCTGTGAATTGATAGGCCGACGAGGTGTTTTGCTGACTCGATTTGAGGATCAGGTTCCCAATCAATTACCCGAATCCGTTCGACATTTCAAATACGTGCCATTCAGTCAGCTATTGCCGCGATGTTCCGCGATTGTTCACCACGGCGGCATAGGCACCTTGTCCCAGGCTATGGTTGCTGGCATCCCGCAACTAATCATGCCACTCGCTTGGGATCAGCCCGACAACGCCAACAGACTAAAACGCATGGGCGTAGCCGACGCTATTCTACCCAAACATTTTCGCGCCCCAGCCGTAGCCAAAAAACTATCGCGGCTCTTAAATGACCAACAAGTGTCTCAACAATGTCACCATTACGCGCAACTATTACACCAAGCCAAGCCGCTAGAAACAACGTGCGATCTAATTGAATCAATGGGGTGTTAGTTCAAATGCGAAACAATCCCTACCCATTTCACCATAAGCCGAGCGATAGTCTTGCTTCCCTCGCTTCGGACTTTGCAATCGACTAGTCCTCCGTCGTCAATAGTTAGCTGCTATTGAACCTGACAACAGGCTAGCATGTCAGTGGTCGCATCACTTTGTAATTCGACCTCATAAACAAGCAGATTATCGCAACTTTACAAATGGATAGCGGAGGCACCCAAATTCGTCCGATAACTCTTGTGCATTATTAGTAAATGATGATCCAAGGTCCCGAAAATACCGGCCGCAACGGACCATTGATCGCGGTCATGTTATCGCATCTTGATTCTAGCCTGTTGCATCCTACTATATGGATATAGAGACGATGCGAGCCTTTGGCCATGGTCGGTTGGGTAACTGGCGAAGACGCTGGCTCGATGGTTTCTGCCGCCGGATAAATACCGGTCGCGGGGAACATGAATACACCACTACCTGTCATTCCTACAACACCCTTAGAATCACCTGCATTATCCAAAGCGCCGCATGTGCGCCGATCCATGGGCCGTTGGCGTGCCCTCTCGTTCATACTCGTTTACTGCGCCGCGGCCTGTCACATTTTGCATTGGAAGCTGTCCGGAAAAACACTCGCACCGCTCGAACTCAGCGAAGTGATGTACACCATGGAACTCGGCATCATTACAGCTGGTTTTCTTTTTATGGCGATGCTGGTGTTTGGTACATTTATATTCGGACGATTTTTCTGTGGATGGGGGTGCCACATATTGGCACTGCAGGAACTCTGTGCTTGGATATTGCGAAAGCTACACATACGCCGCAAACCGATTCGGTCTCGTCTGCTGCTGTGGGTGCCGCCGCTAACAGCGTTTTACATGTTCGGTTTGCCACAAGTCGTCCGCGCATGGGAGAGTCGAGCGATCCCCACCTTTCATTTTCGTACCGACGCCGACGGCTGGGCTTCGATGACAACGACCCATTTCTGGCGCAACCTGCCGAGCGCGCCAATCATTGTATTAACTTTTTTGGTGTGCGGGTTCGTAATTGTATATCTGCTTGGGTCTCGAACATTTTGCACGTATGTCTGCCCGTTCGGCGCGGTGTTCAGCTTGGCTGATCGATTCACACCGGGGAAAATCATTGGGTCGGACGCTTGCAAGCAATGCGGAACATGCACGGCTATTTGCGAGAGCGGCATTCGTGTACATGACGAAATACGACAGTTTGGCATGGTCGTAAACCCTGCCTGCCTAAAAGACCTCGACTGCGTGGTAGGCTGCCCGAACGATGTATTGCGTTACGGCATAACAACGCCCGCGCTGTGGAAATCGTCTCGGGGGAGTGGCCGGTTCGGATTACCTTATGGATTCACGCTGGCAGAAGAACATTTCATGGCCGCGGTTTGCCTGGTCACAATGTTTTGCCTGAGAGGACTTTATAGCCGCATTCCGTTTCTACTTTCTGTTGCGTCAGGTGGCATAGTAGGATACCTGTCCGTGATTGGTTGGCGGCTGACTCAAAGCACGAATGTTATGCTGACGCACCACCGCTTGAAAATTAGCGGACGCCTATCTCGCAGTGGCATAATTTTTTCTTGCTGTTACGCCCTTGTAATTGCGCTTCTCGCGCACAGTGGTTTCGTGCGATATCATGAATATAACGGTTTGAAGATGACGAAATCGATGCCGCATGTATCGCCTGTAGAAAATCGTCCGTTGATGGCAACGCGCGCGCTCGAACATTTGGTAACAGCATACGACTGGGGCCTGTTTTCAAATGAACGCGTCCAGCGAAGCATGTTGAGTACGCTGATGTATCTGGAGAGATTCGATGAGGCCGAGCCTGTTGCTGAGGCGCTACTGAAAATACGACCAGACGAGATGGACTTGAACATGCGCTTCGGGCAAGTGCTAGCTGGACAAAACCGTCCCATAGAGGCCGCCCGCCAATTCGTGCGTGTGATTGAGGGTGCAAACCCAGACGATGAGCAGGCGACGTCAACGGTGGCATCAGCTTGTTTCGCCTTGGGTACGATTCGAACGTCGCAGGGCAATTTCTCAGAGGCGATAGCTTTGTTCGGACGGACCATCAAACTGGAACCAGCATGGGGCCAAGCACATGCGGCTTATGGCAGCGCGCTGGCGGAACTCGGAAAACTTGAAGGCGCGGTAACGAGCTTGCAACAGGCTAGTCAATTAGCTCCGAATCTTCCGCAGGTGCAGTATAACCTCGGCACCATTCTTGGATATTTGGGACGATTTGAAGAGGCCGTCCCCTGCCTTGAGAAGGCGCTCGACGAAGCGCCAGACGACGCGGATCTTTGTAACAATCTGGGATTTGCCCTCATTAGGCTGGGGCAATGGGATCGCGCCCGCAGACATCTTGTTCGTGCCATATCACTGGCGCCTAGCCATGCTGGTGCACACTACAATCTTGCGATGCTATTCTATTCGGTTGGTGATGATGCGCAAGCACAGCGGCACGAAAGTGAAGCTGTCCGACTAGACCCACGATATGCACGTTCAAGTAGTAAATAAGTTAACGGATCACGTGGGATCTAATACAGGGACCACCACGACTGGCTCCGTCGATTGAACGAATCGCACCCAAGGCATATAATCTCACAAATGAGAATTCACTGGGTCGAGTTATGGGGTTAGGCCTGGCTGCAGGTACACTCACTTGGGGAATCTACATATGCCGGAAATTTCACACCTTTGGTTATTCGTACTTGCCGGGCTGACGCTGAATCTTACGCCGGGGCCTGACATGCTCTACGTAATGGCCCGTAGTGTGGGTCAGGGGCGGGCAGCGGGGGTAGCTTCCGCGCTGGGCATTGCAGGTGGCGGGTTGGTTCATACCCTGGCTGGGGCGGTCGGTCTTTCGGCGGTAATCATGTCGTCAGTCGTCGCGTTTTCAATCATCAAAATAGCTGGGGCGATCTATCTGGTGTACTTGGGCGCGAATACATTGATTGGCTATCCATCCGGACAGCAATCGCAATATAGCCTTAAAAATAAGGGACACGCGGCGATTTTTCGTCAAGGAGTGGTCACGAATGTACTCAATCCCAAGGTGGCGTTTTTTTTCCTGGCTTTTTTACCCCAATTCGTAGACCCGGCTAATGGCTCAGTGGCGGCACAATTCATTTTTCTGGGCGTCGTTTTCAATGTGGTTGGCACTGGAGTAAATTTACTGGTGGCGCTGGCTGGCGGATGGATGCGTGCCAGCGTATCGGCATCGCCACGGATAGTTAACATACAGCGATGGTTTACCGGGTGTGTTTTCATCGGTTTGGGGGTTCGACTGGCGTTATTGGATCGCAAATGAACGGTCTACCTAATTTTTCACATGTAGGATTGAAAAATGGAACGAATTGGTGCGTGATTTTGCGCGTCGGGCTAAAGAAATTGCTAGAGTGCGGACGAAATTGGTATTTAGTCAGGGTTATCAGGTAGCTTAATGAGGAATTTTTTGCCACAATGATCATGACGGGCTTGACGCTGGTGGTTATGATTTTCCCCCAGATGACAGTTCGGCCGATAGTGAGGATCGAGTACATCGTTAGGAGTTTATTCTATGCAACGCATCAAACGGACAATCATGGTCGCCCTGGCCTTACCGGTACTTTATGGCGGCAGTTGCTTCCCCTTCTCAGATACATTCGCTCGTGCTTTGCGAGATGCTACTATTGATGGAGCTGCCCAATTTGTTCAATCCGAGACATTCGATTTATTGAACACCAACATCGGTAGCAATGGCGGATAAAATTTCGTACTGCAATCAGTTACGAATAAGCGACTAGGCGCGAACGCGCTTGGTCGCTTTTTTTTACTGATGAAGCCAAAGTTACGAGGCCTTCAATACCACGGGTAAGCAGTAGCTTACCCATGCCATCCGACCAGCGCTTTACTCAGACCAACCATGTGTGTCGTTATTGTAACCATACGCGAACTACGCGCAGCTGACCTGCTGTCGTAACATCTTTCACGTAGAATAATTCGATGGCTTTGTATCCGTCGACCCGCGCTTCTCGGACAATCTCATCGATGTCGGTGCCTTCTTGTTCGATTCTCTCTTGGACATCTTCGCCCATTAAATTTCGTACATCTTCAACAGCTAGTACTGGGTAAGTTAGCGATTCCTTCATAACGTCATCACGAAACACCTCGATGCGCAAATGCTTAGCCATGGAATCGAATGTAGACTGCGGCGAGGGCTTTATAGGCTTTTGGCTTGCACGCTGACTTGGTGCTTTTTCAGAATGGACTGTAACACCCGTTCCCAGCTAACTGGCTCGGCGGTTTTTTCTAAACAGCACAATATGCCGCGAAAAGCACTCATCAGCAAAATAAGTTTCGAAGGCCCAGCCATGCGGAAGTTCCAGCGGTCGTCGCCGAGGAAGTCATGCATGCGTTGTTTGCGATTCCATTGGGCAAGGTCTAATTTCATAGGGCTAGAAAATAGCTCAAAAAGCACATTACACACGGCCGGTAATTTATCTTAGATAGGCTCAAGCTACCCAGCATTGAAATCTAGGGCTGAGAGTGTCGCCAGCGGGGCACTGTGGACTAAGCCATGATCGAACAGGAGCGTGAGGAAATGTTGCAACATCGTGCGACCGGGTTCAAATCGATCGTTGGCTGGCCAACTCATTACGTGGTCAAAAGTATCGCCGACTTGCCAATCTAGCATTTTCAAATCGTTTAGAACCGCTGTTTCGATGCCTGGGTAAGCGACTTTGAAAGCGACATCCGGTGCGTCGACAAGCGACGCACGATACGCCTGCCCTAAGGGTGCCGCTTTGGCGTCTGGCGATATATAGTTGGAATTAGATTCCGGGGATGCCTGCCAAGCATCTGTTAGGACTTCCGTGACAATTGAAAATGGTATTGGCTGAGGTAAGTAGTCTGTGATGAAAATCGTCGGGCCGAGGGACAATGCCAGTATGATTCGCAGGGCGGAGAATGAAGGTATATTCCTGATGGTCCTCAGCGAGAAGCTGCCAGTCATCAGCCATTTGCAATTGCTCGGCGATGGGATCAGTTTTTTCGACGACAGCAGCCTGCACCGACCAGTACGCAAAAAGCGCCTGCCAACCCCGGCCTGCTCGGGCATGCTCGGCTTGCCTTAATAATGCATCGCCAAAAACGTCCGCTCGAGAATCTACAAAATTTTGCAGCGTACCTGGTTTGGACCAGAGTACATAAGGCCCGGTGTTGTACGTCGTAAACACCCGCAGTGGCTGATTCAGATTGACAAGTGCCCGAGCGCCTATCACGGGTTCGGCTTGGGCGTATCGCGACCAAATATCGTTGGGGAAGCGCCACAAACATACCAACAAGGCGACGACAAAACATGCGGGCACGACCATAGCCTGTCGCTTCATGGAAAAATTAACGACATGAGGCGATTCGCCCTTACCCCAAGCGGCGGCTAATAGTGGTATGCTACCTACGCAGGCTAGCGGAATATGTCGCGTAGCTGTGCAGGCTAATGCGATGAGCGCACCGCACACACCAAGCTCAGCCAAGCTCACTTTGGTATTATAACGCCACAAGATGACTAGCACGCCGCCGATCAGCATGAATAAGTAGACGTCTGGCACGGCAAGAGGAAACGCGATGGGTGGTTGCCATTCTACCACCGAGGATTTTAGGAAACTCATAGCCATGGTCATGCGGACATACGCGTAATGCGAAATCGCATGCGGGGTAATGAGAATGACCATAGATGAGGCTAATAGCGCTGCGGCGAGAGGTTTTAACTCCGACGAAGCGGTGGTTGAATTTCGTTTGAGCGCGTCCAACGAACGCCCGAACAAGTATACCGCAATGACGATAAAACCCATCACGCATCCGCTATGCATTTGTGCCCAGAGTAGAAATATAGGCGGCAGTGTCCACAGAACTCGCCATGAAGGCATAGACTTATGCTTTGTTATGAGTGCCAAACATATAGCCGTGAACAAGAGGGAAAAAACTTGAGGCCTGACGCCACGGGTGTTACCTGCAGCTAAGGCGACGAAAAAGCATATGCCCAACGCGGCTACGGGCGGCACTGCGCGTCGCGATAGCAAGTGAAAGCAAATGATGAGTATGCTCATGAAGCACATCCCCATGATGGCTTCGGTACTACGCGGTCCGAGATGATGCCAACTGAGCGTGGCGCACACGTCGAACAACCAAGAGTGAGGCATCCAGAGATCGCCGTTGCGGGTGAAGCTGAATGGGTCAGTCTGCGGTACATGGCCTTGGGAGAGAATGTATTCTCCGTCAGCTAGGTGGAACCAGAGGTCGGGGTCTTGTGGAAGGGGCATGAAGCCTACAAAAAATCCTAGGGCCATGACCAGGACAGCTACGACAAAAAACTCGTTTTTCTGCTGAGGCATGATGTTCTTTGGCACTATCATGGGTGAATCGTAGATCATCCTAGGCCTCGTTTGATATAACGTCCCGATATACATCGGAAAAATTCGCAAGAATCGTCTTAGGATGTATCGTCGATCTTTGCCTTATTAGTAAGCCAGATTATGCAGCGACACATGTTCAAAAATAAGTGATTCACCCGAGGCTAGACAATCAGTGTTACATGCAATTGGCTACGTCCGAAAGTAACGCTTGTTACTGCGATATGAATACAGACAGTTCAATGGGCAACGCCGGGCTAGAATCAGCTAAGATCGCCGATGGTGCCACCTCGGGCGACTTTTCTCAAGTAGTCCGTTTTCGACTACACAAAGAAGAATATGGCCTAAACATCCTGGACGTGCAGGAAATTATTCTAATCGGCGATATTACCGAAATTCCAAAGGTGCCAGAATTTGTACGGGGTTGATTTATTTATACGGGAAAGTCATTCCCATTGTAGACCTGCGGATACGGTATGGACGATCTGCTGCTGAGAATACAGAGCACACACGCATCATCGCTTCTGTCATTGAAAACAACGCCTCGGCGGCTGAAGAGTTTTCCGGGCAGGCGATGCAGCTCAAGGAGATTGTATCACAGTTCAAGCTTCAACAAAAAGTCGCTCGTCATCAGACCGGGTTCAAGATAGTTAAGAATTAAGGGCGGCCTACGTGCGAGTCACGAGGCCTCACCTTCCTTATGCATAGCACGCCCAGGCTATCTGCGCATCGTCGTCCCCCTGCCGACATCGCATTGACCTAACCATGCAGAAGTTATAAGAATGGATATGAACAGACGATAATATAGGACGAACGTTGCAGTATGCAACGATTTTGTCGGCAATGGTTTACGATGTGTCATTAAGCTAGCTTAATAAAAAGAATATTCTCCGATCAGAACCGCGACCACCAGGAAGCGGCCTTCGCAGGAAAGCCAGCCGCTACATTTCGAGTGCGGCTAGGAGAAAAATTCCTTTAACGCATTTTGGGTTGCCATTGGATTACTACATCGCCCCTTCATCAACGCACGGTGAATGCGTGACGTTTTGTTAATAACGAGGAATCAGCATGGAATTTTCACCGCTAAAGATTATCAGCATCGTAGCTTGCACCATGTTGGTTGTTGGATATCTCAAACGTCGAGACCGCAAGGTTCACATACCGCTTATGGTCTCCGCGTTTACGATTGACATGGGCCTATTGCTCTACATCGAAATAACGCGCCACGCGATTGAGCAGGCCTCACATGCGCCAGGCGGATTGTTGATCTTTCATATAACTATCAGCGTGGGGGTCGTGGTGTTGTACATTGGCCAAGTTGTATCCGGCATAAAAAAGCGTAAGGGCATTTCGAGCGCTTGGCACAGAAAGGCTGGACTGCCCTTGGTCATCCTCCGTGTCGGCAATCTCATCACCAGCTTCATGGTCACAGCGGCGTCCAGCTAAAACAACGCCCTCTTCAATATGAAAGGAAACAGCTTCGCTGTAGGCTGCCTTGACAACAGCTAGGGCAGCGTTTCCAATGGCTAGACTATTGGGCTGTGGTGCAATCGGTAGCACGTCTGACTCTGGATCAGAAGGTTCCAAGTTCGAGTCTTGGCAGCCCAGTCGAAAAACGCGGTTTTTGGTGAGTTATTGTATCATTATCAGTCACGGTGGCAGAATTCGACCAAAAACAATAGTAATCTTCGGCCCTGGACCATTATGGTTCGGGGTTTTTTTTGTGATGCCGTTTGTTAAAATTATTCATGTCGTGAAGTACGATATCAGCCTGAGACACAATATCATATCAACACTTATTAACGTGCTGTATTTCGTTTAACGGTTATAACTGGCATGGCCAATGGGGGGAGAGATACGTTTGGGACGGCTTGCTAATGCGTGCGGGCGCGCGTCGTGATACTTTGGGGATTATACATGGTTGAATTAAGCAACGATCAGTAACCGAATCCGCTGGAAACTACAGACATTTTCGTGGCTACTATACGTTGGGATCGTTGGCGAACCGTGCTTGTGCATCATCGCTGGCATGGGGGCATGTATATATCCAGTTTATGACGTGGAAACTTCATCGTGTGAAATTGGTCTGGTGTCCGACCAAACGAGGCTTTGTGATACCAGTTGATAGTGCTGAAGTGCTGGCTCAATCACTACTTGCTGGTGTATCTGGCGACATTCAGGATAAGCCTGAATGATTTTCTGAGCATGAGCGAATCAAGCAGGAAAAGGCTGTTGCCACAGCGCGGAGAGCGACTGCTTAGGTGCAGACTTTCATTAGCAGTAAGAAGATGATAACACACCGACGAGATGAATGAGCAACACATGATATCGGTAGGTCATTAACCGATCCACTCAGCTAGTGCATCAAATGCCACTCCCAGGCTTCACCTTCGTCTACATGTTCGAGCGTAGACGCATGTTGAAATCCAATTTTTTCGAGGATTCTGTGAGATGCATTCGGCTCTGCAAGTGTCTGCGCTGCAACCACCATGTCAGCATCTTGAGACATGGCTATCGCAACTAACTTGTTTGCCATAAATGTGGCAATCCCTTTACGTTCAAATTCGGGAAATGTGAAGTAAGCGATTTCAACGCGACCGTCTGCTGGTGGTGACTTGAAAGCACAAGTTCCCACCAGCGTCGTACCATGTACAGCAATGTAGCCAATCCAAGGTTCGATGAAACCCGTCTTCTCATACAACGCAACTGTCGCATGGACTACTTCGAGCACAGTGTCGTTTAGTTCTCCGCTAAACCCGAGCAGAGTGCCGTCGCAAGCAATTGGAATGAGAAATTGTTTATCCGACATTGCTATTGTTCGGGAAGCACTGGCTCAAGGGTGAGTGCCACGCACTGGCGACTATTTCACCCCTGAGCAAATGCTGATTGCTAACAAGTTAGACGATTCACTTAGCCTTGCCCTGCAAAAACTAAGTGCTTTCAGCCACTATGAGTAGGCAGCCTACCGCCGGTGACTTGTACCTTTCATTTCCATAGTTTTCATCAGACCGCCCATAGCATATTCGCTCCAATCCCAAGTCATAGAGCCATCAGGGTTGATATTAACATTACCCTTCATGGTAGATTTTCCGAATGGCCCGTGGCTCGTTGCTTTCATGTGCCATTTTTTACCCTCGCCCTCATGCCAGGAAATACCAGTACCCACACTTCCGTAGCTATCAACCCATGTGCTTCGATATTTTTTAGAGTGTGTATCGTAAGTCCAAGTTTCCAGGCCTTTCATTTCACCCATTTCACCCATGCTATATATGTTGCGACCTACGAGGTACCATCCGTCGCCTTCCCATGTGGTTTCACTGGTTCCTGAAGTTTTCATCACTTCATCAAGGCCAGCCATCTTAGCCTCGCCTTCGCCTTCCCAATTACCTACAAAGGCATCTAGATATTTCAGTTCGGCTGGCTTCTGCGGCTTCATGGATTTCATTTGTTCTACAGTCATCTTCGGCATACAGCCTGCAAACATAACTAGGATGAATGAGCTGAACGTAAGGTACGAGGCATTTCTACTTAACATGCTTTTCTCCTATAAACCGACAATTCCCTTCGCACTGTTTTTTGGCCGATGTTTTCGGCCCGGCGAGCGATTGTATCGGGGCCGTGTATGCGAGGCAACGCTTTTCGTTTTGCTTCACATCGTGGTGTCATGCTTTTTACACTGTTATTGGGGTATCTCAGTAAGCTACGTATGAAAGGTGGCAATCAATACGCTATTACGGTCAATTATGGCCAACGCTGATACGCTGTATTACACGCCAGAACGCTATTCACCCTGTAAAAATAGGGTATTTTAGCGACTCTAGCTCAGATGGTTCCAAGTTCGAGTCTTAGCAGCCCAGTTTTATAGTGCGGTTTCGAGGCCGTCATGTGTGTACCTTATCCTATTACCGCTATCCAATACGCCCACATGGCTATGCCGCTCTGGATTCCCGTCTGCACGGTAATGACGGAAAATCGCATCGCAACTCAGTGCTAGAGAATCGGATCAACTATACCCGCTTGCTCGAACCCCTTCGCCCTCAATAGGCAGCTATCGCATTTTCCGCAGGCTTTACTGTCTGGCCCAGGGTCGTAGCAGCTATGGGTTAGGCTATAGTCAACCTTCAAGCGCATACCCGCGCGGATGATATCGCCTTTACTCATGTGGATCAGCGGTGCGTGGATTGAGCATGTCCCGCCGTCCACGCCAGCTTTCGTGGCTAGCTGAGCTAACTTCTCAAACGCCTCTATGAAGGCTGGCCTACAGTCTGGATAGCCGGAATAATCGACAGCGTTCACCCCTATAAAAATGTCCATCGAGCCAATCACTTCGGCGTAGGCCAAGGCGAACGAAAGGAAGATTGTATTGCGGGCGGGGACGTAGGTAATTGGTATGCCAGGCGAAATCTGTGACGCATCCGCAGACTTGGGGACGTCAATATTTGCGGTCAAAGCCGAGCCGCCGAACGATCGTAGGTCGATTTTCTGAAAGACCTGTTCGACAACGCCCATGCTTCTGGCTACGCGCCTTGCGGCCTCGTGTTCTACGGCGTGACGCTGGCCATAATCGAAGGATAGTGCGTAGACGTCGAAGCCCATTTCGCTAGCAATGGCCGTGACGGTGGCTGAGTCTAGTCCGCCGGATAGCAATACGACTGCTTTTTTTCGTGTATGAGTCATCTTACTGATTTACCACTCGAATTCGTAATTGCTTACCACAACACATTTTAGCGTCATTTCTACACGAACCACACTGGTCTAATTCAACAAATGGCAATCGACCACTAGCATCGAATCCAAACCTTCAGGATAATACACGATTGGTGCGAGACGTGCATGCCGGCTCGCATCAAAAGCGTCTTGGGGGTTGCCACTGACTGGAAGTCGATGGCACACGAATAATAAAGTTTCGGAGAGACTAGAGATGAATGCACGAAAAAGTTTGATGATTGTCGCGTTGTTGATCGTAGCTGTGCCTGCTTGGGCACATTGCGGCAAGTGTGGTGTTGGTGGTAGCAAGAATGGCCAGGCTGATTCTCACGCTGGTCATGATCATGCGGAACACGCGGGTCACGACCATGCTGAACATGGTGAGGCGACCACGGCTACGCTTGGCCAACCTGCGCCAGATTTCACGCTCACAGGCGTGGACAGCAAGACGTACAAACTGTCGGACATGAAGGGTAAAGTTGTTGTCCTGGAATGGACGAACCACACTTGCCCGTTCGTCATTCGCCATCAAGGCGAAAAGAAGACCATGCAAAAGACGTTCGCGAAGTTTGACGGTAAGCCTGTGGCTTGGTTTGGCATCGACTCCAGCCATTATTGCATGGAGAAGATTGACGGCGCTAAGGCTTGGGTGAAAAAGAACGGCGTGACGTATCCGATTCTTATGGACGCTTCTGGTAAGGTTGGACATATGTACGACGCGAAGTCTACGCCGCATATGTTTGTGATCGACCAGCAGGGGAACTTGGCTTATACCGGCGCGATTGATGATGATCCGATGGGATCAAACGATGATGCCCGGAATTATGTCGAGGAGGCTGTCACCTCATTGCTTAAAGGCTCAACGGTAGCTGTGGCAAAGACTAAGCAGTATGGCTGCTCGGTGAAGTATAAGAAATAAGCCCTGCTGATAGCTAATGATCTGAGTTATTCTCAGAGAACTATCGAAATTTGTGATTTGGTCGGTGTGGCGTTTGATAACGCTGCCCCGGCCTTTTCCTTTATCGGGCGGGATTTTTCGTATAACAAATTAGCGTAGATAGATCACAATCCTGGGTGGAAGACTAGGATCAGGCGAAGCTTAGCGCCGCGAATAGCCGATCTACACATAGGTTGCTATAATGGTTTGGGTAAGATTGTCAGGTGGTAGAACACGATTATGGGTCAATCAAAAGTAGCTATGGTTCGCACTTCGCCGGAGACGGTGCTGGAGGATTATCATCGACTCATGAACCTTGCGGGGTATCAAGAGACGTTGGCGAAGGATGTCGACACAGCCCTGAAGGTGAATATTTCCTGGCACTTTTTCTACCCGGGCAGCTCAACAACGCCCTGGCAACTAGACGGGGTGATTCGCGCGATGAAACGCGATGGGTATGATCCAGATCTGATCCATGCCTGTCATAATCGAACGGTCGTGATCGACGCCTACCTGGGCGAACGTGAGAATAAACAGATTAACGTAGTACAGGCTCACAAGCTTCGCAATGTGCATCTATATGAGGATGGGATCGAATGGGTGAACGTGCGCGATGCGGTGGGCGAGATCGCGGATAAATTCCTCTGCCTCAACGAGGTCTACCCCAAGGGCTTTAACATTCCCAAGCGGTTTATCGGTGAGAACATCATCCACCTACCGACGGTGAAGACGCATGTTTTCACGACCATGACAGGCTCGATGAAAAATGCGTTCGGTGGCCTGCTCAACGAACATCGCCATTGGACGCACCCGGTAATCCATGAAACACTGGTGGATCTGCTCATGATCCAACAGAAAATTCATTCGGGCGTTTTCGCCGTGATGGACGGCAGCTTCGCCGGTGATGGACCTGGGCCTCGGTGCATGATTCCCTATGTAAAAAATGTGCTGCTCGCCTCATCTGACCAGGTGGCTATTGACGCGATGGCTGCGAAGTTGATGGGCTTTGATCCGCTTAGCGATGTGAAATTTATTCGGCTAGCCCATGAACTGGGTTTGGGGTGTGGCGATGTCAAAGAGATTGAAGTTGTCGGCGATGTTGAACTAGCGTCAGAGAGCTGGCACTTCGTTGGCCCCTATAAAGAAATGACTTTTGCTTCGCGCATGCAGCATCTTATCTACTGGGGCTGGATGAAAGGGACCGTCGAGTGGTCATTAAAAACTTGGCTAGCGCCGTGGGCGTATATCGCGAGCGTGTTTTATCACGACTGGTTTTGGTATCCGATGAAGGGCCGTCAGCGGGTGCAGGAAGCACTGAATAGCTCTTGGGGAAAGCTCTTTCATAATTGGGATAACGTAAAATCTGACGAAAAGGGATTCCCCAACGTCGGTGATCAGAAACCCGGTATCGTTCGTAGTGCTAGTAAACTACTTTGGATGTCAGTCAAAATTCTCTGGACCTGTATCCTCGAAGCTCCAGAAATTGCTATGCGGAGACGGCGCAAAGCGGCGTCGAGCTAATGCGCAATTGTCTTTGTATTCAAGCAATTACAACAACGAATGCCTTATTCGTTCGCACGTCCGCGCAAGCTAAAGCATGCGGCTCGTTTTAGACATTTATTGTAGTGTGTTCTGGAGATGATTCCTTCGGCGCGTTGGGGTCTGGCTGCATAAGTGTTTGGATAAGTTCGTCGACTGGTGAAATCTTCTGCTTCTTACTAACTGTCACTAATTGCGGGTCTAAAGTTAGCCGGCAAGCATTGGCTACCACTTCCAACATAAGCACGCCAACCACGCATCCTGTTGCTGCGAGCAGTGGGTCTGTAATCGTCGCGGTACGTACGGGTATGAAAACCTGCACAACTTCTATCGGAATGGACAAGCACACGCCGAACTTAGCCACCTTGTACACCCGCCAGCCCAGACTACCGCGTCGGTACCATCGGGTGCTGGCTACGAGCATGATGGCTAGCACGCCATACGTCGCTATTTTTTCGAGTATATCATCCGCAGCGATATCGAATCTCGTATAGAAATATCCTAGAAACGGCAAAAGAGGATCGGTCGGCACAACTTGGGCGACAGCAGATCCATCGTCTGGCGCGAAGGTCAGCGGTATCACGCCGGAATATACAATATATGCCATCGTAAGATATAAGCCGATGCGCGTCTGACGATGCAAATTGGTCAGTGTCTGCCTTAAAGAAATCAGGCCAACGACTTTGCGGGTCCACCATGTCATCAGGGCTACGGATAGTCCACCTACGCAGCGGAAAAGGATGTCCGTGGTATCTACGTGCCTACTAATGACTGGGAATTGTATGATACTAAGCACCACGGCTAATGCCACACAATACCAGCCTGTTAGCATCGTTGAGGTACCTATGGAAAAACCATAGTCGTTGCGCAAGAGCACGATCAGCAATTGGGCTAACACAGCAAACGCGAGACATTCGACAATCCACCGCGCACATCTTTCTAGCAACCGCCAGCGCGCGAAGGCGTAGGCCCGATGGTCGTTTCGTGCCAAGGCATGGTCCGCGTCTTCGATGTCGCTGGTTGCTGTGGCAAAAGGTATGACACTCACTAGGCTAGCTTCTCTTTTAAGCAACCCTGGATTTATGGTAAACGAAAAAGGCATCGATGAGAAAACTATAAGCGCTAGTATGTACGCTTTCACGCTGGTATGGAGTCGCCAAGTCTGCAGCTCGGCCATGACTACGGCTACGAATCGCGGGAGATATTGGTAGAATACGGCAAAAAGCACGCCCCCCAAGGCGCAGCCGATGGTGTTACTGGTCAGGTCGATCAATGACGAGACGCGGGCGGGAGAAAGGCATTGTATCCATTCGATGATACCACTAGTCATCAATCCACCTAACATGGCGAGCGTCCAGCGCATCAACTTGTTTCTTCGTAAGCGGTATAGCCACCAGTGTAAACAGAAGCCTAGCGGAATGTACAGGAAGATGTTGCTAAGAATATCTGGAAACGTGAATTGATCGACCGTAGTGCTGAATAACTCTCGATGGCCCGCACCAACATCTGGATTGAAAAAATCAAATGGTAGCAAGCCCGTTTGGATAATAAACAGCAGACTCACAAGCGTGAGTATTTCCACGTACTTGCTTGAAATCAGTTTGAACGTGGTTGATCGTGAGTGCTTCGACATGATGCCCGGTGGTCCCTGGAACTAGCTCTCTTATGTTGCGACTCAACCGCCTGCCAATCCTTAATGACTCAGAAACCTACTTTCAACACATATGGTAGGTGACAAATTGATCGCCCCATAACCACGCATATTCAGTGACGGTCTACATGTCACAGAGCTTACCCACGCGGTGGCCAAACTGGCGGCACAGCTGGCGGAAGAGGTTTCCAGCCAGAGGAGGTTTCAACTTCGGCTGGTTCGTCACGTAGGATCATTTCACGAATACAGGCATGCGCGAGCTTTGCAAATCGCAAACGCACAATGCCTCGGGAATCCACTTTCCAAAGGTCCGGATTCTTCGCTTCCGGGTCATCTTTATCTACGGGAATAGATACAGCGTTAGCGTGCAGGGTAGCGAGAATTCGATTTTCTTTTGTGTCGAGCAAGGTGCCTATCATTTCCGTTTCGTTAGCACTAAGCTCGTTGACTGCATATACGAAGCCTATCCTGGCATGAAGCGCGGTTATCGCTCGTGTAATTTGCTGCGGCGTCGTCTCTGCGCCACCCAAATCCCTCTGGGCTAACGGGAATACTTCGCTAATCGCCATCTGGTCATCGAAGGCTTGGTTCCATTGCAAAAATTCATTGCGTGGGTCGCGTACCAGTTTCGTCTGCATCCCAGGTATGTCCGTGGGAGGGTCTGTCACCGCTACCCGCGTCACAGCAATGGCTGCGGGGAACAATCCTTTAGTCGTTTGCTTGTTTAGGATGCGATAGCTGTTTTCGTCATAAGAGATGGCATGAATGGAGAGGTCCGCCCAGTCGACACGCGGACGAGGCATCCACGGATTTTCTATTGGCTTACTACAGCCGGTGGTCATTACGATGGCACATGCTGTCGGGAGCACGGCATACAATAGTCGGTATTTCACGTTTCCATTCCTATAGTAACGCTGATTCGGCGTCCCGCTGACTTACCCCATATAGGCCCTTATTCTCGGCCCTGCTTTGGTGCAGCACTATTTGGATATCGGGCTATTGGGGACGCAACTGGTCCAAAAAAAAACGTACACTCTGTGCGATTAATGCGTTTTCATGTTATCGGTCGTGCAAAGTGAGCGTCTGATAAGCAGTACTTTCCCCGATAACTCAGGTCTGTTTACGGGGCATCCGATGGGTCTGTCGGATAGTGAGTTTTTCTGCGAGGGATTTATGTGCGCTCAGCTAGCTGCTATTACAGGCTCGTCAACCGTTGCTTCAACCGCGTATAATCGATTAACGCAGGAGCGACATGCGCCAAGACGTGTGGCGTTGGAGTCTATTTGGGAGCGAGTAGTTCACCGAATCGGACGTATGCTCACCGCGATGCCGCTTTGGATGTGGCTGGTCATCGATTCAGCCACGATTTCGACTGGCTTGATTATCGCCTACGACTTCTTCCCCCCTCCCACCGAATTGGCTACGCCCCACATACCACTATGGCAGGCGTGCTTTATTTTTTCCTGCACACTCACCGCAGCGAGCATGGTGTTCGGCTTGTACGAACGTGAGACAACGCAAAGCCGGTCTCGCATCCTGACGCGCATGTTACTCACGACAACGACGCTGCCGGTGGCTGCATATGCCGTGATTTATATTCTACTCTACGCCACAGTTAGTCGTCGAGCGACAGGCTTTGCCCTTACTACCTTCTTAGTGATGGGAACAACCGTCCGATTCTGCGCGTGGTGGGCTTCTCATCGTATTAGTCGATTGCTATTGGTCGTCGGTTCGCGCAATTTGTTTAACTCATTCGCGAATGCTCAAAAAGAGGGGCATCTGCACGAATACAATCTTGTTGGCTATACCACAGGCGAGGAAGCTTCTCGCGAAGATCGCAAGAGTTCAAAATATCTTGGACCAGTGCTCGACAAGACTTCCAGCATAGACAAGGCCGGCATCACCGATATCGTCGTCGACGCCGATTCGGCGAATGACCCTGCAGTTATGGATTGGATTGTACCCTGCCTGCAACGAGGTTGTCGGGTGATTAACGAAGCCATCTTTTACGAAAAAGCGACCGGACAAATTCTGGTTGATCAAATCACGCCGGCCTGGTTTCTCTTTGCTGATCTTAAAGTTCATTGTGATCATGTCGCAGCCATCAAACGGGTCTTCGATGTCATCACGACTGCCCTGGTCTTTTGCGTCACCGCACCGCTCTGGCCTTTAATTGCCTTGGCTATCAAGCTCGGCGACGGTGGCCCGGTATTCTATTGGCAAGACCGCGTGGGACAGAACGGAGAAAACTTTCGACTCTATAAATTCCGTACCATGCGCACTGATGCGGAGAATGGCAAAAGCGTGTGGGCTTCAACGAATGATCCTCGCGTGACGTGGTTTGGTAGAATTCTTCGTAAATCTCGCCTGGACGAACTACCTCAGCTTTATAATGTGATGGTCGGGCAAATGTCCGTGGTGGGACCAAGGCCTGAACGACCTGACATTGTCCGCGACTTGTGCGGGAAAATCCCCTACTACGCCGAGCGCCACCTCATCAAGCCTGGCATCACCGGCTGGGCACAGATCAGCTTTCGCTACGGCAATACCGTCGAAGACTCCAAGCGGAAATTGCAATTTGATTTATACTACCTCAAACACATGGCCTTCGAATTAGACATGACCATTCTATTCCGTACGCTAGGCACGTTCCTACGCGGGGCTTGCTAAGCAACCAGACCGACCCCAACGCGTAACCTTGCACAAAAGACACACCTGTCATTGGCCTTATCGACGTCCGCATCAAATCCTAGTAAACTCGCATCGACGATTATCCTCTTTCTTGGCTTTTAAGGATTGTTTCGATGGCATATACGCAAGCATTCGACCAAGCTATACAACTCATTGACGCCGCGAACGCAGAAGACCCGCGCAAGGAAACTGTCGACGGTAAAGATTGCCCGAGCGAATTATTATTTTCGCAACGGGTATATCGCTGGGTGGAAAAGCTCACCGACAACCCTTCCGAAGCGCTACTCCTAGCGGCCCGCTCACACACCATGCGCCGCTGGAAAATACCGCGCGATACTTATCCCAAGACAACGCCAGGCTATCACGATTGGCGGCGGGCATTAGCTAACTACCACGCGGACGAAGCTGAAAAGACACTGCGCAGTGCTAACTATCCAACGGATGGAATTGAAACCGTCAAAGCCTTCATTTTACGCACCAATTGGCCTGACAATAAAGAAGCGTGCATTCTCGAAGACGCGGACTGCCTGGTTTTTTTTGAGACCAAGCTACACAAATACGCCGACGACTGGGACAACGACAAGTCGCTTCGCGTGCTCATGGGGACACTACGGAAAATGACCGACGTCGGCCGAAGCCGAATTGCGGAACTAGCGCTAAGCGCAGCTGAACAAAAAATGCTCACCGAAGCAACCCAACTTGCGGGGCTGTGATGGGTAGTAATAGTGTATCTCCCACCGCGAGCCAACACTCCGTCATACCCGCGTAGGCGGGTATCCAGTCCACTGTTGCAGACTGACGACTGATCTTACCGCTTCGTGCCGCCCCTAGATTTCCGCGTGCGCGAGAATGACGAAAGATTTGAATCCATATCCGCCCACAGTTTCTACAAATCGTTGTAACTAGTGAGGCATTGAAAAGTGACCAGCCATACACCTTGGCCAAATTCCTCTGACGCATAGCGTGGATGGCCGCTACATTGGGGCGCTTGAGTGTCCGATATTCCATCATGGACGCTAGCCGAATTGATAACAAGCTTGGGAGGATGAGACCGCTGCTGAACCCGACTGTCGGTCTAATCGTACTGCTGCTGTTACTCGCGGCGTATAGGCTAACGTTAATCGATCGAGGTCATTTCTATTGGAGCGACGAACGGTGCTATTTGTCCACGTTTGCCTTCATGGATAACGTGATGCGATGGGATTGGCACGAAGCCATCAACGCACTCTTCGATGCTCGCAGAAGCGTTCCTTCGGCTCGCCCAGGTTTTGTCCTCGCTAGCGTACCTGCGGTGCTTGCCCAATTAGCGATTAATCCGTTGATGGACATCGGCCCGGAATCCGCACACTTCTACGACATCGCATCGGCCTACAATGTGATTGTGACACTCGCGATTACGTTGTGCGTCTACGCGCTCGGTCGACTATGGACCCAACGAGCGTGGTATGCACTGCTCATGGCGTTGGTCTATTCGCTATTAACAAATGCCAACGTATGGATTAGGCACATGGCTCCCTATTCCGTTTCACTACTATGCTTTCTGTTAGGCTTATGGGCTGTGTCATCAAAACCGAAACTCGGTGATAGCGCCATGCACCGCATGTTCGTAGCTGGCGCGTTGAGTGCGTTTGGCTTTGCATGTTATCCGGGCCACTATGCCTTCGTCGTCATTAATGGTGTCGTCGCTTTGTCATATTCTGGCCGACGCTGGAAGTCTGGCCTGTTTTTCAGTATTGGGTCGCTGTGTGTGGTCGGCTTTTTTGAATTGGCTGCGCAGTCTGTCGGTCGATCCTACCTGCACGATCTTTCAGCCTTATCGCGATCCGTCTCTATGGGCGACACGAAGGAAGGCTATGTATTCTTGTGGAATTACCTACGAGATGTCGAAGGTGTCGCAGGCATCATGCTCTTGGTATTGTTCGCTTGGTTCGCCATGCGTACCATACATGCTGGTGTTTCCGCGACCACGCCACCACTTCGCGCAGCTACCTTAGCCGCGATAGCGGGCTATCTTTACCACGCCACCATGGGCGTAGTATTCGGTAGCATGGTATTTTATGGTCGAGTTGCGATGATTTATTTGCCGATCCTAGTTATCGGCGCGGTCCTGGCCCTGATACATATCGAACGCACTACATGGCGGCGTATCGGCGTTTGTGCTTTGATTACCGCTTCGATCGCTTCATTTATCCCCAGCGCTATTGCCTATGGCCAAGTAGTCTATCCGGCTGAGTTTCTCACACAAACGATGGCCTCGCGTGATCGCAAGGTGACTTACCCGCCGAATGTATTATGGGGATATGTCGACGGCGATCTCGACGGCACGCTCGAACGTATCGACCCAGACTTAGCCAACGTAGCAGACTCCAGTCCCACCGGCTCAGCGGAATACGTGTTGCTAGCTTCTCACCGCAAGGCAAACGCCAACAACACTCGGTTCATCAGCGTCAACATAAAATATCAGCGATACTATCGACAACGGTACGACCGATTCGAACCACATTCTGGATATAAACTGGTCGCCCAAGCGGCTCACCCAGAATCATTTCCCGCGCTAGGCTATGAAGGGAGAAAGCCCTGGGAAAGAATACGTACGCGTGAGCGTCATTATTCAATGCGCATCTATGAACGCATCGCTGAACCACAGCGGTTAACATCTTCGTCGGGCATGTAACTCGCGCACGCGCTCCAACATAAACGCGCTGCGTACTATGAATACGCTTCGTACTATCAATGCACTACACACTCTTGCTGGTATAGTTCACCAACGCTTTCATATAATTACTACGGTCATAGCCTTTAGGATTGGGGCAATGGTCGTAACACATACTGCCCTTCATTTGCCCGACCGATGTGTATTCATATTCTTCGAGCCAATCATGCAGGCCTTCTAACAATATACAAACATGAGATGGGCCTTGCTTGAGTAACGACGAGGCTATCATGACTACGTCTGCGCCTACCAAAAGAAGCTTAACGAGGTCTTCACGAGAATGTACGCCGCCTGTCGCAGCGAACGATGCCTTGACGCGATTGTGCAACACCCCTATCCATTGCAACGCCTGCCGAGCTTCGCTCGATTGACTTAAATCAAGCTGCGAAACCATTTGCATCGTCTCCAAGTCGATGTCAGGCTGAACAAATCTGTTGAACAATACCAACCCATTCGCACCGGCTTCAACGAGCTTGCTAGCCATGTTGGCTGGGCTGCTGAAATAAGGACCGATTTTTACGGCTAACGGCAGCGACACCACCTCGCGCACGTCACGCACCAAGTCCACGTAGCGCTGTTCAACATCTTCGCCTGATACCTGAACATCTGTGGGCACGAAGTAAATGTTTAGCTCAAGCGCATCCGCACCAGCGGCTTGGATTAGTTTCGCATGTCGAACCCATCCTCCGCGAGAGATACCGTTCAAACTGGCAATTACCGGAATACTAAGCACTTGCTTCGCGTCTTTTATCAACTGCAGGTAGGTATCCGGGCCGGTATTGTAAGAAGATAATTCGGGAAAATAATTTATTGCTTCAGGCGTGGACTCTGAACCGAACGCCAGCAAGTGATGGACCTCTTGCGCTTCGTGTTCGATCTGTTCTTCAAACAAAGAGGGTAACACGACCGCAGCTACGCCGGCTTTTTCCAATTGCGCGAGCGACTCAACGCTACCAGTTAGTGGCGAAGCCGAAGCCACGATGGGATTCGTCAAAGATAGACCCAGGTATTCTGTCTTGAGGGATATGCTCATGCGTTTGTCTCCACATTCAATGTAACAGTGCGCTCAACATTAGCCATCTGCTCATACAGATGCCATTGCTCGTCAACGTCCTGCTGTGCCAAAGTCATTAAATCCTCAGCCCGCTGCTTATCTCCGCGAGCTAGCATAGCGAACCGCCCCTCCTTCATCGCAAATTCCTTAAACGGAATGGTTGGTTTTCTACTGTCCAGATGGAACGGACGATTTTCACCGTTTGCGGACCTAGGATCGAATCGATACAGAGGCCAAAAACCACTGTTAACCGCTTCCTTCTGATGAGACATCGAGGTAGACATCTCTATCCCGTGCGCAATACATTGGCTATAAGCGATAATCAACGATGGGCCAGGATAACTTTCCGCTTCCATAAGGGCGCGAATGGTCTGCCGTGGATTTGCCCCAACAGCGATTTGCGCTACGTATACCGTGCCATAAGCCGCGGCGATCATACCGAGGTCTTTGCGGCGTGCAGACTTTCCGCTTGCGGCGAATTTTGCCACGGCAGCCCGCGGTGTCGATTTAGATGCCTGGCCTCCGGTGTTGGAATATACCCCTGTATCTAAAACGAGAATGTTAACATCACGACCTGATGCAATAACATGATCCAATCCGCCGTAACCAATGTCATAGGCCCATCCGTCGCCACCGACAATCCACGTACTCTTACGCACAAGCGCGTCGGCTATGGTCAGCAATCGAAGCGCGTCTGGACAATCAAATTCACTTAGTTTGAGCTTGAGAATAGCCACCCGTTTTCGCTGTGCTTCGAGTTCTTGCTCACTTAAATGCTCGGATTGCAAAATGGTGTGGGCGAGTTGATCGCCAACTTTTGCAGATAATTTTTTCAATAGCTGCTGTGCGTATTCCCGCTTCTGGTCATAGCCCATACGCAGCCCTAAACCGAATTCGGCATTATCTTCAAAAAGCGAGTTGGACCAAGTCGGACCGCGACCATCCTTATTGGTCGTCCACGGCGTGGTCGGTAAATTCCCGCCATAAATAGACGAGCACCCCGTAGCATTGGCGATCAGAATACGATCGCCAAATAACTGTGATAGCAACTTCAGGTATGGCGTCTCGCCGCAACCGGCGCACGCACCCGAGAACTCAAACAACGGCTCAAGCATTTGCGAACCTTTTATCGTATCCATCGCTACCAAGCTGCGATCAACCTCTGGTAGGCTCAAGAAAAAGTCAAAGTTTGCCCGCTCGCGTTCTAGATGGTCGTCCTTGGGGGACATGTTAATGGCTTTGTGTCGCGCCACTTCTTTGCTCTTGGCGGGGCAAACATCTACGCAGACGCCGCAGCCCGTACAGTCGTCGGGGGCGACCTGAATCGTCATGCGATAACCCGGAAAATCTTTCCCCTTCCAAGGTATAGACGGAAATGGCTCGGGCGCACCATCTAGTTGATTTTCTTCAAACGGCTTCATGCGAATGGCTGCGTGCGGACAGACCAACGGACATAGGCCACATTCGGTGCAAATTTCTGAATCCCAAATTGGTATTTCGTGCGCAATGCTACGTTTCTCGAATTTTGTTGTCCCCGTTAAGAAAGTGCCATCCACCGGCATCGCGCTGACCGGCAGCAAATCACCGTTGCCTTCGATAATCATGGACGTCACACGTTGCACAAAATCCGGTGCCTGCTCAGGTACAGTGCGTTGACGGCCATTTGTCCCCGACGTTTGCTCGGGGACCGCGACTTCATGCATCGCAGCCAATGCCCCATCGACAGCCGCATAGTTACGCTCCAAGATGGTTTCGCCACGCTTGCTGTATGTTTTGCGGATGGCTTCCTTAATCTGTTGAATAGCTTGCTCACGCGGCAGGATTCCGCTGAGCGCGAAAAAACATGTCTGCATGATCGTGTTGATACGCATCCCCATCTTGGCCTGTAACGCTACGCTGTTTCCATCTATAACGAAAAACTTTAGCTTCTTGCCGATAATGGCTTCTTGAACTTCAACCGGCAGCTTGCCCCAAACTTCTTCTGGGCTATAAGGACTATTCAATAAGAAAGTCGCGCCCTGAGCCGCTTGGGCCAACACATCCATCCGCATAAGTAGAGAAAATTGATGACAGGCAACGAAGCCAGCTTGCTCGATCAAATAAGTAGAGTTGATAGGCCGGGGACTAAAACGTAGGTGCGAAGTGGTCACCGAGCCTGCTTTGCGGGAGTCGTAAACGAAATATCCCTGGGCATAGAGGTCGGTATTTTCGCCAATAATCTTGACAGAGTTCTTGTTAGCGCCGACTGTGCCATCGCTTCCCAGACCGTAAAACATCGCCCGCGTCACATCCGCTGGCTCCGAAAACGCCTCGCGATCCCATTTCAACGACGTATGCGTTACGTCATCCACGATACCAATCGTGAAATGGTTTTTCGGATCCTTACTGCCCAGCTCATCGAAGACCCGCATCGCCATCGCTGGCGTGAACTCCTTGGAGGACAAGCCATATCTCCCGCCGATCACCCGAGGCATCGAACCCTGGCTATTGTCATCATGCCAAACTTCAGTCAAGGCTGTGATGACATCCTGATACAGCGGCTCACCGATAGCGCCAGGCTCTTTGGTTCGATCTAAGACCGCAATAGACGTAGTCGACTTTGGCAAAGCGTCGATAAAAGCGTGCGTATCGAACGGACGAAATAGGCGAATCTTCAGCACGCCAACTTTTTCGCCTCGAGCCCGCATGCTTTCGACGGCTTCTTCCACCGCGCCCGCACCTGAGCACATAATAATAATCACCCGCGTAGAATCGTCATCGCCCTCGTAATCGAACAGGTGATAAGATCGGCCGGTCATCGCGGCGAACTGGTCCATCGTTTGCTGAACAATCGAGGGTGTCGCATCATAAAATTGATTGGCAGCTTCGCGGGCTTGGAAAAAAACGTCTGGGTTTTGAGCCGTACCGCGCAACACAGGATGATCGGGACTCATAGCCCGTAGGCGATGCGCTTCGACCAACTCATCATCAATCATCGACCGAATATCATCCAGACTGACTTGCTCAATTTTGTTTACTTCGTGGGACGTGCGGAAGCCGTCGAAAAAGTGCAGAAACGGGATGCGCGTTTTGAGGGTCGCTGACTGAGATATCAAAGCCATGTCCTGCGCCTCTTGCACAGAGGAGGCCGCCAACATCGCCCAACCCGTCGTTCGGGCAGCCATCACATCGCTGTGATCGCCAAAAATGGACAGGGCATGCGTCGCCAAGGTCCGGGCCGCGATGTGGAAAACCGTCGGTGAAAGTTCCCCAGCGATTTTGAACATATTGGGGATCATCAGCAACAGACCTTGCGAGGCCGTAAATGTTGTGGTCAAAGCGCCAGCCTGTAACGCACCGTGACACGTGCCAGCCGCCCCAGCTTCGCTTTGCATCTCAATGACCTGCGGCACGGCATCGTAAATATTTCGCTTTTGCACCGCCGACCAGGCATCGGACAGCTCACCCATCGAAGATGCAGGCGTTATAGGGTAAATAGCTATGATTTCGTTGGTATGATAGGCAACGTAGGCAGCAGCCTCGTTACCGTCGATTGTTACGTTATGTGCTGACATAGCGTCTCTCCATGGCGTCGATGGTTCGCGTTAAATATATTCTGGCCCTCGAACCGGAGCTCGCCACCATTACGCAGGTAGCCGGGGCGGTCCGACCCCGTAGTACTCCCAGCATTCTGCGTTCCAGAAGCCAGGAAAAGGCCCAATTCTTAACATTCGATCAAATACGCCACTATGTAGTGGCCCCAAAAAGCTACCGATAACCTTATGGAACGGCTTGTGCCAGCTTGGCCATTGTTTGGGTCACACGAACTGATTTTGTAAAGCGGAGATGGGCTTGATGCACGGAAAGACTGCGTTAATTCAGAAATATTACGACCGCTATGCTAACGTCTATGACGACAAGCATGGCGTCTCGATGGCAGGTCAAAGCCACAATTTCACGCTTTACTACGAACCATTTTTGCTTGAAACAATACCATCAGGCAGCAATGTGCTGGAACTTGGCTGCGGGTCCGGCTTCTACACCAAGTGGCTAGTCGATCACGGATGCCAAGTCACTGCGATGGACATTAGCCACAACATCATGGAGTGCGCCCGTCGGCGATGCCCCGATGCGAAATATGTCGAAGGCGACTGCGAGAACCCCAAAGCGTATCTAGATCAGGCCGGTGCCCCAAACCAATTCGACATCATTTTGGGTGTCAATACGTTTAGCTATTACCCCAACAAAGCTGACGCGCTACGTTGCTATAAACAATTATTGTCACAATCAGGCAAGCTCGTGCTGCTTGATATGAATGGTCAATCGCCTCTTTATCGCATCATGCGTATGACCGGTAAAAACGAGATGCGAGAGTGGTATAACGAAGTGAGCGAGTCCACACGTTCTTCACTCAGTAAGCTCGTGAAGGAAGCAGGCATGCACATAAATAGACTTGGTCATTTTGCGTTTATTCCCAACGGCGTTAATCAATCGGTCGTTTCTATGCTTCGCCCTTTCGATGCTTTACTACATCGCTTACCCGGCATACGCGATTACTCGATGCGCATTGTCCTGATCGCAGAAGGAAACGAATAAGCTTAAGCGTCACACATAACGAACACCCAGCTGAGGGGCGAGTGTTTCCCAAGTGAAGAATATCTCGACAGCGTCAACAATATCATGCTAGCCAATGACGCACCACAATTCGATCTTGAAACAACGAGCCAGGCTCGCCAAATAATACCCATGTGGGCGGCGCTGTGGCTTGTCGCGCTCATGGCACTGACCGTTTCGGTTCGATTAGCCTCCCCTACCGGCTGGCTTGGCTCGGATGACGTCTCCTACTACTGTGCCGCGGAGCATATTCTGACCGGCGAAACCATCCAACGTGCACATCATCACTACGCCCGACTAGCCGTCATCGCTCCCGTAGCATTGTCCATGGCCTTGTTTGGTGAAAATCCCGCAGCTATCGCCCTTCCCTCATGTATAGCCTCCTTGCTTTGTGTTCTGTTAATTGCTGTATTGGGGCGATGCGTATGGGATTGGTGGGAAGGACTATGCGCAGCCACCATCATTTCGGTGCTACCCTATTATCGCGTTCTCTCGACCACAGGCTATCCCGAAACACAAGCGTGCCTTTGGAGTGTCGGTGCGGTACTTATCGCATTGATGATTGTTCGTAGCCAATCGCCGAAACGAATCCTTATATTGAGTTTAACGTGCGGCCTAGTCGTTGGCCTCGCGGCGTCAGCTAAGGAATTTTCCATATACACTTTCGTCGCGGTCGCAGCGATCATCGTCGCACATCAGAAAGTATCTTGGTTCGCTCGTCTGCGCACCGTCACCATTTGCGGCATTGGCATAGTTATCTACTTTTTCGGTGAATGTGTTTTCTACCTTTGGGCGGCTGACGACTTCTGGTTCCACATACATGCACTCGGCAACACCAACGCCATCGATTGGGCATATCCACCAACGGGCTTTCACGAAGCAGCGACCCTGAGCGGTTTGATATGGAAACGGCTAACGATTGTTATGCTGGAATCCACGACGTTTGGCTGGGGTATGATCTCTGTTGTCTTTTGGCCCGCAGTGTTGATCGTCGTGGCTATTAATCGACGCGGACGTTGGGTTGGCATTTGGGCGCTAGCCGCGTATTTACTCTTGGCTTTCCTGCCCGTGAATTTTAGAAACGGTCCTCAGCCCTATCCTGTATTTGAAGGCCGAAATGATTTACTAGCGTGCATTCCGTTCGCCCTTTGCCTAGCTTGGTCTGTCCGGCGAGGTATGGCTATGCTATTAAATCCAGTCATCATCCGTCGCAGTTGGCCAGCCGTCATGGCTATCATCGTCATGCTCGCCTACGCCAACCCGCACGAATTAAGTGGATTTCGCAACCGTGAAACCCAGCGCGTCGCACGAGCTGTTGAGCAGATAGCCACTTTCATCCAGTCGCAACCCAATGAACATGGCTACAAAATCTTCATGCCGCCATCGCTATATCGAAGACACAGAATTTTATTCCCCGCCGAACTTCGACCAAGACTCCGCGTAGCCGTAAGTAATCAATCGCCATCATGGTGGCAACAAGCGACGGTCGATATCGCGTCTCGCGCCGAGCCGTTACCTTCACCGTCCCAGGCCTACCTCATCGCCACGCCTTTGCAGTGGCAAGGCCAGCCTGAATCGTGGGACTATGGCGTGCATTTGCCGGAAAAGGAAATGCAACCTTGGCTACTTCAAACGCCATTAGCCACGGCCCAAAGGTCGAATAACCACACCATCAGCCTAACAACGAATCGTGCCGAGTTAGTTGCGAGTAAGGCTGGCGGTAGTAAGGAAACGATACTTGTATTGCGGGGGCCGAATGTATCAATCAAACCTCAAACACTCGCTGCGACAGTTAGCGCGCAGGACAGCATAACTCATTCGCCGCATTAACACCGCATTATCAATGAGCGCTAAAATTTCTAGCAAGGCGGACTATTGTCCGCCGCGAACGGCTGGTACATACGACGGACAATTTATGTTGTGCTATGTCGCATCACATTTTTAACATGAACCCTTACACCAAAAACCAGTCAAGGCGGGTAATATCCCGCCCAATATTGCTGGATACCCGCCTGCGCGGATATGACGATGGATTGGATATCGCATGCTATAATCTGTTGATGCAAATTGTTGTCACGGTCGCGGTGCTGCTTGTGTCATTCTACCGATGTCGAGTGCGTACCATCCGTGCTACCTGCAGGCTGTTTTTCAATTTCCGTTATCATCGAGCCGAGTCGCCAGACGCGAACATCGCCCGTAGATTCGGAAAGTGTCATTGCTATGCTCTTGGTACACCCGGTAATACTAGCCGCTGCTGCGTGACGGGTTCCGACCCCTCGCGGGATAGGCTCATCTGAAATGGCAGGCCGAAGCGTCGCGCAGGCAGAGACAATCACACCGTTGCCTTTAATTATAAACGCGCCGTCTAACTTCGCGATTTCCTTCACCGTATCACCGATGGAGTCGTCGAGAATGTTCCGCTCCTTTTCGGTATACCCTTTGAACGGATTGATCCGACCCTCATGACTATACTTTTGCACTTCACGATGATCGCCAATCACAAACAACGCGCCGACCGGCTTACCCTCACGACCTTCGTGAGCAAGCTCCATCGTTAAGCGAAGCACGCGTTCGAAAACTGGACGGCGAATGTGCTCAGTGAGTTTCGGTTGGCCTACACTGTGAAAAATCTCGTATTCCTTACCCACACGCATGGTCACTAACGTATCAATATCGCCTTCGCCAATGCCCGTTAAAAACACGAAGACATCATCTGGCTTGAGTAGCTGCTGCGAGAAAGCGATGAGGGTAGCCATCTTTATCTGCCCCATGCGCGTCAGGTTGAATTTCGGAACCGATAGCAAGTGCGCGGTAATGTCCTTGGCTTTGTCTATATCCTGCTTATCACGGCAGACCAAAACCAATTTCGTCGGGGCATGTATCGCCTCAGTCAAAGCTGGCAGATCATGAATGGCGCTTACATAGGCAAATAGCGTAGTCGCATTGACAGATTGAGCCACCTGAGCCGCTGCAGCGATGATTGGCTCGGTGAAGTTTTTCTGGACTGAATTCACGGCGTATACACCTTATTTAACGGCGACATTTGTAGCACCTTTATTCGCTCACTATACTGTTGGGTAACATGACCGACAAATTACAACAACGTATTTTCTTATCGGCGTTCCTAATGCTGCCAGTTTGTGCCCTCGGACAACCGAGCCAGCCCGCACTGGAACCCATTCAGCCTCAATTATTCCCATCGGAAAAGCTATTCCTCTCACGAGTCGCTCGACGTGCTATCAGCGACGCCAGGGCACAACGAAGTATGTACGAGCCTGGCTACATTCCCGAACGACTCAAGTCCATGGAGCGAGAAGTCATCATCCGCTTACGGCAAGATGGCTATCTGCTCTGCGCGGGAGTCGGCGCGAAAGCGCCCATCTCACTAGCCACCAGAGACGCGGCTTTGGGAGCTTTTGAACTGCTCAAGAAATCGAAGGTCACGGACCTCTCGCGGGTCGATAGACTACTGATGGAAATTGAGGTCATCGGAGACCCGGTGGACATTCCCTTCCAAGATGACTGGACTCAGCCGAGGGCTTTGGACGCTTTTGTCGAACCGGGCCTCGACGGTTTGATCTTGCTCGGCCAACAGTCTCAACATCGTTTTTCACCCACAGAACTCTTCACCAATGACATGACCTTGTCTGAATCATTGAAAAATCTAGCTCAGCTTACACATTCTGATCCATCGCAGGTGCTCAAAACGGCGCTCCTCCGTTTCCGCACGGCCCATTGGTATCAGCCCCGAATCGGCGCGGACATCGTATCACTCTCGCGGGGTCTAACTGTCATCCCTCGAGAAGCAGTCACGCGGCAAAAGCTCGATGACGCGATCGAATCCCTCGGTGCTTATCTGGTATATCGTCAAAAGCCTGATGGGTTATTCACCTATCAATACGAACCTGCGCTGGATCGTTATAGCGACGAAGATAATCTCGTGCGGCAAATCGGCGCGACCACAGCCATGGCTGCTTACGCGAAGTGGTCTGGCAGAAGTGCATCCTTAGCCGCGGCGGACATAGCTATTCGCTATCACATGAAAGGTGTCACTAAGATTGCGGATGTGGATAACGCAGCCTTTCTCGCAACGGCGGATAAACAGCACAAGCTTGGCGTAACAGCTTTATTCTGCCAGGCGCTCGCGGCTCATCCCAAAGCAGACCGCTTCTTGGAAACTCGAAAAAAACTTATCAACGGCATGCTTTGGCTACAGCGTCCCTCCGGACTTTTCGTGACCGCGTTCCCCCCGGCCGAGTCTATCGGTGCGCAGAATTATTTTCCCGGCGAAGCGCTCTTAGCCATGGCTACGCATTATCAACAATACCCCGACGAACGAATTTTTGACGCTTTCAACAAGGCGATCCAGTTTTACAAACCCTATTTTCGTGAACGTCCTGCTCCGGCATTCGTTCCTTGGCAGGTGCAAGCCTTCACGCAAATGACCAAGCACACACAGCGTAGCGACTACGACGACTATGTGTTCGAGCTGACCGATTGGCTCGCAGAAAAGCAACTGACCCACGACAACTGTGATTGGCCTGAGCTATGGGGCGGTATCGCGGCCTATCAAGCGGGACGTGCTGGTGTCTCGACGGCTTCTTATCTTGAAGGCTTTACGGATGCGCTTGCATTAGCCAAGCGTCGCGGGGACCAGGCACGCATCCAGCGATACGAAAAAGTCGTGCGCCAAGCGGCTCGTTTTGTCATGCAGCTACAATTTCGTGACGACGAAGCATATTTTATTCGCAGTCGAAAGGATACCATCGGCGGCATTCGCACCACACCTACGCTAAACCTGCTTCGCATTGACCACGTCCAGCATGCACTCATAGCCCTAATGAAAACCAGACACATACTATACGGGCATGAAGGATAACTATCGCTGTGAGCAGACGTCACCAGCCGCGAGACCATCACCATGACGTTACGATAACGCCTAACTGGCGACTTCGATTTTTCATTTTATTCGTAGCCGTCACGGTATTTGGCTTGGGCGTCGCTTCGCCATATGCCCTGATGTCCTTGGCCATCGACGGACTATCAGCAGGATTTGTACTCCTCCCTCCCATGCTCGCCGGCCTGTGGATCATGCGATTCGCTCAGTTAGAACATATGCCAATACGTTGGCACATATTGCTAGGCGTTTCATTCGGGCTGGGCGGACTATCATTGGCTGTCCTTCTCGGTGGAACCTGCGGCTTGTTACATAGGCCTATATGGCTAGTCATATACATCGCCTTAATTACGGCAGGCATCATCCGCGCACGCTATTTGTGGTATGCTTCCAGGGCTGAGAAAAATATATCGCCAGACACCTATGCCAATTTTATCGGCGCACTGCTACTACTCACCTGCCCATTCGCCATCATGTCACTACTTGCCGCCGTCAACGCGCCTGGCCTCATTTGGCAAGAGGAAGGCTTTGGCTATGACGTGCTCGAATATCACCTACAGTTACCCCGAGAATATCTCGCGGAAGGCGTCATCTCCTATCGCCCGCACAACGTCTACGCCAATTTCCCAGCCAATGTCGAAATGTTGTACCTCTCAGCCATGATACTTCTCGGCAAGGACATAGACGTAGGCGTCACGGCTAATCTCATCCACGCCGCGTTGATTTGGCTAACCGTTTTCGCCGCTTGGGTCATAGGCAAAGACTGGTCGCCTAGGGCAGGCGCGGTCGCAGCCGTGGCCATCGGCACTTGCGGCTGGGTGCCATATCTCAGTGGATTGGCTTATACCGAAGGCGGTCTACTGCTATTTGGCATGGTCGCGACCGGTCTAACACTTCTTGCACTACGATCCAACGGCCAAGACCTTCAACCCGCAACTAATCAATGGCGACTTTGGGCCATGGCCGGCGCCATGGCTGGACTTGCCTGCGGCTGCAAATACACGGCTGGGCCTATGATCGCACTGCCGCTTTGTTTGATAGCATTCGCCGCACCATCAACCAGTCTGGTTTGTCGACTAAAATTTGCTTGTCTATTCTCGTTGGCGACCATGGCTACCCTATCACCCTGGCTCATCAAAAACACTATATATACAGGCAATCCGGTCTTCCCACTCGTGAACCAAACATTCAAAGCCCAACCGCCAGGATGGTCAGAAACGGAAGATCAAAAATGGATCGCAGGGCATCAACCGCCGTCAAATGAGCGTAGCGCATCCGCAAGACTAGCTACACTTTGGAGCCGTATCGTAACAGACGAGAAACAGCGATTTGGGCCAATAGTCATGATACTTGCTGTCGCTGGGTTGGCACTTCGCCGAGTGCGACGCGAGGATGCTGTACTGCTCTTTCTATTGGCCGTACAACTAGCAGTTTGGCTATTCGCCACTCACCTTTACGCACGCTTCGCTGTCGTATTATTGATCCCATTGACAATACTCACCGGTAGCATCCTCAAAGAAACAAAATCCATTTCGATTCGGGCAGGCGTGTTCACGATGTTGACTGTTGGCTGCCTATGGAATGGTTATTTTAGCGGAAAATTAATAGCCAATGAGGGGCCTAACGGTGCGCCGCCTTCGATATTTTACGATGGTCAGCTCCCTGGCTATCAATATTTAGCCACGATAAACCACGAATTACCGGCGTCGGCGAAAATTCTCATGGTCGGCGATGCCAAGGCTTATTACATTCGACGAGATGTTGACTATTGCGTGGTGTTTAATCAGAGCGAATTCGTCGTAGCCATTCGCACTAAGACGGACCAAGCCATCGTCGATTGGCTGCGCGAAAATTCGTATACCCACATCCTCGTCAACTGGTCAGAAATTACCCGGCTTAAAAATAGTTATGGCTTCGCAGAAGAAATGACACCGGCGCTGTTTGACCGTTTACTGCCACATGGCTTACGCGTATATCAGGAATTCGATCATCCAGCCAATGCAGGGCGATACATCACTCTATACGAAGTCGAACCAGCCAGTAACGACCGATGATTTCTCGCACGCGCGGATTGCAGGTGGGGGCGACAAGAGTAAGCCTAAGCTTACTTGTGTTCTTCTGTTAGCAGGCACAAAGAATACTTGCCCGCCCACTCTCATGCTTACTCGATACCTTGATCCGCCAACCATCGCTCTGCATCTATAGCCGCCTTACACCCCATACCAGCCGCTGTAACCGCCTGACGATAGACGCTATCCACACAATCGCCTGCAGCGAAAATACCCTCCACACTAGTCGTAGATCGATAAGGGTCAGCCAATTTGATATATTTCTTCGCATCGAGCTCGAGCTGACCGTTAAGAAAATCAGACGCGGGTGTATGGCCAATCGCCAGAAACAATCCGCTCAGTTCAACGGTAGATTCTTCCCCGGTTACCGTATCTTTTAACTTCACAGCGGTAATCGACTCGTCTCCGAGTACATCCACGACTCCTTTGTTCCACAACACTTCAAGTTTCGGATTTTCCAGCGCACGATCAGCCATGATCTTAGACGCACGAAGCTTGTCACGTCGATGAATCATATACACCTTCGACGCGAATTTGGTGAGATAGGTCGCCTCTTCAACAGCGGAATCTCCGCCACCAACTACAGCCAATACCTTATCACGAAAAACAGGCAACGCCCCATCACAAACTGCACATGCACTCACGCCGCCGCCGCTCTGGGCTAATCGCAATTCGTTTTCCAAGCCCAACCAATTCGCTTTAGCACCTGTCGAGACAATGACACTGTGCGCGAGACAGTCGTAACCATCGTCGCCCTTAATCGCGAACGGACGTTTCGATAGATCTATAGAATGGGCGCCTTGAAACTGACTGTACAAACCAGCTGAAACTTCCGTCGCGACACCATCATTTGTCACCACGCGGGTATCAAACCGCATCGCCTGCTTAAAAAACAAGTCCATCATCTCCTGACCATTGATACCTTCAGGAAACCCCGGATAGTTTTCGACATCCGTTGTGAGCATCAACTGCCCGCCTGGGACTAAGTCCTTACTAACCGCTCTTCCTGGATAAACCAGTGGGCTAAGATTGGCTCTCGCAGCATACAACGCCGCCGTCCAACCTGCAGGGCCTGAACCGATGATGACCACTTTTTCGATGTTATTCGATGCTGACATGTCGTTCCTTGCTCCGTCGAAATAATCTTATAATTCCAGCTTCTCGCTGGTTTGATACCGTAATTATACCTACGTCGATAGGATAATAGTCCCTATCTTTCAAAGCGTCCAAGATGAGACATTCACCTATGGCGTCAATGCTGGCGCCCAATCCTGGGCCCGAACCGCGTTGGTAATACGCTCAGCCATCTCCACCGCAGCATAGCCATCTTCAGCGCTGACCGCCGCCGCCGTCCCATCACGAACAGAAGCAAGAAACGATTCAATCTCCGCCTTTAGCGGTTCGACATCGTCAATCTCCAACGGCTCGATTTGCATCATCGACCCAAAATCCATATCCGCCATTTGCGATAGGTCTTCAAAATTTCGTTCTCGAGCGAGTTTAATTAGATTCAGATTGTCGTCGAGCTTTACCGCGATGCCCGTCTTCTTATGATAATCCATAGACAAATATGCCGACGGCGAAAATATGCGAATTTTTCGTTCTGTCTTCAATGCCAATCGTGAAGCCGTCATTGTGACAGCCGTGCCGTCAGGAAAACGTATCCGGGCATTAGCCACATCTTCACAATCGCCCAGCACTGCCACGCCCACAGCGTCCACCGTATACTCGCGCTGCTTGACCAAATGCAACACAATGTCAATGTCATGAATCATCATGTCGAACACAACGCCGATGTCAGCGCTACGAAAAGTAAATGGACTGATGCGGTCTGTCTCAATAAACTTCGGGGTAATCTTCATACGCAGCATAGCCTGCACCACCGGATTAAACCTCTCCGAATGGCCAACTTGCAACAGACAATCATATTTACGCGAGGCATCAACGATTTGCTTGGCCGTGGTCGTATCCGGTGCGAGCGGTTTCTCAACCAACACACTCACGCCGTGGGCCATAAGCTCAATGGCCACCGCCGCGTGATATACGGTCGGTACTGCCACCGTCACGGCATCTACAAGATCAACGACTTCCGCGACGTTCGCATAAGCCTTGCCGCCGTACAATTCGACAAATTTGTTCGCCCGCTCAATATCTTTATCTACAATAGCGACAAGTTCACAGCTATCTAATTCACTATAAATGCGCGCATGATGTCGGCCCATATGGCCCGCACCGATAACAGCCACCCGCAAGGGTTTGCCAGATATTTGATTCATAATTTCAACTCAGGCATGTTTTGTAAAAGTAGCCGTCACACGCTTAGGCCCATCCAACACCACGTCTACAGGATTAGCATCTCCAGAAAGATTGCCGTTCCAGCCGCTGAAAGACCAGCCAGAAGCCGCTTTCGCCGTCAGTTGTAGCACCTCGCCACGATCGCGCTGTGGGGCACAAATTTTCAACACTTCGCCTTCACCAACCACATCGACCGTCAGACCTTCACTCGCGCCGGCGGATTTATCTTCACGACTCAACTTCCACGACGAGCGATGGACCGGGTCTTTACGCAGCGCTTCAAGATATCGACCATGCCGACCATGCGCAAACGAACGCATCAGCGAATCGCACAAATATTTTACATGCCCATTCAGATCGGTCGTTTGGAGCAAGACCTCTACACGGTCGCGAATCGAAGTTTTGCTAAGTCGCGCCCTTCGCGAAAATATTTTCAAAAATGCCGCTTTAAGCGCTCCGACATCTTCATGGCTAAACCCGCACCGCTCCAACCCGACGCCATTGACCATGCGAATTTCCGAGCGTGTCCCTCTGGCTGCGACCACTATCATAAATGGCGGCACATCCGCAGGCACCCGCGTCATACCACCAACAAAAGCGTGCCTACCAACTGTCACAAAATGGTGGACCGCACTGTGGCCACCCATATTGACATAGTCTTCCACGTGGACATGCCCAGCGAACTGAACATAGTTGGCAAAAATGCAGTGACTACCGATGGTGCAATCGTGCGCCACGTGCGCACCAACGAGAAAGAGATTGTCGTTTCCAATCTTAGTCACCCCGCCGCCATTAGCGGTGCCCGGATGACAGGTGACCATTTCCCTAAATACATTGTTCGAGCCAATCTCAAGCGTCGTAGGCTCACCTTCATATTTCACATCTTGAGGCGGTGCGCCAAGTACGGCTTGGGGATACACTTCGCAGTTTTCACCCAAAGTCGTATGCCCTTCGACCGTCGCGTGATGGTGAATATGACAACCGTCACCGATCACCACGTGCGGACCGATGTAGGCCAAAGGACCAATTACCACATCTCGGCCGAGCGTCGCGCCCGAATCAATTACAGCTTGAGGATGAACACTCACGAGTTACACATCTCCGCTAATTATATCGCTTGCCCGAATCGGCTAGCATAAATTTAATTTCCGCCTCGGCCGCAATTTCACCGTCAACCATAGCACACCCCTTAATATGGCCAGAGGTGGGTCGCACGCGCAACGCTTCGACTTCCAACATCAACTGATCGCCAGGGCGGACAGGGCGACGAAACTTAACCTTATCCAATCCCAGCAAAACTGCGACTTTTCCCTTATGCTCCAGCGCTTGGCTCAACAGGATACCCCCAACCTGAGCTAACGCCTCAACAATGAGCACACCAGGCATAATCGGGTCGCCGGGATAATGTCCCTGAAAAAAAGGCTCATTAGCTGTCACATTCTTCACCCCAACCGCCTTCGTCAAACCTTGAATTTCAATAACCCGATCCACCATGAGAAACGGATATCGATGAGGTAATATTCGGTGTATCTGATGAATATCGATAATCGGCTGACTACCTTCACTTGCGCTCGGCTTAGCCGCATCGCATTGCGCTAAAATAGCCCGCACCAATTGATGATTCAGCGCATGCCCACTTTTTCGTGCAAGCACACGCCCCACAATAGGCCGACCGAGCAGCGATAGATCGCCAATTAAATCCAGTATCTTGTGCCTCACACATTCGTTCGTAAAACGCAACGGATTGTCAATCGGGCCATCATCACCAAACACCAAGATATCTTGATAAGAAAGATGAGTGCCCAAACCAGCGGCATGCAATTGCTCAGCTTCAGCCTTAAGCACAAACGTGCGTGCCGGGGCAATATCTTTGATGAATCGTTCGGGCGTTACGGATACACGATAGCTTTGTGCCCCAATCGGATTGTCCACGCCATAATCAAGATCGTAAGCAATATGCAACAACTCGGCATCGCCATCCAGCAAAGGCAACGCAACCAACTCCGCGTCTCCCTGAACCACACGAACCGGCTCACGAATCACGCAAGGATCACGAAAGGCATCCTGCTGCTGCAAACCAGCTTCGTTGATAAAATCTACGAACGGCATACTACTGCCATCCACGCCTGGCAATTCGTTGGCATCTATTTCTATCAGCGCGTTATCAATGCCCAGCCCAGACAACGCTCCCAGAAAATGCTCCACCGTTTCAATCGCGACGGACCCATTTTTTATGGCGGTACGACGCGCACGCTTAGTCACATTTTCTACCCGAGCCTCGATACGCGCCGGAGGAGTTTGATCTGTTCGCACGAACCATATACCGGTATCGGGATCGCCAGGGCGTAACCGAACTGATACCGGCTCGCCCGTAAACAAGCCCCGCCCGGTTAGCTGAATGTCATGGTGAATAGTTCGTTGATGCTGCAACAATAATCCCTCATCGATCGGCTAATTCGCCTACCAAGGCCATCAACCCGCGCGATACGATAAGCCGTATTATGGAGGAATACTTCGCTATTTTCAACGTGAACCAATAATTGATTAAAATGAGCCGTTTGGCACGAGCTTCCGCGTGCCAAACCTCAGCCAATGGCAAGTCAGCCCTCAGCCCGGCAACTTATTTCGATCCCTTTTTCGCAGCGTCGTACCCCTGATTCAGATGATTCACAACATCGTCCGTGATATCCACATTGGGATGCCAATAAATGACCTTCTGCAGAACTATTTGTTGCCTAACCTGAGACGTGTTTTCCGGCGCAGCCGCTGGTAATTGATCAGCCGCCAACACAATTTCAATATTTCTCTGCTTAGCTATCTCGCTCACGGCGGCCTGAATATCATCGAAAATGAGTTTCAGCGAACCAGCTAGTTCGCCCTCAATCCGACGCCCTTCCGATTCAACAAAATACTTGAGCTCCGCTTCAAGCATAACTAACTCTCTCTCACGCGCAAAATACTCCGACGTACCAGGCTTCAACTCTTCCTGTAAAGATCGGCCAGCGCGCGTAATTTTATCTCGCAGTTCATCACGCTTTTTATTTAAGTCCGCACGTACTAGCTCAAACCGCGCCTCAAGGTCCGCACGTCGATTATATCGTTCTGACACTTCCGGGATATTCACCACCGCCACAGAAGTAGCACCCCACGAAACGGACTGCAAAACGAAAGGCATTAGCACCATATATAACATTGACTTGCGTGATATCATCATAGTCTCACTTAATTAGAAAGTTGCTTCGTAGTCCTAACATCTAGCTACTAGATTTAGAACAATCCACCCACCACAAAACTAAATACTTGCTCTTCGTCATCCTCATCGCTTAACATCGGGGCCGCGATATTAAATTCTAGCGGGACCGGGCCAAAAATATCAAGCGTCAACCGCACGCCAAAACCAACGGACACGCGATACACCTCGGAATCTACAGTGCCACTATCCACAAACACATGACCGCGCACATTATCACCAAAAAGTGGATAACTGTATTCCGCCCCTAGCAGCACGAGAAAATTGCCACCCACATTATTATCGTCAATGCCCTCATGCGGACCAACGCCACGAAAATCAAAGCCACGAATAGAACCGGTACCACCCGTAAAATACCGCTCGAACACCGGCGCATCACCGACAATCGCGCCGCCTTCCGATCGAAGTTCGAGCACATGCTTTCGCTCACGCGCGTCAGTGCTCAGCGTCTTATACCAACGATAACTCGCGTTGAGCTTGGCGAAATTATGGTCCCCACCCAACACGCCAAACTGCTCATAAGAAACACGCAACCGATCACCACTACTAGGCTTAAAGCGATTGTCCGTGCGATCGCGAACCAACGAACCTTTTAGGCTTGTTATTAAATTAGAACCGCGATCATCCCGTATCTCACGGGCCGTGAACACATCAAAATCGTCCAAATTAACATCTTCCACGCGAAAAGCCAACTCACCCGTCCAGCCACGCAACCGCCCACGACCAAAACGCTTACCAAAACTGACCGTCGAGCCAATACGTCGTTCGTCATAACCGTCGCGTCCACGTCCAAACAAATATGCGCTATAATCAAATCGCACCGGCTTATCGAACAAGTAAGGCTCTGTGAAGTCTAAACGAAACCGGCTCACGTCCGTGCCAGGCTGAAGCTCTAAACGCATGCGCTGACCAGCGCCAAAGAAAGATCGAAACTTGTATAGCTCTTCCCAACTAGTGGGCGGATCGTAAAGATCGAAGTTCCGCAAATCAAGCGTGACCGTCCCGACAAGACCACTATTACTCGTCACCCCAACACCGAAAATAAAATCGCCCAGTCGCTCGGCCTCTTGGACATCCATCACTACATCGCGAACGTCAGGCTGATCGCCGACAGGATATACGCGCGCGGAGCTAAAAATGCGCGTCTGCATTAACTCCTTTTCCGCATCGCGGGCCGCAGATAGGTTGAGCAAATCATCCGGCGGGTATAAATCCAACGCACGGCGAACGACCTTATCTTTCGTACGCGTATTACCCCGGACAGCAATCCGTCCCACGCGGAACTGCTCGCCTTCTTCAACATGATACGTCACCTGAACCAGCCCAGGATCTTCGGAAAAAACCCGCGTCACCCGCACCGCAGCGTGGATATTACCAATCGTTCCATACTTATCTCGTATGAGCCGAGCATCACCCTCAATCTTCGGACGTTTCGCGATTTCAGATACCTTCGATCCAAGCTCAGCCAATAATTCCTCTTTAGAAAAAACTGATAGCCCCGTGAACTGAATCTGCTCGATCGCATACCGAGTGCCTTCTTCAATCACAAATACAAGGCGTATATTTTTATCCTCACGCACATCAATACGAAACTTAACCTGCGCATCCAGAAAGCCCTCGTCTCGATAGAACCGTCGCAGACTTACGACATCGCTATCAACCCGCGATGGATCAAGCGATCCCGAGCGAATAATCCACAAGGCCGTCTTCGATTCAACTTTCTTTTTTAATTGCGAAGCCCCGAAAGCAGTATTCCCCTCGTAGGCGATTTGACGAATCACCACGCGAGCGCCCTCTTGAATCACATAAACAACCTCGCCGCTCTGCTCGATGCTGTCGCGATCATACGTGGCCGTAACATCTCCATATCCCAAGTCTCGATACCGCGCAACAATGGCATCTCCACCTTCTCGAATCGCAAACCAATCCAGACCATCCCCCACCTTAAAAGTCAGCTCGTTTTTCAACTGACCGTCGCTAAGCTTAGCCTGCCCCTCAAACCGAATCGCAGTCACGACCCGCTTTTCGATAACTTCAATGATGACAAGTACGCCGTCATCATCTTGGGGTTGTAGTTTATGCGTAACAGATAAAAATCTGCCGGATTGTTTGAGTCTATTGGTCGCGGCAATCAGCGAAGCTTCACTAGCTACATCACCAACGCGTATCCCTGCCAGTTGCACAGCCAATGTTTCCGTTGTTCCTGACAAACCACGGAATTCGATAGCCGAAATCACGCCGGCCTGCTGAGATTGAATTGCAAACGCAGCATGCGCAAACGACAGGACAAGCCCCACCCACATCACATAGCCGAGGCTACGTGGTACCGTCGTAGAAACGGGTTTCTTTATCGATATATTTTGTTGGAAATTTTGCAACGTTCGTCAACACCGTGAGCCATGACTACACCAACGACCGGCGAATCTTAACCTCAGATTCAAGCCAGGGCAAAGCCCACCAACAGCATTGCATACCCAACGCAACACCAGCTTAAATTCACAGGCAAGCGACACTTAATCAGCCATGACTAAAAAGGCGCATTGCCATGATCGACCTGCCCGGCTGAGAACGGAACTTCCTGCATTGAATAATTTGAGAACCGCGTCATCTTTTTATTAAATTGCATTTGAATACTGCCAGTAGGTCCGTTTCGCTGCTTCGCTAATATAAGCTCCGCTAACCCCTGAACAGATTCATCCTCCGGGTTGTAATACTCTTCACGATGAATCAGCAAAATCACATCCGCATCCTGCTCAATCGCGCCCGACTCCCGCAAGTCACTCATGATGGGCCGCTTATCCTGACGACCTTCCGACATACGGTTTAACTGAGCGAGTGCGACAATCGGAATACCAAGCTCCCGGCCAAGGCTCTTCAACGACCGGCTAATCGTCGAAATCTCTTCCTGACGATTATTCGAACCAGGATTATGCATCAGTTGCAAATAATCAACGAACACAATTTCAATCCCAAACTTATTCCGCATCCGCCGCGCAGATGCCCGAAGCTCCATAGCTGTCGTGCCCGGCGTATCATCCACATAGAATTTCGCCTCACGAAAATCCTCACGCGCATTCACTACCCGAAACATCTCATCATCATTAAGCATCCGCCGACGTAATCGCTGCGCATCAATACCCGCGTGCGAACACATCAAACGCTGAGCAATCTGGTCGCAACCCATCTCCATGGAGAAAAACGCTACGCTCTTCTTCTCAACCATAGCCAAGTGCTCCGCCACGTTCAATCCCCACGCCGTCTTGCCCATAGAAGGTCGTGCCGCGACAATAATCAACTCGCCACCATGAAATCCGGTCGTCAATTCATCAAGCTTGTTAAACCCCGAAGGCATACCCGTACATATAGAATCTGAACCCTCTTCGAGCTGCTGCGCCAACTTCGCCACCGCATCGCGGATTTCCACCGTCCGACCGCTGACACGCTTTTCGGTCACTTCAAAAATGCGTTGCTCAGATTTGTCGAGAATCTCACGCGCCTCTTCCATGCCCGCATAGGCTTGCTCTGCGATTTCAGACGCGCAGCGGATCAACGACCGAAGCATGCCCTTATCGCGAACAATCCGCGCGTAATGTTCGGCATTAGCCCAGTCGCCAAAACTCTCGGCTAACCGGACCATATATTCCTGACCGCCAACCAGTTCCAACATGTCACGCCGACGGAGTTCGTCCGTGACGATGATCAGGTCGATCGCCTTGGTAGGGTCGTCATATAAATCAATAAGAACTTCAAAGAGTTGCTGATGCGCGGGGACATAAAACCATTCGCTATCAGGTCTGGTAATGATGGGAATGACATCGCCAATGGCATCCCGACTCATCATCATAGAGCCAAGTAGCGCAGCTTCAGCGTCAATGTCTTGAGGAGGTACGCGCTCCGCCATAGCGGAAGGTGTCGCTGGCTTATGCGTCGGTGCTGTCACCATGACCGCCAGCCTCCGTGCCGGCCTCGGCTGAGTCAGCCGATGATTCTTCGCCCTCTGCGCCCTCTTCGTCCACCTTGTCACGCACCACCCAGACCTTCACTTGGGTACGAAGGTCTTGAGCCAAACGCACATCGACCATCATGTTCTCCAAATGTCGAATCGGATGGTCCAACAAAATTTGCTCGGCTTTGAGGAAAAACTGGTCCTCTGCTAACGCATCCGCAATATCGCGAGCGCTAACCGAACCGTACAACACGCCGTCCTCATTGGCCTTGGCACGAATCGTGACTTCAACATCCGTCATGCGAGCCGCCAAGGCTTCCAATTCGGCACGCGCCCTGGAGCGATCTTCTTCCGCAACCCGACGGGCCTCGGCCAAACGACGCATGTTCCCTTCGGTAGGCGTTGTCGCCAAGCCATAAGGAACCAAATAATTACGCCCATAACCAGCGGCCACATCAACGACATCACCGACAATACCCAGTTTGTCGACAGTTTTGCAAAGCAGTAATTTCATAGCTTGATACGATCCTCTTTCGCACTAACGCCGCCAATTAACGGCCTTCATTATCATCTAACCAAGCACGCCCTATCGCAAGGGCACGAGCCTGGAAAATTCAATACTAAAACGGAATATCATCATCAGTAGGCGCAGGCGGACCGTCAAAGCCGCCAACGGCATTCGAAGCCACCGGCGCAGGACCACGAGACTCATTACGAGATTCGCCGCCACCACTACGCTGACCATCACCGCCACCGCCACTACCTACGAAAGTGAAGTTTTCGACAAACACTTGATGCCTACTTCGCTTGTCACCTTCCTGTGTGGTCCATTGATTTAGTTGAAGACGTCCCTCAACCATGACCTCACGACCTTTGCTCATGTACTTCTTAAACGTTTCAGCGCTTCGCCCAAACAAAGTACAATCAATAAAGCATGTATCCTCTTTATCATTGCCCTCACGATCGCGCCATTTGCGATTCGTCGCGATGCCAAATTTACAAACCGCCGTATTCGATGCCGTGTAACTCAATTCGGGATCCTTGGTCAGGTTCCCTACAAGAATGATTCGATTATAACTCATTACACACCCTCGACTTAGACAAAGGCCTCAAAGACAATATCCACACGACATAAAAAGCAACGCAAGCCCGACTACACGTCAGCCGTAGCAGCCTTAGCATCAGCTTCGCCCGCAACTTCTGTCTTGGCATCGGAACGCTTTTCGTCATCACGATCACGGCTCGGATCACTGGGATCACCGTCACGGCTCTCGCCATGCGCAGCACCCCACAGTTCCATACGCTCCGTCGACACATCGTCCGCCCGGAGGATTAATATGCGAAGAATATCCTCACTAAGCTTAGTGTCGCGCTCTATCCCACCAATCTTCTCGGGGTTAGCCTTGAAGTAAGTCAGCACATACACACCACGCTTACGTCCATCCACCCGGTAGGCTAAACGCCGCTCATCCCATTTCTTACAGAATAGCAGCTCCGCCTCGGCCCGCTCCATCAGGCGCCGGACTTCTCCTTCGCACTGCTCCATCGACGCGCCGAACGTCGGATCGAACAGAAACATAGCTTCATACTGGTTCAATGCTTTTGATCTCCTGCATCCCGTCTACTCAACCACAATCGCAACCTACTGCCGCTACGGTCCCACTCAAGGTTCCACGGGGTCGCTATTATATCGATTCATGGTCGATTCAGGGCCGTTACGTATCCAATGCTCTACGGCGTCCGCCGCACGTTTACGCGACGCCACCATTTCCAATTCCTCAGCTTCGGTGAAACGACTCAACACAAACACCGAAGGCACACCAACCGGCTTATCAATACCTACCCGAAGACGACTAAATTCATTGCCGCCAAGCCGATCAATCACATCTTGCAAACCATTATGGCTACCGGCTGATCCCTTGGACCGAAACCGAATACGACCGATTGGCAACGCCAAATCGTCCGCGACTACCAACAAGTCCGCCAACTCAAGCTTATAAAACCGACCCGCTGCAGCCACTGCCTGCCCGGATAGATTCATCCACGTAGTCGGCTTGAGCAACACAACACGCTCATCGCCACATACGGCGTCGCCATACCACGCGTGAAATTTTTCTGTCAACATCGAAGTCCGCCAGCGCGAAGCCAACACGTCTACGACGTCAAAACCAACGTTATGGCGCGTGCCTTCGTAACGCTTGCCAGGATTGCCTAAACCGACAACCAGCTTCACGAGTCGCGCCTCATCAATTGATCCAAACTACTTCTTATCTTCTTCAGGCTCTTCACTACGCACCCGACCAACGATTTCTGGCATCTCAGCTGCTTCTTCGCCATCGGCATCAGCTTCAGTTTCTTCTTCCTCTTCAGCCTCACGAACCATAGCCACTTTATCATCCATCCCTACCGACGTAGTTACGCCATCAGGCAGACCCAAATCTTTAACCAACAACGCATCGCCCAAACCCAAATCGGTCACAAACGGTTGAAGCGTATCGGGAATCTCAGTCACCAGACAATCGAGTTCGATTTCATTCATGATCTGCTCAAGAACACCACCGTCATTAACGCCCTTAGCGGTACCCTTCAACTCAATAGAAACCAAAACCGTCACCCGCTCATCCAAGTCCACGCGTGTTAAATCAAGGTGTATAGGTAGATGATCCAAGTGATCATATTGAACCTCCTTAATCAAATAGGGCATTTTCTTGCTATTTAATTCAATCTCAACCATGCGAGCACCGTGACCGAGCACAGCCAACAATGCACGTGTACCCACAGTTACCGCTTCCGGCGTCTGACCATGCCCATAAATTATCGCCGGCAATTGGCCCGCGGCGCGAAGGTTTCGCGATACTCTAGTGCCCGTCTCAGTACGGGGTACTGCTTTTAATTGCGCTGTTTGCATTCCGATCCTCTTTTCCTATAGCACGCGGGCTTTTCTTGTCTCACCGCACGCATTAAATATTGAGCCTGCTTGCTCTCTGCGATCAGAGGTTACTTACTAAAAAGTTCGCTCACCGATCGATGTTCATGTATCCGTTTAATCGCTTCGCCAACCAAATCCGACACCGAAAGCACCGTTAAATTAGTCAGGCGCTCAGCCACCGCTGGACTGATCGGAATCGTATCCGTCACCACAATCTCATTCATTTCCGCAGCCAACAAGCGATCAACCGCAGGCCCAGCAAAAACGCCGTGCGTCGCAGCCACATAAACCGCCACCGCCCCGTGCTTACGCACCAAACGGGCAGCTTCACTCACTGTGCCCGCCGTGGTTATCATGTCGTCAAACATCATCACCCGCTTGGCATTCACGTCACCAATAATACTAACAGCTACAGTCTTGTCACCCGACAGGCGACGCTTATGCACCACGGCTAACTCGCCACCAATACGTGAGGCAAATTCGCTACCAAATTTAATGTTGCCAACATCCGGTGACACAAACACGGCATCGTGCAAATCACGCCGCAAAAAATGCTCGGCCAGCACAGGCGCAGCTGTCAGGTGATCTACTGGAATATCAAAAAAGCCTTGGATCTGATCAGCGTGAAGATTCATCGTCAACACACGATCAGCCCCGGCTGTCGTAATCATATTGGCCACCATTTTGGCCGTGATGGGTGTGCGACCCTCTGACTTGCGATCCTGCCGAGCGTATCCGTAATACGGAATCACCGCAGTAATTCGCCTGGCACTCGCACGACGTAGGCAGTCGATCATAATCAGCAGTTCCATCAAGTTGTCGTTGACCGGAGGGCACGTCGACTGAACGATAAAACAATCAGTACCACGCACATCCTCATCAACTTTGACCAGCGTCTCACCGTCCGGAAACTTGCTAACCACCGCCCGCGCTCGTGGGGTATCAAGATAAGTGCAAATCTTATCCGTGAGCGCATTACTAGCCGTACCACCGAAAATCGCCAGACCATCGGTATTACCGCTTCGAGTTCGTCGACTGCTCGACGCCATCATGTCGCCATCACTCCTGTATCATTCACAGGCCCAACAATCCCGTCATCCGGAACCGTCGAGCCTCTTTTCACATTAGCAAAAGGACCAACGCGACAGCCGCTGCCAATCACAGCCTCGGCCCCGATCACAGAAAACGGATAAATCTCCGTATCCTTGCCCAGGGTCACGTCCGCCTCAATCCATGTCGTATCCGGATCAACAATCGTCACACCATCATTCATGGCTAACAATTGAATTCGATCCTGCATCAATCGGCCAACTTTCGCCAAGTCCAACCGAGAATTAACGCCCGTCGCGTCTTCCGCGTTAATAGAAACCGTAGCTGACACGCCCAACCCGACTTCGCGCATGACGCGCACCACGTCCGTGATATAAAGCTCGCCGGTGTTAGGATTTACTTGCACACTGCTCAGCGTTTCAAACAGCTTTTTCGCATCGAAACAGTAATAACTCGGGTTCACTTCCCGAATCCGCTTCTGCGTTTCCGTGCAATCACCTTGCTCCACAATGGCCTCAAGCTGACCATCCTTATCACGAACGATTCGGCCATACCCCGTTGGGTCATCTATCATCGTTGTCGCCAAAGTAGCCGCATCATTCGACGCAGCACGAACCTGCAACAATTCCGACAAAGCCGGACGCCTTACCAACGGCATATCGCCAGCAATAACCAGCACACTACCGTCAAAGTCATTCAACGACTCTTGGGCACACAAAACCGCATGACCAGTACCTCGCTGCTCAACCTGCTCCACCCAGACAAGATCACTATCATCCGAAAAGGCAGCCATGACTTCATTTTTGCCATGACCAACGATAACAACGATTCTATCTATACCTGCCATTCGACAGGCACTCAGGACGAAGCCGAGCATCGGACGCCCGCAAATCTCATGCAACACCTTAGGGCGTTCACTATTCATCCGGGTACTCTTACCCGCTGCCAGAATAATTGCCGCCGTCTCGCTCAAGCTACTGTCACCTATCCGGCACACCAATCGTGCGTGAACCGCGAAAGAACTTACCCGGCCAGGGCTCGAACCTGGAACGCCAGGACCAAAACCTGGTGTGTTACCATTACACCACCGGGCAGCTAGAGCCAATTAAGGCCAAGGCTGTCGACACGACAAACCAGCATGTCGATATATAGAACGCCGCCATCCGAAAGGTTCGCGGATGCAGAACCGCACCAGAGGCCTGAACGCCGCGCCGCGAGGAGCCACGCCCACCATGAGCCAAGAAAATAAGCCCATTCACCCCAATGATGCCAGTCAACAACGGATTCACCAAAGCAATTCTCAATCTCTCGACAAGAACCCCTCAGCTCGGCGAAAGATTACGAGCAGCGACCGACATTGTCAATAACAGCAATTAAGCCTCGTTTTCAATACTGTCAACCAAGACTATCTCTGCAAGATTAGGTTATCGAATGTTAACATAGGTAAAATAATTCTTAGTTTTCCTATAGAAATCCAAAGACCCCGCCCGATACTGCGGAAATGAGAATGTAAATATGGGATATTTACAAAACATAGGAAACAATATTATGCGTACCACGTGGAAGAAAAACGTATGGCGAACGATTGTCGTAAGCCTTGGAACAACAACGCTTTATGGCAGTTCATGCAATGCACGAAACGTGCAAGCCGTCATCGCCGGGGTCGACGCGGCCACCGGACAACTACTCATCGATCAGAACAGAAATAATCAGAGCAATTTCAGTGATTTTATCGATGAGTTAGACCGAATTTTCTAAGCCGAGGTTTGTTAAATACCCGGCACAATATTTTGAATCTGCTCAAAGGAATTGATCCGTTTACACAATCTCCTTAGAACGGGCGTATTGGTGCAGGCGGCGCTAGCACGGAGGCGAGCGCAGCCCTGCACCGTCCCGTTGATATCCGTCGTTAAGCATGTGGAAAAAGACGGGTTCTGAGGTCCATCATCGATCGTTGTGTCGTGGACAGCGCGTCCGGCGACAAGCTGGCGCTTCGCACCCAACGGTTCACAGACGCATCATAGAAGCTGCTGCTCATCAGCAAAACGGTGGGATGGGCTAGTTTCAAATCTCGGACAATGCCCAAGAGCAATGCAAGCTGTGACGGCGGCAATGCAAGATTGTACGTAAGCCCTTCGAAAAGTTTCTGAGGGTCGCTCGCAGATGGCGTCAGGGTGAGTTTATGCTGCTGATAGTGGTTAACAACAGCAATTGCGAAAACCACAGCCACCAGAATCCCCAGCACGACGAGAATTGCCAGCCACGAACCGCCTACACGAAAATGATCCGTCACCGCCTGCTGGACCGGGGTGAGTACCCGGCCGCCATGTGGGATGGGGTTGTTCATAATTCACCTCCCGGATTAGATGCAAACAAACGCGCCGTCGAATACTTGGCGTCTTCACCATCAGAACGCGCCGTTTGCCAGCCACGCAATAGCCTTTGCGCTCGCCGCCGTACCCGCTCATCGGGATCATCTTGTGCCATGCGAACGACATCGTTTAAGATAGAACGAAGATCGGAACGCTCCACCACCCACAAGGCACTAAGTCGATAGGCTTGTGAGGGATTACCCAGCATCTCCAATAACGAGGCCGCCGCTTGCTTATTTTCCACGCGCATCAACGACTTAATCGCATTCGCCCGCACGCGGGCACACGACGATGATAATTTTTCCTCTGTCTGTGTTTCAAGTCCCGTCGCGCCGAGCTCTTCAATCGATTCGATCGCATTAGCAACCACACGGTCGTCAGGATCGTTTAACGCTGCCCGCAAAATACGCTCCGAAATTACTCCGGGCAGCATGGGCAACATGCTCACCGCACTGGCTCGCACAAAGATGTCCGGGTCATAAGCCAAATTGTATACCTGCTCTTGCATGTCAGAAATTACGTCGAGCGACAGTACGACTTGCAATACTTTGATTCGATCCGGCGTTCGTCCGGAAGCGCTCTTCGCTCTAAGGAGCATCAATACCAAAGCCTTATGAGCGACTAAGCACGCCCGCATCGCTTCGATACCTGGCTCCAATTCTTGCGTTATTTGATGCCAAGCAGCCTGCACTCGATCCCGCGCTTGTTCGGATGTTCCCCCGCCTCTTTCCCCAGCAATAGTAGGCTTAACTTTGAATTCTGGATCTCGACGTTGCAGCTCACGCAAGGCGAGACTAGCTATGCGATCGCGCCGCCGACTGGTCAGGGTTTCGAGTAGCGCAGCCGACTTATCGCTGGGATCAGCTATAATTTCCCAGGCCGCAGCTTCGCGCACGATATCTGAATCACTCGCTAATAATAGCCTCAACAGACTAAACTTGTCCTGACCGTTCCCGCCAGACTCCCGAATGCGCCGCGCGAATGTGCCCATTTGCGATTCACTCAGGTCATCCAACAACGGCGTACCACCAAACAGCCAAGGACTTAGCTTAACCTGCCTAAAAGCGCGCTGAATGCGCGGGTCGACTAACCGCCAGGCGTTATCCAAAATCGCCGCGGCAAATGTCGGGTTAGTGGTTTGCGAAATAGCCCGGGCCGCAGCCTCTTTGAGTGGGGACATAGCCAATGCTTGCAGGGCAAATCCGGCTAATCGGGAATCGGTCGATGTCGTCAAAATACCTCGCATGGCCTGCACAACACCCCGACGCGAGTCCGAAGTTAGCGAAGCTATCTCAGCCTGAAGCGCATCGCCCATCCACAGGACAGCTTCGAGCACGTTTCGTTGTCGATGATGGTCCCAGCGAGTCATAGCTATTCGCAGGCCTTCACATAAAGCCTGCCGACATCGCGTTCGATGGTCCGCATCGCCAAGCTCACCACGATGATTAGCCGCGTCGAGCCATCTTTCCGTCATTCCATACAGCGACTGAGCCGCTAGCTTTTGTGTTTGATGACATCGCGACCGTATCCCTTCGCCGAGCATATCGGCCAGCGTGAAATCCTCGCTAAGTCGAATCAACGCGATAGCACCGAGACGTTGATGCAGGTCAGGCGACCCGATGGCCTGGCGAATAGCTGGCGCGAGGTCATGTACGCGCTTAAGCAGCAACGATTGCAGACGTTGTTCTAGCTCGGCAAAGTTACCGATCAAAGACACCACCACCGGCTTTCGCATCCGTTTCACCAGCATATCAATCGCAGTTTCATCAGCCGGACTTGACAGATGGGGCAGCGCTTGCCATAGGGCCATGTCAACAGCCGGGTTGGCATGTTGATCCAAATGGGCAAACACAGCAGGAAGGGCTTGGGGCCGAGTAATCATAGAAGATATATCGGCTCAAAAGCTTTGCCCGCTTGTAGGCAAAGGGCAAGATTAAGTAAGAAATGCCGGTGCCCCATTCTTTGCCTACTGGCTAAGGGTGGTACGCCAGCGGACATCAAAGTTGCCAATAATCGTCGACAACGCGAGAATAAATGCATGTCATATATCGTAGAAACCAAGCGACTAGGTATGCGGCCATATCATCCTGATGACGCGGAGCCGTTCTTAGCCATGTACAACGACCCAGCGGTCATGCGTTATCTTACTGGCGAAACTACGCCAAGCAGTGTCGAAGAAATGCGCCAGAGGATTGTGGACTATCCCGACTATAAGAAACATGGCTTCGGAAGATGGTCTTGCATTCTCAAAGAAACCGGACAGTTCATTGGTTTTTCCGGCTTGAAATTTCTGGAAGATTTTCATGGTGAAGTCGATTTGGGTTACCGCTTCTTTCCGAAATTCTGGGGGCAGGGCATAGCCACGGAATCGGGGATAGCGTCTCTTCAATATGGCTTTGAAGTGTTAAAATTGAAACGTATCATCGGCATGGCTATTCCTGAAAACAAAGCGTCCATTCGTGTGCTCGAGAAATGCGGAATGAGCTTTGAAAAAAATGATGATTATGATGGAACTGATGTGGTGGTTTATGCTATTGAAAATCAAAAATGTAGCGTAGATCGTGGACCTGCTTAGACTATTGCGTGCCAACTTTTAGACATGCTTCAATATTTGATCCGCGCGAAAAATGGTTTGCATAAACGTTTGGAAGACAGTTGCTTGGCCGCGTACGAATGGTTGAGGCTGGTCAACCTTTCGCCTTGGGCGGCGAAAGAACGACCTGCCCTACGTTTTTATATGAGTGGCTAATTCGTAACTGATCCTTCCCCCGCCCTTTGCCAGTTGGCAAATAACGGGGCACCCGCTAATAATTAATCGATGACATCAATTAAACTCGCCCGTCCGCGCGAGCTGAAGCCCGCGGCTCGCTATTGAGCATGAGAGAATTTCTACCGCAATTCTTTTTCAAAAATGACCACGTTATTGGCTGTGAAGGTGTCGTAGCGCATGCCCACTAAGTCAAAGTTCTCGGTGATGGCTACATGTAACATAGGGCGATGTTGATTACCGCACTCGAAACGGAGGATGGAATATTCATTTTCCTTCGCCCAGGAAGATAAAGCTTGCATTAACTGGGTAGACACACGCGCTCGCCTGAAGTCCGGCAGCACACCGCAAAGCCACGTGAAGTAGGTGGAAGGCATTAGTTCAAAGCCGACAATGAAACCGACGTGCATGCCATCGATCATAGCGACCATCATCGTTTCGTTGTGGCGGCCTTCGAAGCGTCTAGTAAAAAAACTGGCATCCACGCCAGGAGAAAAAACTTGATTGTACAAATCCGTAATGAGATCAATTTCACCAGGACCTACCACGACTATTTTCGCATCGGCCATGATTCATCACCCCTTTCAATAAGCTTGTCTAAAAACTCTAAGATACGCACCATGAAAACCTGATTGTTCAAAATTTACAGCAGGCCAGAATAGACGATACGAATATAGCTATAGTGAATACGTGTGACTGGCACAACTATTCACATGAATGCGTCCAGACAACAAACGCAAAAATTCCGATCGCCGGCCAATATCACATCGGCGTTTTGATGCCGCAAGCCCGGGTTACGCACCAAGCTTTTCTTGCCTCAAATACTTGAAACAGGCCTAACATCGTCGTTACGCCGATCAACATCCAACGCCATCCAGAACTCTCAGGCCAGCCAGATAACCAACACGCTACGCCCGCACCAATGCAAATTGCGCCCGATACCGCCCTAGCTACCCGGCCTGCCATCGTGATATTTCTTTTCATTGCCATTCACGTCTCCTCCGCATGACCACACTCCGAGCACCGGCGCTCTGGACTGCCCCGTAGATCATAGCCACATTGGGCGCATTTGCCCTCACCATGAGAAACGATCATCACCCGGCCAAACATGTTGGAGCCTATATATAGGACTAATACCAATATCATAGGGAATGTACGGACCACCATGCGAGAAGCCAGCCAATTCGACGCTACAAACAAAGCGAGTAGAAACAACCCGACGGCGACGGCGAGATTAACGGCGTGCCATCTTGGATTCAGCCGCAATTGAGCCTTGCACGAGGCGCATGGAAATGGTCGACGCAGCGATCGACTATTGATACGCCCCTTCCAAGGCAGTGTTGTACCACAGTCAGGACATGACAACGACCACATGCTCAGCCAGCTCCGCCATAGAGATACCTTCTATCCCAATTGTAGCTTACCATAATTCCATCGAACCACCGCCCAGCATCGTTGTCAGAAGTTATAACTTGGCTCAGCAATTGCGTTGTCCATCTTACTAGGCTATTTTTTCACAATATGGACATCCCTAGCGACAAGAATTTACGAATCGGTCTCGGTTTACGCATGACTTGCCTGGCGCTTTCGCTTACCGGGCTAAGTGGTTGTCAAACGCTACCACAATTAGCGGCTGACGATCCCACGCAGACGGATCGATTGATGCGCACTTATCCAGAACTTCGCAGCGGCCGATTCGCGGTTATTGCGGATTTTGAAAATGTCTCGCATATGGAGCTGGTACAACTGAGCAGTGTGTCGCCGCAAGCGCGTAGCATCCTAGACGCGCGTCGAGGGCGAAGTGAGACTGGCCGACATTGTCTTGCGTTTACGGCGGGCTCTGACCACGACTCAGCGGTGCTCAATAGCGACCGCGCGGAAAATTGGTTTCTTAAAAGAGATTGGCGCGATTACGATCTGCTGATGATGTCGGTATTTTCGCCCGTGCCCCAGGCCCAATTACAACTCACGCTAGCCGCAGGACCGCTACGCGATCGTGTCACGGCCCAGACACCGCTTCAACTGCATCAAGGCTGGAACGAGCTAAGCATTGATCTTGCCGACGTCGGCGAACGACTGCCGTTAGATGACGTGCGCGAGATTAAGCTATCGCTGTTGCAAGTCGTCAAGCCGGTCGAGCTACTTATCGACGACATTATGCTAGCCGCACATCGTGAATCTATTTTTGGCGCTGCAGAAAATCAAGAGGGACTCCTCTACGCACAAAGAGTAGGACGACGATGGCGAGTTGGGGCTGGCAAAAAGTTTGAATTGGTGTTTGCCAACGGGCAAATTGTAGGCTGGTATCAACTTTCGGGCGATCCGTATCGTCTTCACAACCTATGCGAACACACGACGCTAGGGCCAACGCCTATCCGTGCAGCGCTTTCGCCCTCCGGCGCGCAAGACTTCAAAAAGCTGGGCGAACACGTAGCGGTGCGTAGCCAACTTACAGAAATGAATGAAACACGCATCGTCATGGAAACCACTTGGCATTTTGTAGACGATCCCGCACAGGCTTATGCGAATCGTCCGCTTCATCATTGGACATATACTGTTTACGCAACTGGACAAGTATTTGTGGACGTACAAGCGACACCGCGTAGTTCGGACTGGAACGCCGGTGATATGGGCTTAGCTATATCCGTAGCCACGCACGATGGCGACATCGTGCGAACGCAAAGCCAAACTGATGGCGAACTAAATACGCCGCCTTATGCCTTAGTGCGGCTTCGAGCAACGGACGCCGCCCTTCTGTTCATGGCCCAGACCAACCAGAAAAATTCGCCGGGCCAAATGGTCGAACAGCTAGGTGCAAATCGAGATCGAACCACGGTCGTTTATCTTGCGAATACGGGTTCTGGAAAAATCGCCCACTGGTCAGCCCAACTTTTTCTTTCGTCTAGCAGTACGCTAAATGACGATCAAGTCCAACAACGTGCATCAGCATATGGTCGCCAAGCCGTTACGGAACTAGAACTCGGCCATGCCCTGGATGCCGGTGGTCGCACAACCTCGGATGCATGGCTCAATCCGAGTACTGGTAGTATCGCGCTTACCCCTGCCCAAGGACGAGTTCGGCTACGCATGCCCGGCTCGCCCGACCCGTTATTTTCGCCTGCTTTTCAGATCAATGGGCCGCCAAACGCCTCGGCCTGGGTCTATGTGGATAATCTGCTCATGACCCAAGTCTCCCACGACGACGCGGGCCAATTGCTATTTCAACTGCCCCAAACGGTACAAAAACCGACGGTCGTGGAAGTCCTCTATCAACAGAACTAGACAATTCAACCGCTTGACAATTCAACTTCCAACGCATATACTTCGGCGTTCTGTACTTACGTAAGTCCTTGTTATTAAAGAGATTATAGCTAAAAGCACAGAACTTTAAGCAACACGCATGGGGGTGAGCAGCTTGGCAAAGAAAGTGAAAAAAACTTCGACTACTAAGCGTATCGTTTCCAAGAAAAAGGCAACGAGCGGCTCCAGTGTCCGCTCCGCTAAGAAGGTCAAAAAATCCGCAAAGGCCGCAACTTCGGTCAAGGGCAACAAGTCCGCCACTAAAGTCAAGCCAAAGGTTACGGCGAAAAAGAAGGCGAAGAAAACCGCCAAACGAACTTCGGCTGCCACCGCCAAGAAGAAAACCAAAAAGGCTACGACAGCCAGCCGCAAGACGGCGGCTACGCGGTCTATCTCCAAGAATACTACAAAAAAGAAAAAAGTAGCAGCCTCCTCGAAAAAAGTGAATGTCGCAAAGAAAAAACCGGCACGACCTAAGCTGGCCGTTCGCGTGGGTATGGATATCCCCAAGAAGACTCCGGCTTCAGTGCGATTGGCCAATCACCACGCAAGCACCGCGGCAACGACGGAGGACCCGATCCAGTTTGTCGAACAACGAAAAATACCCAAGACACCGCTCCGCGCCAAAGAGCTTCGGGAATTCAAGAAGTTGCTACTCCAAAAGCGCGACGAACTCACGGGTGTTGTCAATCATATGGCTGGTTCATCTGCACAAACTGCCGGGTCTGGTGGCGCGGAACACTCCTCCGCCCCGGTACACATGGCTGACCTGGGCACAGATAATTGGGAACATGAATTCACGCTTGGTTTAATTGTCAACGAGCAAAAGCGAATCCGTGATATTGACGATGCGTTAATGCGAATTGCCAATAAGACTTATGGCGTATGCCTAGCCACACATAATATCATCAGCCAAGCTCGGCTGCGTGCGAAACCGTGGGCGAAGTATTGTATCGAATACGCGCGTGCCCGCGACGAAGGTCGAGGCTAGCCAAACTACACATGTATCCTTATGAATGATCCACAACAACCAGAAGCACCATCGACCCACGAAGATGCCCGAGCGCTTATGCATATGTGGTCGCATGGCCGATTTTGGCTTACGGCTATTATCTTTGTGTGGATTGATCTTTGGTCCAAGCACTGGGCGTTTTCTACAATCAAACCCAACGAACCACGTAACATGATCGATGGCTGGCTCATATTCCGTCGATCACTAAACGACGGTGCCGTCTTCGGATCATTCAGTGGTCAAACAGAACTTTTCATCGCGGCTTCAATACTAGCTTTGGCGTTTGTTGTTTATCTTTTCGTTCAAAGCCCTAAACGCTCGTACATACTACACATCGCGCTGGGATTAATTTTAGCCGGTGCGGTCGGTAACATGTACGACCGTACTTTTATCAAAGCTGATATTATCAGCATGAAGGATGGTACGAACGCGCAACAGCGGATGGTTATTGGGAAAATTGTGTCTGACGAGGATGCGCCGATCATTCGCATCGGCGTGTGGCCGGAAGGCACGCACACACAATCCTTTGTAAGATCAGAGGTTACGCATCATCAGCAGGGTGTGGTTCGCGACTTCATCAAATTCGTACCGAATTTGCCAGCGTGGGTGCCTATCATCGGTGGCCAACAAGCCTGGCCTTGGGTGTTCAACATCGCTGACTCCGCATTAGTATGCGGCGTTATCATCTTGTTATTCACTTCAAGCTTAGGTAAACGAGCGTAGGCCTATTGCGTTGCCGATTATCTATTGATGGTGGTAGTTAGACGACGCAAGAAATATTTGTAACCCAAGGCAAACCAGCCATGAGTTCAACATTTGATCACGACATGATGAAGCTTGCCTTGCGACTGGCTCGTAAAGGTCAGGGTCTCGTCGAACCCAACCCCATGGTCGGCTGCGTGATTGCCAAGAAAAAGCAGATACTGGGCCAAGGTTATCACCCAAAATTCGGCGGGGCACATGCAGAGGTGAAAGCCTTGCAAGACTGTAGCCTTACGGCTCACGGTGCGACAGCCTACGTCACACTAGAACCATGTTGCACTACGGGAAAAACGCCGCCTTGCACTGATGCGCTTATCCAAGCCAAGGTCGCACGAATAGTCATCGCGACGAAAGACCCTAACCCAGCCGTGAGAGGCCGGGGCATAAGACACTTGCGCCGCGAAGGCATTGTGGTTGACGTTGGCGTATGCGAACCAGAGGCTCGCGAATTGATCGCACCATTCGCTACCCGCATGATCCTTCATCGGCCTTATGTGATAGCCAAGTGGGCGCAAAGCTTGGACGGCAAACTAGCTACCCATCGCGGTGATTCACAATGGATTTCTTCCGCAGCTTCAAGGCGATTGGTCCACCGGCTGCGCTCACGGGTAGACGCTATTATCATTGGCTGTGGCACGGCCCTCAAAGACGACCCACGCCTTACCGCGCGAGAGGTACGGGTGGGCCGCATCGCAAAACGCATAGTGCTCGACGGCGACTTGCGCATAAAAATCAACTCCAAACTCGTACAATCAGTCAAGCAATCGCCGCTAATCATTTTCACAACGGCCGCGAAGAGTAAATCTAAATTGGCGGTGTCATTATCAAGGCACGGCGTATCAGTTATAGCTTGTAAATCACGTGGCGGCCGGGTGCAACCGAGCGATGTATTACACAAGCTATATGCAATGGAAGCGACCAACGTCATGATCGAAGGCGGCGCTAGCGTCTTGACGTCGTTTATCATCGCAGGACTCGTTGACGAAGCGTTAGTATTCACGGCTCCAATACTCATCGGTGGCGACCAGGCACCAAGCGCATGGATGGGAAAAGGCAGCCCCGCCATAGCCGACTCGCTCCATCCACGGCTCATAAATACATCACGGTCTGGCTGCGATATTGTTCATCAGCTCCGATTTACTGATTTACCAACGTCGAAATAGGCTTGTTCAATTCACATTACACCTAAGACGTTCTTGAGATTACACGGCGATACACAGAGGGCGTTCCAGACCATCATTGATCTGAAACGCCCTGCTGCGTTATCGTTGCATCCCTACCAAAGGGATTCTTCCACCGCTAACTATTTACTCGGCCCGGTGATCTCTCTTTGCCAGAAAGCTGCGTCTTGTAAGTCAACGTCGCAGTCGCCGTCTGTATCGGCTAACAAAGTTCCGTTTGGCTGCACGGTTGCACCCAGCGGCGTAAAATCGCATACATCGACATCGTTGGGCACGCCGTCATTGTCGATGTCCGGATCGCAGCGATCGCCCCTCCCGTCGTGATCAAAATCCGCTTGGCCAGGATTATAAACGAAACGACAATTGTCCCGCAAATCACAAACGCCATCTCGATCCGTATCACGCATCGGGTGAACGCACGTACCGTTGCGGCAGAAGTCCACCGTACATGGATCATTATCTTCGCAATCCAAATCCGCTCGGCAACAGGTCGAAGCGCCGGGCAACGGGTCTATATGCCGGCAGAAACCAGCCTCGCAAATGTCCCTTGTGCAATTGTCGTTGTCATCACAATCAGCGTCATTTCGACAGCACAAGAAATCATGCCTGCAAAAACCAGCGACACAAACGTCGCGTGTGCAAGGCCGATTGTCGTCGCAATTGGCGTCAGACAGGCAACAATTTGGATCATTGGTATTGAATCTTCGCACGCAGGCGCCGTTGACACAGTCTTCAATGGTGCATGGGTTGCCGTCGTCGCAATCAGCTGCTGATGTGCAACAAGTATTTCTTCTTCGGCACCGGCCATTATCACACACATCCACCGTGCAATCGTCTTGATCGTCACACTGGTCGTCAGCATCGCAACATAGTTGCCGCTGTCGGCAGAAGCCATGCACACAAACATCAAGGGTGCAATGATCGCCGTCTTCGCAGTCAGTATCTACATCACAACAATTCGGATTTGAAGAATCGACGACGCTTTCACATCGACCACGATGGCATCGGTTAATCGTACAGGCATTGCCATCATCGCAATCCTCGTTTGTCTGACAACATATAAACGTACGCTCGCAGACACCATTATTGCATACTTCGCGGGTACACGGGTTGCCGTCGTCACAATCGACATCCGTCGAGCAGCATACATCGACATGTCGACATTCGTTACACTCGCAAACATCTCGCGTACAGTCATTACCGTCGTCGCAATCAGCCGTCGAATCACAGCACACACGGCGCTGTATACATCGGCCATTGATGCAGCGATCTAGGGTGCAATGATCGTTATCTTCGCAGTCAATGTCTTGCCCGCAACAGTTTGGATTATCTGGATTTGTCACATGGCGGCAGACGCCTTCTCTACAGAAGTCACGGGTGCATGGATCGCCATCATCGCAGTCTGACGCGCTACGGCAGCAGATGAATCGGTGTTCACACTTTCCGTTTAGGCAACTATCCAACGTGCATCGGTTGCTGTCGTCGCAATCAGTTGTTGTACTGCAACACGTGTCGCGATGTCGACATTGGCCTGCGTCGCAGAGATCATCCGTGCATGCGTCATCGTCATCGCAGTCGATGTCTTCTCGGCAGCAAACCCGCACGTGAACGCAATTGCCGTTTACACACGCATCGCGTGTGCAATCATTGGCGTCGTCACAATCTGTTGTAGTTTGGCAACAATTGGGCAGTTGCGGGTCAAGGCCATGGCGACATTGCTGGGTAGTCGCATCGCATACATCTACCGTGCAAGGATTATCGTCATCGCAATCAGCATCGTTACTACAGCAAATAAACGTACGTTCGCATTGACCATCCGCGCGGCATTGTTCCTCCGTGCAATCATTTCCATCATCACAATCAGCATCACTGCGGCAGCAGCCTTGTAGGTTTGGGTTAGTTACTGATACGCAAAAATGATCTCGACAAAAATCACGCGTGCATGGCAAGCCATCATCGCAATCGCCATCGTCTCTACAGCAATCAGGATTATTTATATCCGGGAAATGTCGGCAACGATCCATGCTGCACTTGTCTACGGTGCAGGTATTTTGATCATCGCAATCCAGATCAGATTGACAGCAAATATCTCGACTAAAACATTGCCCATCCAAACACCGGTCTGCCGTGCATGGATCGTGGTCGTTACACTGATTGTCACTCCTGCAGCAGGTATAGACATGCCGGCATTTACCATTGGCATCACAGAAATCTCGCGTACAATTGTTCGTGTCGGCGCAATCTAGATCAGTCGCACAACAGCCTGGAATGCTGGGATCAAATCCATTTCGGCAGAAGCCATCAACGCAATAATCACGCGTGCATACATCTCGGTCATCGCAGTCTCGATTAGAACGGCAGCAACCAGGAATGCTCAGATCGGGTTCATGAACACATTGCTGTCCGTCACATTTATCAACGGTGCAATCGTTTCCATCATCACAATCAGCGTCAAGCTCGCAGCAGACAACGATGTTTTCGCATTGTCCAAGATGGCAACGGTCAACAGTGCAAACGTCATCATCGCGACAATCTTCATGAGATTGGCAGCAGCCAGCCGCAAGAATGTGCACGCATGTATTTTGATCACAAATATCATCCGTGCATTGGTTGCCATCGTCGCACTCAAGATCGTCCACACAACATCCCGCAAAGGTTGGGCGAGGAATAAATCTGCACGCGCCATCAATACATACATCCTCTGTGCAAGGACTATTGTCATCGCAATCTTCATCGAAACGGCAACAATTGGGCGACGTCGTGTCAGCCTGATGGAAACATTGGCCATTGACGCATGAATCTTTGGTACACCTATTAAGGTCATCGCAATCCGCGTCAGACTGGCAGCATGTACCGACATGTCGGCAACTATTTTGAAAGCAAAAATCACGAGTGCAAACAATCCCGTCGTCACACTGCGCGTCAGTATCACAAGTCACCTGAGCATTGGCCGCTGACGCTGACATAAGGATTGGTAGTAACCAAACCACAAGATAGAACTTAGACATGACACTCGAACGCTCGGCTAGTCGATTCATCAAATTGATCCTTTGTATTGCTCATAGACAGTGACGCACAATTGAAGTCTCTTCCGAATAGACACTTCCCCCATGCGTCATGTTAGACCTATAAAAGACACTTCTCAAGAAATATTTACAAATTTTATTTCTCGTTCACGGGCACTCCTGCAGCGCGCAGCCCCCCCCTCAGAAATCCTATAGACAAATGCGTATTGGTCTTTGACATGAAAATTGGATTAAATTAGAGCTGTAGCTGTAGGACATGCGCCTCAACTTTTTTGGATTCAGTTGGACGATTTAGTTTTGCATTAACCTAACAGTAGCGAATCCACTAGATACCAGCTTGTCGATGGTATACCAATCCCATGTCTCAACATGACACCAGGACAAAACATCAGCCCGCCGAGGTCATTTGACCGCTAAGCCACCGCCACATAACATATGCATATAGGCGTATATGATGGAATAACCATGACTGACATGCTTGAGACAACCAACACCGTGTTCCGGGCGTTTGCCGACGAGAGCAGGATTCGCCTGTTAAACCTACTACTCGAACGCGAGGTTTGCGTCTGCGATCTATGCGTAGCGCTCGACGAGCCGCAACCGAAAATTTCGCGGCACCTCGCCTACCTGCGCAAGGCTGGCCTAGTGACCGTCCGACAAGACGGGAAGTGGAAACACTACACCGCCGCAAAACATCCCGCTGGTCTGCACCGCAGGCTGCTGAACTGCGTGCGTGGATGCCTGCGGGATATCGACATACTGCAGGCTGATCTCGCGCGACTTTATAAGACGCGTGAATGCGGCAACTAACCGAAGCCCACGACGCAATACTTGGGTACGGAGTCAACTTTGAGGCACTGATCAACTGCCCCTTATTGGGGGACACAAGATTAAATCGAGATGTGAGTCAAACGCAGGCTCGCACACAGACAAGGCGATTTCCCATGAACACGCGAATCATCAAACGTATGTCATTTCTTGACCGTTACTTGACGGTTTGGATTTTTTTGGCGATGGCAATCGGCGTGGCCAGTGGATACTTCTTTCCGGGTGCCGAAGTGTTAATCAATCGATTTCAGGTCGGTACGACGAACATCCCCATCGCCGTCGGCCTGATACTGATGATGTATCCGCCACTCGCCAAAGTGAAGTACGAAGAGCTTGGCGATATATTCCGCGACTGGAAGGTGCTAGTCCTATCGCTTGTGCAGAATTGGATCATCGGCCCGGTCTTGATGTTCTTGCTAGCCGTGCTGTTCCTACGCGGCTACCCGGAATATATGGTAGGCCTTATCATGATCGGACTAGCTCGCTGCATCGCCATGGTGATTGTCTGGAACGATTTGGCCGAGGGTGACGCCGAGTACGCCGCCGGGTTGGTCGCGTTCAATTCCGTTTTCCAGGTGCTGTTTTTCTCGCTATATGCTTGGCTATTCATCACGGTGTTGCCGCCAATGTTAGGTCTGGAGGGTGCAGTTGTTGAAGTGACTATAGGTGAAATCGCCAAGAGCGTCTTCATCTACTTGGGCATCCCATTCCTTGCGGGAATGACCACCCGGTTTACCTTGCTCAAAACGAAAGGTCGCGAGTGGTACGAAAAGCGATTCATCCCTAAAATTTCACCGATCACACTCATCGCACTGCTGTTCACCATCATCGTGATGTTTTCACTAAAGGGTGATTACATCGTCCAGTTACCGCTGCATGTCGTTCGTATAGCCGTACCGTTGTGTATCTACTTTGTAGTCATGTTCTTAATCTCGTTCTGGATGGGCAAACGACTCGGCGCGGACTACGGCAAGACAACGACGATTGCATTCACGGCGGCGAGCAACAACTTCGAGCTGGCGATAGCGGTAGCCATCTCCGTATTCGGCATCGGTTCCGGCGTGGCCTTTGCTGCCGTCATCGGACCGCTCGTCGAGGTACCTGTTCTGATCAGCTTAGTGAATGTCGCGATTTGGTTTAGACATCGTTACTTCTCGAACGCAAATGAAAAATCCTAGCGTATACCATAGTGAACGGCGTCACCTGCAACGTGCAGAATTCCCCTTCAGAAATCCTGCGGACAAGTTCACATTAGTCTTTGACACGAAAGTTGAATAAAATCAGAGCTGTAGCTGTAATCACATGCTAGAAACATTTACGAGTCAGATTTCGGAGGTGGTTAGGCCATCCGCACTGTGACATATTCATAGAATGGCTTTAGTATGGACACAATTAGCCCCAGAATTTCCACCAAGGTTGATGACATTGCGACCGCACTGCATTTTCGCATAAGGCGCGCGCACGCCTCGCCGCATCGTGATCCGGAGCAAGTTCGAGAACACGATTCATGCAGACGAGCGCTTCATCAATTCGGCCAACTAGACCTAATGCTCTGCCTCGAATGTAATTCCTTGACACCTGATCTGGCTCATTTTTGAGTGACTCATCGATGTCCTGAAGGGCAGCCTTGCCAAGATGCAATTCGCAAAGCGCATTTGCTCGCAAATGAAGAATGTGTGGTCGATCCGATGATTCCGCGTGACTAATAGCACAATCTAATGCCTGGCGAGATTGCTCAAAATACCCCACTAGTGACAAGAGCCTACCTTTCTCTGTCCATGCTGCGACCTCATGTGGGTAATCGCGCAAGTGTAAATCAATTATGTTGAATGCGAGGCGAATCTGCCCCCGTCCAGCGTACATTTGCGCATTGTCAATGCTGGCCTCGTCGTTTGAAGTTGCTTCATTCACTCGAATCTCAATCTCGGCCGCTTCGAGTTTACAAACATCGCATAAGGATGCTGACGTATCTGCACCACAGTTGAGGCAAACACCATGTCGCGGAGTTGTTGGGCCAATAGGGCAAAGATCCATTGCTCGAATGTCACATGTAGAACAATACCAAGACACCACATAAGTACCATCGCCCCCAGCAAATGGTTGCACACTCTCAAAGTTACACTGACGGTTACACTTGCTGCAATCTATAATATTCCATGACATAATTGCATGCCTCGTCACCTACCCGACATAATATCTATTCGATCAACAATCGATCGCTTACGAAAATCGAATGGCTTACCCGCCAACAAAAATGGTCGATGTTGCGATACGCTGATGAGCAGCGCCAGCACCACAAAATTGCTTAGCAGGCTACTACCGCCATAAGACACGAAGGGCAGCGTCATGCCCGTGATAG
>JAJDDW010000118.1 GCA_029260115.1 Phycisphaerae bacterium | reverse complement strand
TAACTCGATCCTCTCACATACAGGCGTCCGATACGTGTAGTCATGACAAGCTATATTCAATGCGATCTGTGAGCAAAGTCCGATTTTGCGAACGCTTAGTATAGAGTGACTTTGCCTTTTGTATGATGATATCTTAGCCTGAACCGGCGGGTTGGGGCTTACCCGTGGGGTCGCATTGACGCATAGCAGCGTGACTATCTTTAGCGGACCTGATGAAAATTGCACGACAACATTGAGGACTTGCGTTGCGTATTCTTCGATCTGTCATTCCTGCCAACGAGGCTAGGCTAGCCATGATTTTTGGATGCTGGTTCGTGTCAAAATGCAGGAGGTGTAAGTGGCATGTCTGTTCAGAAAATATCCTTTCGTACCGTTTTTATAGGATTTACTTTAACGCTGCTATCCGGATGTAGCGGTGGCGTTGGCGGAGAAAGTATTGGCGGTGCCGGGCTGCTCGGATCAAATATCTTTGATAGCAGCAAGGAATTTGGCGGCAATGCGCAATCCGCAGCCAAGTATCGCGACACATTAACGTCTGACGAAGCGTATCATTTGCTACGCACTGCGGCCTTTGGCGCTACCCCTGAGCAAGTGGCCAAGGCTGTGCGCGAGGGGCTAACTGCGACGGTAGATGATCTTCTTGTGAATAGACAGATGTCTGTCACAAATGTTGCCCTCGAAGAATCCTTCGAGCAGGATATTCCAAAACGCTGGATGGTGCGATTAATTGAAAGCCCCAGTCCGCTACAAGAAAAAATGACCATGTTCTGGCATGACCGATTCGCCACGTCACGCCGTGTGCTTGGTGGGCGCGATAGAAACTTAGCGAAGAACCACTGGGAAATGTTACGGGAAAATGCGATGGGAAACTATCGAACTTTCCTTCAGGAATTAACCATCGACCCTCACATGCTGATTTGGTTAGACGGTGCCAACAGTCCAAAAAGTAATCCCAACGAAAACTATGCCCGCGAATTTTGGGAATTGTTTACTTTAGGACGCGACAAATTATACACCGAAGCAGACATTCAGGAGGCCGCTCGTGCGTTTACGGGTATCACACTGCTACGCGAGAGTGACCTGGATGCTCGTCCCATTTTCGATATTATAAATCACGACGAAACGAATAAAAATGTTTTTCCGCAGCGTACCCAAGCGAGCAATCACGACTACTTGAGCATCATCGATCTAACGCTGGATCAAGACGAAGCATCGGATTACGTCGCCCGAAATCTCTTTGTATATTTTGTACACAGTGAACCAACTGAGAGCCTTGTCCGCGAACTGGCCTCAGGATTCGAGCAGTCCAACTTTGACATATCTGAACTGGTGCGCCGTATTTTAACTTCACAGGCGATGTTTTCTTCGGCTGCTCAAGGTAGCCTGATTCGATCCCCGGTGGACCATGTGATCGGTGTGAGTCGAACACTGGATATGCACATGTTCAGTGAGGATTCTCAAGGCTCGCAACTTAATCGTCTCGTTGATGATCTTCGGCAAGGCGGGCACGAATTGCTAAACCCGCCAGGCGTAGAAGGATGGGGCGAAGGCAAGTATTGGCTCGAAGATCAATGGGTGATTAGCCGAGTCCGGGCATTGGGCCGAGCGATGGATTATGGCCCTGATCGAACGGCATTATTACCGTACCACTTACTGCCAGATGAGAGCACTTGGGATCAGCGTGAAGCGCGAAGGCAGATCGTTGACGCCATGGCCAGTGTATTTCATTTGAAATTGTCCGAAGAAGAAATCGCCATATATATCGAAGTTTTAGACCAAAACGGTTGGCGAGCCCTACATTTAGAGGAGCCTGATCGTCGTCCTCGTCATGTAGCTGAAATGATTCGTTTGATGGCTATGAACGAACATGTAATCGGGCGATAAACGATCTTTGCTAAGACGTGCCATTACTAGAAAATTTTGTAAGTACGAAGGGGGATAGCCATGAGTGGTTGCCTGGAAAATCAACATGTCGATCGTAGAAGTTTTTTGAAGACCGCAGGTTTGGGTATGGGGGCGTTGACGGTCAGTGATCCGTTATTAAACCTTTTGGCTAAGTCCTTCGCCCAAACTTCCGGAGGTTCAGGCAATCTTCTGGTGCTTTGTCAGCTTAATGGCGGGATGGATGCCTTAAGCGTCCTCGCGCCAATTACCAATGCGGTATATAAAAGCAAACGGCCTGTCCTAGCCTTAGGTGAATCTGATGTAACGCTTTTACCGGGACGAAGCGATCTGGGAATAACTAACCTTCTACCGACCATTTCCAGCATGTATGAGCAAGGCGAGTTAGCCATCGTTCAGCAGGTTGGCTATCCAGATGCGAATGGTTCACACTTTGAAAGTCAGGAAGTATATCAATTCGGCGTACGCAATTTAGTATCTGGTGACGGTGCGGCTGCGCCTTGGTATGAACGGTTGCGTAAAACATATTTTGATAATCCCTTTGGTGTGCTCGATACACGCAACATCGGTGACCCCAGCAGGTATGGGTATCCGGATTCAACCTTTAGACGCGCATCGCAAGAGGCTTTCGGTAGACTTGCAAAACTTAATCCCGGTGCCACTGCACAAGAATCGGCTATTCTCGACGCGTATAGCCGGATTACTGAACGTGGGGAAGAATTGCGTTCTCGAACAGAAAATTTCGAATCAACCGGCGACTCGCGCGGAGACTTTTTCCGTGCGGCGAAGCTAGCCTCTGCAAAGCTCGATACCCAAGTTATTAAGCTAAACTATGGAGGGTTTGATACGCATGGCTCTCAAGATCAGGCTAATCAATCTCTGTTTCCAAATCTCGACGGCGAGTTTTCTCAATTTGTAAATGATATAAAAGCCCTGGGACTGTGGGATCGAACATGTATTTTGTTTTATACGGAATTTGGCCGACGCAATGAGGAGAACGGAAGCCCTGGCACCGATCATGGCCATGGCGGCCATATGATGTTAGCCGGTCCAGCCGTAAATGGCGGACTTCATGGTCAAGAAGTTAGCACCGGGGATTTGAATGAAAGCTCACTGCCATATTATGTAGATTTTCGGGCGGTGTTCAGCGATGTCATTCAGAACTGGTTAGGGTTTGATCCTCGACCGATTTTTGAAGTTAATGGTGAAACATTCGATAGCAACGTGGGCAGCAGCTTATTTTCGTAAGATCTTATTTTTGTTTCAGGCATACGTTCGATGCAAGCGAAAGCGAAAAAAAACATCTGCATGTCACTAGTTATGATGCTATTAATTATGGCTAGTGCCTGCCAAGTTGGTGACGCAGCTGAAAGCGTTCCAGCAGGCTTTGAACTAACGACATTTGCAACTGGATTCACCGAGCCTGTTGCCCTGGCCACAACACCAGATGGGCGCGTGTTCGTGGCTGAGAAGGGCGGGAACGTCTGGGTTGTTAGTGATGTAAATACCGCTCCCAGTCTATTCGTGTCGATCGAAGCCTACACCGCTTCCGAGTGCGGCTTGCTCGGCATGGCGCTCGATCCGGATTACGCGGCTAACCGGTATGTATATTTCTTTGTCACCGTCACCAGCGATGAACAACGAATTATTAGGTACACGGACCAGGACGACATCGGAGCTGACGCGACAATCATTCGCGCAGGTCTACCGACGTCGGGACAAGTCCATAACGGTGGGGGCCTGCGTTTTGGGCCTGATAGTAAGTTATATTTTTCAATCGGCGATACCGGGCAGAGTGAGCTTAGTCAGCAGATGCAGACTTTCGCCGGTAAGATTTGTCGCATAAATCCAGACGGATCGACACCAGACGATAACCCCTTCACGACACCTACGGGAACACCACGCGCGATTTTTGCGTTAGGCTTTCGCAATCCCTTTCGGTTTTGCTTCGCGCCAGACGGACGGCTATTTGTTATGGATGTTGGCTCAAATGGCGAATCGCGACGAGAGGAAATCAACTTAGTGCAAAGCGGGGACAACGGCGGTTGGCCTGTAGTGGAAGGTGTTGGCCAAGCGGAGGTAGAGGGCACATTTATCCAGCCTCTGGTGGCTTATGGGGAGCAAGGCGCAGCTATCACTGGTTGCGTCGTTTATGACCAAACGCAATTTCCTAGCCAATATAGAGGTGGTTTGTTTCACCTTGATTTTGTCAGCAACAAAATGTTTTTTATGTCACTTGGGGATGAGGTGGGTGCGTCTCATGCCGAATTCATGCAAGCAGAAAACGGTGTGACTGATTTAACTCTCGGTCCTGACGGCGGATTATTGTATACCGAAATGTTTACGGGAAACATAAAACACCTGCGATTTGCCACCGCCTCAGCGATCATTGTTGATGACTTGGCTGATACCGATAATGTGTCGGGTGCGCAAGACAATGTGCCCAATGATCGGTCATCGGGAAACGCAAATCGACTCTGCGGAAACGGCATGGCACTGATGATGATTCCCATTGGCGTCGTCTTTGCATCCTTTCGTAAGCATGGACGATGCGTGTAGCGACCATAAGTGTATTATTAATATTAAAGCTATACACAAACTCCCCAGCAGTTAAACATTAGTCCGATACCGGACGCTCACTTCAATACGTCGTAAATAGCGTAATAGATATCCCTGCATTGTTATGGGTCTCTCATCGCAAAGATTTTTGCGTAATATACAATCTCAACCTAGTCCAGCATTTCCTATATAATAAGCGCTTTCCGATAATTGTTTACACGAAGATAGCAGTCGTTACTTTATTATTGGATTGTCGCTATCGGCCGTAATACCCCACGCAGAATGTTTGAACTTGTGATTGATTCGCGTTAGATGCAGGTCTAGTATAAATCGGGGAAAATGTCATGTGCGTATGAATCATATGTACATCGATGCGTTACTTGTGCACCAAGGGCAAAGAGCCTCTCGCGCCTGACCTAGAGTCGGCGTATCGCACAAAACGCAAATCGTGGGATAAACAAATACACTTTTAGTTAAACAGAGTGTGCAGTGTGCGCATGGGGGAACGTTTGTGTTCCAACTACGTTTCCAATTTCTCTGTAAACCAACATGCATGTATTTGCCCAGTGTCTATTCTATTGAGTGAGGAGAAAGAAGAATGATGAGTAGCCTAAAGAGGAAGCTCGCAAGAGGATCGGTTAGCCAACGGTTAGTTTGCTATTTCATGCTGACCGCTGTCTTGGTAACTCCGCCGGTAACTATCATTGGTTGCGGTGGAAACGGTTTTTTGGGTCTAGAAGATTATCAACGTGATTTACTATTGGGGGCACTAGGCTTAGCTATTCTTAACGATGGCAGTTTTTTCGGACTCGGCATTGGCAATGGCGATGCAGCTGCAGAACAAGGAACGCCCGGTGCTAATGGCATCAACTGTTGGGATATTAATGGCAAT
>JAJDDW010000117.1 GCA_029260115.1 Phycisphaerae bacterium | reverse complement strand
GGGAGCGCACAGCCCTTCTCCGCTGATTTTTAGCAGTACCCGTTTATATTTTGGTTTAGCCATGATTAGCCTTTTTGCTATTTTCGTGCGGGCAAAAAAAAGGAGGCTTTCGCCCCCTTGGATAATACGTTTGTTATTACGCGCCGACTTTCATCACCACAAGATCTGTCACGCCAGTTACCCCGGCCTCTTTGAGGATATCTCGAATCTTAGCTTTGTTACCGTAATCATCGGTTTTCACATGAAATTGATCTAAAAGCACGCTTTCTGAATAAAACGCACCGACCTTACCATCAGCAATTTTCTGTGAAATAGATTCGTTCTTGCCTTCACTCGCAGCCATGTCCATCGCCGCTTTGCGAACCGCTTCGACCTTGTCGGCTGGCATGCCGTCACGATCAATAGCTAGCGGTTGAGAAAACAACGCATGCATACAAAGGTCGCCTGCGATGTTCTTGTCGGATTTAGGTACAGCGTCCAACGAAAGCAGCACGCCGCTTTTGCCGTCGTGATGAACATAAGAGGCTAGATGAGCGCCTACGACACGCTGGCACTTCGTGAGGTTCATCGTTTCGCGAAGCCGGCCGAACACGTTGGTGAACTGCTCGTCCAACGCAGGGTCTTTACGAATTTCTTCAGGGTTGGGATTCACTTCGCTACCGCCAGCTACCTTCTTTGCGAAAGCGGTGGCAAGGTCGAGAAACATTTCGTTTTGGGCAACGGATGCGGTCTCGCATTGAAGTTCGATAATCGCGCCAACTTTCTTGGCCTCATCGATAACGACCATGATACGGCCTTCGCCGGTAAGACGACCTTCACGCTCGGAAAGTTTACCTTTGTGCTTTTTCTTTAGCCATTGCATCGCAGATTCGATGTTGCCATCGTTTTCGCTGAGCGCTTGTTTGCATTCCATCATGGGCAGATCTGTTTTTTCTCTCAGATCCTTTACCATTTTTGCTGTGATTGCTGCCATCGTGTTACAAACCTTGTCCTTGGTCCTTCCAACGTCACGTTGGAAATCCCGGCCTTATTGTCTCTTTTCCACTGTTATTGGAAGAACGAACTCACGCTAGCCGAAGCCGACGTGAGAAATCTATTTTGCAAGTTCTCTGCTAGTAAGATTGCTGCGGGATGACCACAACCGCCATTAGCTAAGAGGACTGTCCTTCAGGGTTTACGGCTGTTGGCGCTTCTGGGGTAACTACTGTAGCCGCTGCACCACCACCCACTGTGCTCGCCGCCGCACTCGCTACTTCGCCAGCAGGTGCACGTTCAGCTCGTTTCGCCTGAGCACGTGGTGCTTTATCATCTTTATTTGGAGCCGCCGAGCGCGATCGCTTACCTTCTTCGACCGCTTCGCCAATATGTCGCAGAACAAGCTCAATAGAGCGAATCGCGTCATCGTTACCAGGGATAGGAAGATCAGCGAAGTCTGGATCAGAGTCAGTATCGATCAGGCAGATCGTAGGGATGCCTAGGTTGCGTGCTTCGTGGACCGCGTTTGCTTCACGCCGAACATCAATCACAAAGAGCACGCCCGGCAGACGATCCATATTGCGAATGCCTTGCAGGTTACGACGAATTTTTCGCAACTCTCGGGTGCGTGTCGCAATCATCTTCTTGCTATATTCCAAAGCCGTGCCGTCTGCATCAGCTGCTTCTAGCTCGTCAAGCCGCGATAGGCGTGATCGGATAGTTTTAAAGTTTGTTAGCGTGCCTCCGAGCCAACGCTCCGAGACATAATGCATACCCGCCTTGTTCGCTTCCATCTCGACAAGCTGTTTCGCCTGTCGCTTGGTACCGACGAACAATACGTCTTTCCCAGAAGCTACTACCTGTGTGATGAATTTCTTCGCCCGCAACAAACCTTTTACGGTTTCGCGAACGTCGATAATATGTATTGTGCTGCGCTTACCGTATATAAACGGGGCCATCTTCGGGTTCCAACGACTGGCCCGATGGCCAAAATGTATACCCGATTCAACTAGCTGACGTACCAACTCCGAAGCCAATGATCACCTCCGCATGTGTATAAACACAGAACAACTCACTACGATACAGTCCAGCAAGTGTAGCAAAATATATGACCCAATCAAGTCGTCTTAGGCTATCTTTTTGCCCGATTCTATGCCTTTTTCGTCTGCCCGCACTAACTGAGCCTAAAAAAGCATCAGTTTAGCCGGAAATTACAGCCAATTGACGAGGGCATACTGACTTTTATTTACAGGTAAAAAATCTTGTGAGATGCCATTATCAGCTATATTTAGTTCACCATGCGGATGTTTTGCCCATATGACGCTTTGTGACCATCCACCCAAGCTACCTAGTTATCCTTGATAGGGCGATGCGTTGACGCTTTTCGCGTATCGTCATAGCGTGTTTACCTGTCCCTCGGCCCTGCCAGCAGTCTGTAGATTATTGGGATGCTCATGGGTAAAACGGATTATAGCCGGGGCGTCTGGGGGCGTGTTAGCAGCGATTATTGTCGCTTCGACATTCGATTGGTCTGAGATTGCCCCAAAATCCGACATCACAACCCTATGACAACAAACTCTAATAACCCAGCCAGCAATCGCGGACCGCTCATATTTATCAGCGCAGCAGAGGCCAGCGCCGACCTTCACGGAGCTTCGCTCATCCGGGCAACGCTTGAGCAATGCCCCTCCGCCCGCTTCGTAGGGGTAGCCGGGCCGCGCATGGTAGCCGCTGGCTGTGAGTGCATTTTCGATATGACCAAACACGCAGCGATGCTGACCGGCATCATCGGCTCGGCTGGCAAGGGGATCCGTATGCTCAACGAGGTGGATCGACACCTGCGTAGCGGTTCCTTTGACGCTGCGGTAGTCATCGATTCGCCCGTATTACATTTACCGGTAGTGGCCAAGGCTCAGGCGGCCGGGGTTCCTACACTCTATTACATCGCGCCGCAGATGTGGGCTTGGGCGACATATCGCATCCACAAACTGCGGGACCGGGTGGAGCACGTGGCTGTGATTCTCCCATTTGAGGAGGCGTTTTTTCGTAGTCATGGTATTGGTGCGACTTACGTGGGGCACCCGCTAGCAGATGCCGTTGCTGCTCGGCCACCCGACCAAGAGATTGTCTCTTCGATTCGCCATGCGGGATCGCCGGTCGTGACACTGCTCCCCGGATCACGTAAGCAGGTGGTCGCATCGATTTTGCCAGACCAATTATCCGTGGCAGAGCGAATTGCGGAGAAGCATCCCCAAGCCGTGTTTCAAGTTTCTGTGGCTAGTCCGCAAGTTACGCCGATTGTGGAGGCGGCTATTCGCAATTGTCGCTGCCGCGTGGAAGTGTCATCCGATCGGCACACAGAACTCATCGCCGCAGCCGACTTGGTGCTCGTAGCCTCGGGGACGACGACGTTGGAAGTTGCTTTTTATGAAAAGCCTATGATTGTGATGTATCAAGCGTCGCGATTATTTTATCACGCCATTGGCCGATGGATGATTCATACGCCTTTTTTAAGCCTGCCGAATATCTTAGCCGGGAGCGAAATTGTACCAGAGTTTATGCCCTATTACCGTTCGATCGACCCCATCGCAGAAAAAGCCTTGCACCTATTAGCATCAAGCGAGGACAGGGAGCGTATGACGCAGGCGTTAAGCGAAGTGGTAGCCCCCATGCGAAACACCCACGCCTCAGCGACAACGGCCAAGCTGCTACTTGATATAGCGCAAAGCAAAAGACACTGACATGCCGGTGGCATAGTTATATATGACTGGTAGATGGGGATGAAAGCCCGTTACTCCTAGGTTAGATTATCGAGCGTCGTCTCGAGACTAGCCCAGCTAACGCAAAGGAGCAACGGACATGAATGATTCTAAGGTATTTGTCGGATTAGACTACCACAAAGATTCTGTA
>JAJDDW010000116.1 GCA_029260115.1 Phycisphaerae bacterium | reverse complement strand
TGTGTTCACAGGACAGTAGCGTCGATTGAGGCGCTCTTAAATCACTAAAGCCCAGCGTTCCGCCAGTATATTCCGGTTTGGCCGCTCTGCCCTCGAATCAAAGACGCTTGTCCATACCATTAATGTCATCAGAACCAGAATTGTCTTGATTTGATTTAAATCATGTTCTATTAACACATGGAATAATCTGTCAATCATGACGATTGGTATTCTTTTACGATCAAAAAAATCCAAATCGCAAAGTTTGCGAAAAATGACATCAACCGTATGTATTAATTAGGGCAACAAGGTTAGATTCTGTGCTTCTTGATGTCCTGAAGCGGCCACTACATATAAAGTCGTTCATTCTCAGTCTCCAAAGACTAGGTCAATGTACCTGGACAATTGACACAGCTTGATGCTGACAGGTCCATGTGACTTGGGCAAATCAATTTGCTTGTTAATTAGCGACCGCATCGCACCACGTTTATAAAAAAAACTCGTTTCATGCTTGAATTACTTACGATTTTGTAGATGGTAGTGTTATGAGCGGTAGAATTTGCCATATCATTAGTCCCTTGTTGACAGAGAGTACGGATTAACGTGAGGGAATGCTTATCGCTTTGGCCAGACGATTGGTGTGTTTATGTGTAGTTTCGCTCACCGCAGGCTTCTCCAATGAGCTCCGCTATCCTTTCCCTCGTCATGCGGTATCTGTAGAATGAAGTGAGTCTAGGCCTGTGGCTCGCTACAAACGGGATGACTATCATGACAGTGACAGAACTCTTCGATTGCAGTTCCGACGCACTAGCGATCACAGGCCCTGCTGAGTGGGACTCACCTGATGCACTAGGTCAGCGCGACACACTCGTCTACGTTGACGATGTCAACACCAAGGACAGCCCGTTCTGGTGCCTAGAATCGACGGGCTCAGATAATGACGACTATGTCCCGGTGGACCCAATTATGGCTCTGGAGTTGATTGTGTCTCATTTGCAAGAATGGCTACTACGCCACGGGTGGCAGGTGCAGGTGATGGTTCGAATGCAGGTAAGGCGGTGGCGACTTGTTGATTGCTTAACAGTCGCGGACGGTGGAGGCGATCGACTGGACGCCGATTACCCCTACGGCGATGACGAGCTTTTGGTACTGTGCGAATCGGTGATTGCCATAGTCGCGAGATAATGATGAGAAATGGCTACTGGCATCAAAAGAACTCTTTTTCAGCCTGTTGACGAGAGTGGCTTGCTTCACGAATCTACTGTTTGATTGCACCATGCACTAGCCATAAAACCCACTTGAATTAGCCCCAGAACGAGCCCAGAATGGGATAATTTCTTACAGCTCGCTTTTGGAGTGAGATTGGTACGCTCTGGTACGCAAGTATTTTGTGGCTTTAATTTATGGGGTTTCTCGAAAGTGTATAATAACCTATAAAAATAGGCTATTCTGTACTGGGCAGAGGCGGACTTGAACCGCCGACACACGGATTTTCAGTCCGTTGCTCTACCAACTGAGCTACCTGCCCTCATTAGGGACTGGCAAGGTAAAACTGACAGGCAGTTTCGTCAAGCACTCGCTAAAAATAGATGCGTTTATCCCACGCTGGCAGCTTGGAATGACGATTCGTCGACGGGCGAGGTACATCAATATTCCCTACTGTAAAGCAGGTATTAGCCCCTGCATCAAGTCCGTGGAATTGCCCAGCGTCGATTTGAGAAACATCGCGCCTATAGCCATCCCGACCCAGCCAAGCAGCCCGATGACGCTGCTGATCAACCCCAAAACCGCCCAGCCCTTGAACCGGGCGTCCATACCGAACTGCTTCGCCTTGCGGATGCGGAGGATGGCTAGTAAGCCCATCCATATCGATGCTACCTGCGAGATGATGGGGATGAAACCCGTGACGCCAATCACGGCGGAAGCAACAGCCATCGACTCTGCGCGGCGCGTTTTTATAACGAGCAAATCTCGCTCCTGTGCACTGAGGGTGAGCGTCGAACTTGGCGGTTGGGCGATTAGGCCGTCGGCTGAAATGGGCATCGCTGTCGGGATGGTAGCCGTGGCTACCTGGTATGGGGCGACGCTTGGCGGCAAGGGTCGGGCGACTGGAATGACATCTGCTTGGTGCATTATCAGGTCGATTCTCGAAAATTGTGTCGTGAATCTATGGTTCACACAACACGGGTAAGCTATTGCTTACCCGTACCACCCTGTCGGCTGCCCGTGATCATGATGATCCTCGTGCTGATGCCATGGCCCATACGCTTGAACCATACGATATGGCCCGTCAGCCTAGAGTTGCCCCGATAACAAATTGCGTGACGTGCGTAGGAGTCGGTGTGCGTGTATCATCCCCGCTAGGCATGATCGCGGTTTTACATCACGAGATCTGCATGGCATTCGCAAGGCCGCGCGGGTTCCCGACGAGTCGGGCTTTAATTCCACCCGCGGCTAGATGCAGAGAAGACGAAACTGAATAAGATTGATTAAGAAAGGTGATTCGACGTGTATACGATTGATGGTGCTGCTACTTCATGGGTTGATGTTTCTTCGGATAGCGACTTCCCGATTCAAAATCTGCCTTACGGTATTTTCGATGCAAACGATAGCCAACTACGGGTAGGCGTCGCTATCGGCGCAAGCGTGCTGGACCTAGCGGCTATCCACGAAGCGGGACTGTTTTCAAATACGCTGCTGGCTAACGTAAATGTTTTCGCATCGTCAAACCTAAATGCGTTCATGGGCCAAGGCCGAGAGGCTTGGACGCAGGCTCGGCAGCGCATCAGCGAACTTCTATCAGCGGATAATCCGACCTTGCGTGATAACGCGGACCTGCGCGACCGAGCGATGAAACCCATGTCGCAGGTGAATTTGCTTATGCCCGTAGCCGTCGGCGACTTCACGGATTTTTATTCCTCCAAAGAGCACGCCACAAATGTTGGCATCATGTTTCGCGGCAAAGACAACGCGCTCATGCCGAATTGGCTTCATCTTCCCGTGGGGTATCATGGCCGAGCTTCGACGGTGTTTGTTTCGGGTGTGGACATTCACCGTCCTAAAGGTCAAACCAAAGCTGACGAAGCTGACGCACCAAGCTATGGCGCCTCTCGACTGCTCGACTTCGAATTGGAGATGGGCTTTTTTCTAGGAACGGGTAATAAGCCGGGTGAACCAATTACGATCGACAAGACCAAGGATCACATTTTCGGCATGGTCTTACTAAACGATTGGAGCGCACGCGATATTCAAAAATGGGAGTACGTCCCACTAGGCCCTTTCCTTGGAAAAAGTTTTGCCACTTCAATTAGCCCGTGGGTCGTGACGATGGACGCCCTAGAACCATTTCGCGTCGCTGGCCCTAAGCAAGACCCGCAGCCTTTGCCTCACCTAGGCTTTGATGGCGCGGGGGCGTTTGATATTCAACTGCAAGCTTTTATTCAAAGCGAAAAAATGAGTGAGCCTATGCGACTCACGGCTACAAACTATAAGCACTTATATTGGAATATGTTTCAACAACTCGCGCACCACACAAGCAACGGCACGGGCATGCGCACCGGCGACCTATGCGGCTCAGGCACAATCTCTGGGCCTACAGAAGATTCTCGCGGTAGTATGCTAGAAATTTGCTGGAAAGGCACGCAGCCTATCACGCTGCCAGACGGTTCGGAGCGAAAGTTTTTCGCCGACGGTGATACGGTCATCATCAATGGCTGGTGCGAAGGTGAAGGGTATCGCGTCGGGTTTGGCGATGTGCGTGCGAAGATATTGCCCGCGTAGTCCATCAGGGCCGCGGCCATGAAACCGTTGATCGATATTAGTGTAGATGGCGCATGAAAATATACGACCAGCACTTACACTCCAAGTTTTCGTTTGATTCGCGCGCGGACCCTAAAGACAATGTGCAACAGGCCATCGACTGCGGGCTAGCCGGTCTAACTTTTACAGAGCATTTCGACACGGGCCCGGAGGATTGGTCTTCATGCGTGTATGATGATGAGGCCTATTCGCAGGCGTTATCTTCGCTGCGAGACACCCATGGTCAAGATATTTTCATCGGGAAAGGTATCGAAGTTGATTACGCGCCAGAGCGCGAAGATTTCATCTTACAGTTTCTCGATACGCACGAATTCGATCTAGTCATGCTAAGCGTGCATCGATTTGGCCAGGCGCAAATTCACCGTAAGGAAAATTGGCAGGACTGGGATGTGCCACGTGGTACGCGACATTATCTGCATACAGTTCTAGAAGCCGTGCAGTGGTGCCTAAAGATCAAACAGCAACATGGCCGGGTGTTTGATGTCTTGGGTCATTTGGACCTTGTAAAACGGTACACGCAGCGGTTCTTTGGTGTAAACGAAGTGGGCCAATGCGACGATATTATTTCGCAGATTCTTCAAGCTAGCCTGGAAGCAGATTTGACACCGGAGATTAATACCTCCACGCTCCGTCAGGGATTGAATGAACCCATGCCAGCTTTGTCGACCGTTCATCGGTATATCGAGCTAGGCGGCATGTCAGTTTCACTAGGTTCAGATGCCCATCGGGCTGCGGACATCGGGGCGGGGTTTAGCCAAGCTGCCGAAATATTACGCGCGGCAAACGTGCCGTCGCTAGCCAGGTTTGAAAAGCGCGTGCGCCACGACATCACGCTGCCCCATTGACGATCAGCACTAAACTAAGATACTGTTTTTGCTTTGTAATAAGGGTCGGCAAGCAGTATGAGAGGTTCATTATGCGTACATGGATTATCAAGCGTGCATCGTTAGCGATGGGGCTTATCATCGTTAGTGGGCTGAGCGACGGTAGCAGTTTCGCGCTGGCGCAAACCAGTCCGCAACTGGAAAAGGTAGCCAACCGATATTGGGAGGCGACTCTCGCACGCTTTCCAGAAAGAGCTACCGCGATGGGCGATCATCGCTTCAACGACCAGCTCACCGATCTCAGTGTGCAAGCTAGCAAAGCATGGGAAAATTCTCTGCGTGGCTTGCTATCTGAACTACGGCGCGTCCAAAAACCTTTACTCAATGAGGCGGACCAACTCACGCACCGCTTACTCGATCGAACGATCCAAGACGAAATCCTACGACTAGCCGTAATTTCGCCTTACATGCCTATAGACCCGCTCGACGGCATTCAAGTGCGATTCCCGCTCCTGTTGGTGTCGCAGCCTTTTCGCAATATCGAAGACTATCGCAATTACATCAAACGCTTACATGGCTTTCCTGACCAAATTACTGACACCATCAACAACTTACGCGATGGTGTCGATCGCGATCTCATCTCACCGCGCGTGATTGTGAAAAAAGTTATTCCTCAGGTGCGGACACATGTCGTTCGCGATGTGACGAAGAGCGAGTTTTATAAGCCGATGTTACAAGCGACTTTTCTCACTGAACTAGATCGCGTCAAGATCGATCAAGAGATAAGAAGCGCCATCCAAGCTGATGTAATCCCAGCTTACCTGCGACTCATGGCCTACCTCGAAGATGAATACCTTCCGGTCGCGCGTTCGACGGTGGGTATCGGTGCGCTGCTCGGCGGAAAAGAGATGTATAAAGCCTTAGCTCGATTGCATACGACCGTAACACTCGATCCCGAAAAGATTCATGAAACCGGCCTGGCTGAGGTCGCACGTATTCGACTGGCGTTTTCAAAAATTCAAAAGGAAGTCGGCTTCATCGGCACACTCGACGAGTTCCTGGCCCATATGCGTAACGATCCAAAATTTCGCTTTACTTCTAGTGAAGAGTTGTATCACGCAGCCGAGAAAATTCTGAATCGCACCAAGCCTTTGATGCCAAAACTTTTCGGTCACCAGCCCCGAGCAGATATTGTCATGAAAGCGATCGAAGCTTTTCGCGCACTCGCAGCCCCGGTGGCTTACTATAATCCTACGCCAGAAGACGGTGCTAGGCCGGGATATTTCTACATCAACACCTATGCCCCCAAGGATCGATTGCGGTTCACTTTGGAGGCGTTGACTTATCACGAAGCCATCCCTGGTCATCATTTGCAGATGGCCTTGCACCAAGAAAAGCAGGACTTATTGAAGTTCCGCCGCTATGGTTCGTTCACCGCTTTCGTCGAGGGATGGGCGTTGTACGCCGAAAAGCTAGGCTACGAAATTGGTGGCTATCAAGATGCCTACGCCCGCTTTGGCCAACTAACATTCGAAATGTGGCGGGCGTGCCGACTGGTGGTTGATACGGGGATGCACGTGAAAGGTTGGTCACGACAACAAGCCATCGACTTCATGGCGACCAACACGTCTTTGGTCATGTTAGACATCGAATCGGAGATAGACCGTTACATCACTTGGCCTGGGCAAGCGCTGGCTTATAAAATCGGAGAGCTGCGCATCTTGGCTATGCGGAGAGAAGCCGAGGAAAAACTTGGGGATCGATTTGATCTTCGCAACTTTCACGACGCATTATTAGCCGAGGGCGCCATGCCCATCGACATGCTCGAACAGCGAATGAAGCAATGGATTTCAACGCAGCCATAAGGTGACCCGCCATGCCAGCTAACATGATTCCTTTTACCTTGGCCTCCCAGAGCGAAGCACAAATGCAACAGAGCGCTCAAGCGTTGCTCTCCCAAATGCAGGCGCGACGAAGCTGTCGATTTTTTAGCGATAAGCCAGTGGCTAAGGAACTTATAGAAAAGATCATCGCGATTGCGCATACCGCCCCCAGCGGCGCCAATAGAAAACCCTGGCGATTCGTAGCTGTTAGCGATCCGGCGATAAAACGCGAAATTCGTTTAGCGGCCGAAGCGGAAGAGCGAGAAAGTTATGGCCGTCGCTTCCCACAAGCCTGGCTCGACGCACTCGAACCCATTGGCACCAACGCGGAAAAGCCATTCCTAGAAGTCGCTCCTTGGCTAGTCATCATGTTCCGCATCGATTGGGAAATGATCGACGGCGAGCGGGTGCACAACTACTACCCAGCCGAGTCAACCGGCATCGCGGCAGGTATGTTCATCACCGCGTGCCATCATGTAGGGTTAGCCACGCTCACCCACACGCCCAACCCGATGAAATTCTTACGCGAAATTCTCGGCAGACCCGCGAACGAAAAACCGTTTCTATTGTTACCCGTGGGACATCCCGCACAAAACTGTACCGTACCAGACATCCCGAAAAAGCCTTTATCGGAAGCGCTGCAGTGGGATGCGGGCTAACATCCTACTTTCGACGTTGACACGATCTCACTGCGTTTCTAGAGTACCTATCTAGTAATTAAACGACATTGAAAATACGCCGGAAGGATGACAACGCATGACCGTAACCCAGACCGTCCAACGAACGCCGCTATACGACACACATGTATCCATGGGCGGACGCATGGTCGATTTTGCGGGCTGGGATTTGCCCATCTGCTTTACCAGCATCAACGAAGAACACGCACACACGCGAACGGCTTGCAGCGTCTTCGACGTATCGCACATGGGCCGCCTTGCATTAACCGGCAAAGAATGCCAATCCTTTTTGGACCGACTTTGTACCCGCAACCTCTCCCAAGCTGAGCCGGGGCGAAGCTACTATTCACACATTTGCAATGAAGATGGCGGCATCTTAGATGACGTTATCGTGTCACGTTTCGAAAAACGCTGGGGCATCGTATGCAACGCTTCCAATCGAGAAAAAATAACCAACTGGATCGTTCAACAATCAAAAGGTCTGGACGTCTCGCTTAAAGACCTCACCACCACCACGGCTATGCTCGCCTTACAAGGGCCAAAGACGCTGGAACTCGCCAATGAAATTACAGGTAAAGATTTATCTGGTCTCAAGCGATATCGATTCATCGAATACTCATACCTCATCATGAAAATATCCGTCTACCGTTGTGGCTACACCGGCGAAGACGGTATCGAAGTCGTCGTCCCGGCCTCAGCTATAAAAATGATGTTACCAAAATTATTCGGCACCAAAGGCAACCCTAACCCGCTCATTAAACCAGCGGGCCTGGGCGCTCGCGACACGCTCCGCATCGAAGCGGCTATGCCCCTTTATGGCCACGAATTAAGCGAAGACTGGGACTCGCTCACCGCAGGGCAAAGCTGGTGCGTCGATCTGGAAAAAGACTTCATCGGCGCTGACGCTATGCGAAAACTCCGCGACCAAGGCCTGCCAAAACAGATGGTTGGCCTAGAACTTGACGGGAAACGCATTGCCCGCCAGCATTACAAAGTCTTTGCTGGTGGAAAAGAAGTAGGCGAAGTCACCAGCGGAACCCTAAGCCCCACGCTAGGCAAGAGCATAGCCATGGCCTTTGTTAAAACGGGCGAAGCTGAGGTTGGGAAAACGCTGGAAGTAGAAATGGGTAGCAAGCGAACTGGCGCAACTGTGGTGAAATTGCCCTTCTACAAACGTCCAAAAGGTAGTTAAACAAGAGTTATTGATCGCTGGCCGAGAGTGAGTCTCGGCGGTAAACATAAACGGAAAAAAAGATGTCGATACCAACAGATCGAAAATATTGCGAAACACACGAATGGTTTGCCGGCGAAGATAACACCATCACCATGGGCATCTCCCAGTTCGCAGCCGATGAACTAACAGATATTACTTATGTCGAGCTTCCTGAAATAGGCAAGGTCGTATCAGTCGGCGACGTCGTGGGAGAGGTTGAGTCAGTCAAAGCTACGTCGGAGATTTTCAGCGCCGTAGACGGCGAGATCATCGAAGTAAACGAAGCCCTCGCGGACCATCCAGAACTAATCAACGACGACGCATTCGACAAAGGCTGGATAGCAAAGATTAAAGTTTCGTCCACAGCTTCTTTAGAATCGCTCATGGACGCCGAGCAGTACAAAACATTCATGGCTGGTACGCATTAGACGCATATGGCTTTGCACCAAAAGCTATGGATTTCGTAGGGCAGGCTATTGCCTGCCTGCGGCTACGATGTGCGTTCTAGAAAGCCAATGCCAATGGAGTGCAAATGCAAATCGCGTAGGTCGGGTCATCGACCCGGCACGCCGCGCTAACTGATATGCGATTATCATTTATAGAGACTTGTCCAAATTGTAATTATGACCTGCACGGTCTACCCAAAACCCATAAATGCCCCGAATGCGGTTTTGGCTATTCAGAGACCGATGTCATTATAGTAGAAAAAAAACGTGGCCTATTGTGTTGGGGGTCGATAGCTTTGTTCGTTGCAGCTGCAATGGTCTTTCTAAGCAGTATTGGAGCAGACCCTTTAGGAGATGCAGGATACACACGTGGGATCAGTAAATCTTTAGAGATTATCGTATTGTCAATTTATAAAATTATCGGTACGAGCCCGAGTTGGGTGGTTGAAGAAAACATGGCTCGTATTTTTCATGGCACAGCATCAGTAGTGTTCTTGATTGCGGCAATAATCATGTGGGTCAAATCGAAAGGTCGTTCATTCTTGTTATTGCGCGAAAATGAGATGCGGTGGCAAATTGGCTCGCTGCATCCATATGTAATCCATTGGTTGTTAATCAAAGATATTGATAGCCAATACTCCAAGAATTCATACAGCAATAATGATCAAGATGGCAGCTTCACTTTGATACTTCACCTTGCCGATCAATCAGAGAAAATAATACCTGGCACTTTTTACCCTAGTGAGCAACTACGGTCTGAATTATTGAATGAGATAAAAAGCAGGCTGTTTCAAAACCATTCTAGGGGATAAAAATTAGTCGCACAGGTCGGGTCATCGACCCGGCATGCCGCGCGCCAAGAATGTCGGGTCGATGACAAACGATGAAGAAAAAATATATTCTTATATTGGGAATCATCGCGGCCATACTTGTCGGATTGAATTATTTCCTACCAAGTCTTTCATGGAGTGGAGCTGCATGGGGAGAACTGGTTATCACGATAACCGCGGAGGAAACGGATAAACCTATTGCTGGAGCCACCGTAGAGCTTCGTTATCCCAGGAAAGCAGAAGCGAATACGACCATGAATTCGAAGTTTTACGATCGACTACTATTCAGCACCAAATCTGATATTAATGGAGTTGCAAACATACGTACAATGTTTAACGCGGGAGGAGGCTCCACCCTCTTTTTTCGCACTGGACGTGTTCTCTACAAAGATATTTGGATAATGATTAAGGCTCCACGCTACACTGATAAAAGAGTTCTTCTCTCAACGTACACCGGAGTAACAAGGTCAATCCACAAAAGCCAGCGCACTGATATTACTATTACGTTGGACACCGCTAAGTAGTTTTGTCTGGGTGGCCCATCTCGTTTCTAGGTTGGCCAACCGACAGGCCAGCACGAGCAACTACTACAATGACCAAAATAAACCATTCTATAAATTTGACGATGAAACAACGAAGGTTGCTGTTTTGGTTGACTATTGTCATTGGCCTTGCCGCCCCTTCGCTGACGCTCTTAGCTGTGCAGATGATAGTTGGCCGCATCCCGTTTGAGACAGCCTTTGAAGACGTTCTATCTAGACAATATGCATTTGGTGACCAAAATCTATTCGTAATTGCCGTGATTGGCCTCATTCCGTTTGTTACACTTGCGATAAAGATGACGCGTATATCAATGAACCACTCGCGACGGAATTGCTATGTACTATACATCTGTGGACTAATCGGAATACTCGGTTTGATGATTCCAGCCTATGTCAGTGTGTGGTATCCTCATTATGGTCCTGGACGGATTTCTTCAACTGAGGGGATTGCGTTTGTTCAAATACCTATCGTTTGCGTAGGGTCACTATTCTTCGGGTTATACATTGGAGGCCTAATCAATAAAACTAGATGGTTACAAGCGACTCCAAAGGGCTACTGTCAGAAATGCGGCTATAATCTAACTGGAAATGTATCTGGCACATGCCCCGAATGTGGCGTATCTGAGCTCTGACTATTCAAAAGCGAAGGATACCGGGTGGCCCATTTCCTTCTTTTTGGACATGGGGGAGTCGAT
>JAJDDW010000115.1 GCA_029260115.1 Phycisphaerae bacterium | reverse complement strand
ACATCCATTCCTATAGTAATCATGGCTGTCCTCCGAAAAAGTAAACGTTGGCGCGAAACAACGCCGTCATACACGTACGCGAAAGCGTACCGGGGACAGCCTCTTCATGACATTAGGTTGGATCATCGACCCGACGTAATTATTCGACCCAATCTCCAGATGATTCAAAAGTCGAACATCCATCATGTTCAAACCTCACAAGCCCATCAAATGTGGAATTGGCGTTTGAACACACACCATAATCCGCACCAATTGTTCCATTTAATACCATAAAGTATCTACAGCCTCCACATTGCTGGCTCCACCACTCGTCGCAATATGATGGATCATTTTGGTTCCTATTAAGTTTTTGCATCCATCGCTTATGGCAATCGGCAATGTGAATGCTGTCGTCACCTGGTTTATTATCCTTTTTTCTCATTTGAAATCATACCTTACACTATAAGAAGCAGCGTAGTTCGTCGGCAGGCAATAGCCATGCCCTACTTTGTGAATACGTCATTTGACACTAACAATATATCTCATCCCTCATCCCAAGTATATAAAAACCAGCGGTGTTTTACGTTGCCGGATTTTGGGGTTTGGCGGACGAAGTATACGACCCATACGCTGTTGTCGCTCATGCGGAGTCTGTAGGCGGTAGGTCGGGTCATCGACCCGACGTTTCTTGACGTGCCCATCTCCTCCAAATACGTTGCACTGCATGCCGAACTATCTTCGTGAATTCTCGCCTGGTGGAACATTCTTTTTCACCCTCGTAACGCATCAACGTGCGCCACTATTTCGCAATCCAACGGCCCGACGATTCCTCCGTGAATCCATAGCTCATGTGAGACGTCGCCGTCCGTTCACTGTCGAGGGTATGGTGCTGCTCCCCGATCATTTGCATTGCGTGTGGTCGTTGCCCGACGGTGATACCGACTTCTCAACGCGATGGAGGAAAATCAAGGAGGGGTTCACGCGCGCGTATCTGTTATCCAGCACTGGCCAAGAACGCAGCGTAACGTCCGCGACACATGCCAAGGGTATGCGCGGCGTATGGCAACAGCGATTCTGGGAGCATACGATTCGTGACGACGATGATTTCGCTGGGCACATGAATTACATCCATTACAACGCCGTGAAACATGGCTACGTTCAATGCCCCCATGCGTGGCTATTCTCGACTTTTCGTAAATGGGTGCGCCGTGGAATCTACACGGAAAATTGGTATTGTATATGTAAGGGCACCACATCGCCGCCGCCACGTTTTGAGAATATTGCGGCCACGGCTATGGAATGAGGGGCACGAAAACGAACGCCCCAAAACGACGAATTCAGAGCGTAGGTCGGATCATCGACCCGGCACGAATCAGATACGTCGGGTCGATGACCCGACCTACGAGAAAATCTATAAGCTCGACGGCAGGCAATAGCCTTACCCGGCCTTACGAACAATCATTCAACACTAACAATATATCTCAACCCTCATCCCAGGTATACAAAAACCAGCGGTGTTTGGCGTTGCCGGATTTTGGGGTTTGGCGGACGAAGTATACGACCCACACGCTATCGTCGCTCATGCGGAGTCTGTAGTAGTGCCGCCTTAGGTACACTTCGTTGCCGGCTTTGCCTCCTTCTGGCGATGACTTTTTCCAGGAGTCCATGCGCTTCACAATGATGTATTCTTCATCGCGCCAGGTGAAGCCAGAGGGTAGGCCCGGTTCGCCGCGCGACATGGCGGAGGCGTCGAAGGTGCCAGCGAAGGGTACGATTTTCTCACTGATAAGGTCTGGCATGATTCTATTGTAATGTCTCGTGTCGATAATCCTAGAATTTTCTGGGCTACGGTTGAAATGATATCTTGACTAATCGGGAAGACGGACTGGGCTGGATTATGATTGTAAGCATGATTGCGATTGGGTGTCCGCGCAGGCTGAAGCCCGCGGCTCGGTGGATGCTCGGACGGGGAAGGCATAGATTAGGATGGGCCATCATACGGCTTGGCGTCCGGGCGGGCTGAAGACGCGGTTCGAAATCGGCCATAGTGACATGTAAGGTGGCATTATCAATGCTTCGATTTCGGTGAAATACGCCCGGCTGACAGCCTAATTTCACAACCTAACAATTCTCTAACATTATGCTTGCCATGCGGACGATGATATAGTAGTATCTACGAGCAAGGTGGTTTTGTCATCGCTCTTGGATTTAGTTTTTCGCGGCGGCTATAGCCATTATCGTTAGGTAGCATTTTTGGTGGCGTGGCATGGGCCAAGAAGTGGTATTTGCCTCGCGGCGAAAAACGAAAACGATATAAAGGATTCGATCGTGCAATTATTAGTTACCGGCAGCATTGGTATTGATACGGTGATCTCCCCTTACGGGCAGGCGGATGGCGTGTTGGGCGGGTCGGCTGTGTATTTTGCGTTTGCTGCGTGTCAATATGTTCCTGTTCGTCTCGTGGGTGTGGTGGGTGATGATTTCCCGGCTGAGTTCAAGCAGGCGCTTTCTACGAAAAATATAGACTTAGCCGGTCTTGAAGAGCGAGCGGGTAGTAAGACCTTTCGCTGGACCGGCAAGTATCAGGATGATGTGAATAAAAGGGATACGCTCTCGGTTGATTTGAATGTTTTAGGTGAGCATGGGCCATCCGTGCCGGCTTCTTTTGCTAATAGCGACATTGTCTTTTTGGCTAACTCCCATCCTGCGCTGCAGCGTGAATTGCTATCAAAAATAACCAAGCCCAAGCTGGTTGTTTGCGACACGATGGACTTGTGGATCAATCTTGAAAAAGAGTCTTTGCTCGAAACCTTGCGCATGGTGAATGGTCTCATTATTAACGACGCCGAAGCGCAGATGCTTACAGGTAAGTTAAATGTGGTCGAAGCAGGCGAATCTTTGCTATCGCTAGGGCCTAATTTTGTCATTGTCAAAAAAGGTGAGCACGGCGCGCTGCTTCTTACCAAAGAAGGCCCGGTGGCTATTCCTGCGTTCCCTTCTAAAGACGTACGCGACCCCACTGGCGCGGGCGATAGTTTTGCCGGCGGTGTGTTGGGGTACTTGGCTGAGCAAGGTAAATTTGATCGCGATACCATACGACGAGCCATGGTTCATGGCACGGTAGCCGCATCTTATGCGATAGATGATTTTTCATTACGTCGTGTAGAAAAGATCACTCGCGACGAAATTAATCAGCGGGTTGATGGGTACATCAGCATGTTAAAGTTTAACGATTAGGTAAAAACGACCAGGTAAAACGACAGGTAAAACGATAAGGTAAATAGGTACTAAACATGTCGGTGATTTCTTCGTAAGGACCGACATATCAAGCAGTCGCTACCGCAGACTGCGTAAATCTTAAAGTCATCACACAACGAGGATGGTATCATGAAGATTGTCACAAACGACAAGCAAGAAGAAAAACGACAGGAAGCACTTGGCCGAGCGTTACAGCAGATTGAAAAGCAATTCGGCACGGGGGCGATTCTCCAGATGGATAAAATGGAGGCCGAAGTGGATGGCGTTTCCACGGGGACGCTTTCGCTCGATCTTGCACTAGGCGGCAAGGGTCTGCCGCGAGGCCGTATTATTGAGATGTATGGGCCGGAATCTTCCGGTAAAACAACGCTCGCATTACACGTCGCCGCCGCCGCTCAACGAGACGGTGGGGTGTCGGCTATTGTCGATGCGGAGCACGCGCTCAATCCGGCGTGGGCGAAAAAGTGTGGCATTAACATCGAGAAGTTGCTGGTCAGTCAGCCGGAGTCTGGCGAGGAAGCCCTTGAGATTACCGAGATGCTCGTGCGAAGCGGCTCTGTCGATGTCATCATCGTAGACTCCGTAGCTGCGTTAATTCCCCGTGCGGAAATAGAAGGAAACATGGGGGACACACATGTGGCACTCCAAGCTCGGCTGATGAGTCAGGCATTGCGAAAGCTGACCGCAGCCATTGGCAAATCCAATACGATCGTTATTTTCATCAATCAAATTCGCATGAAGATCGGCGTCATGTTCGGCAGTCCAGAAACCACGCCGGGTGGTCGAGCGCTGAAGTTTTACGCTTCGGTCCGTCTAGATATTCGCCGCATCGCAGCGATTAAAGACGGCGACACGATATCTGGAAATCGCGTGCGGACTAAAGTGGTAAAAAATAAGGTAGCCGCGCCGTTTCGTGAAGCCGAGTTTGATATTATGTTTGATAGCGGTATCAGCGCGGAAGGTGATTTGATCGACCTAGCTGATGCCGATGGTATCGTCATCAAAAGTGGTTCGTGGTTTGGTTATAAAGACATACGGCTGGGACAAGGGCGAGAAAACGCTAAGCAGTATTTGATCGACAATCCAGAACTATTTCAGGAAATCTACGCGGCTGTTGTGGCTAAGCGGCGTCCGCCGGAGCCAGCAGAAGAAAAGCCAGCTAAGGACGAGGGCGAAGCTAAATTGGTAGCGACCAAACCTGTAAGTAAGTCGGTGTCGAAGCCAGTCACCAAGAAAGCCCAGCCGTTAAAAAGAAAACGTGCGTAGGGGCGGGTGAACTGCAATTAAATATTTTCAGATTCAAAGCGTGTTTCCCGTTTCCAATAGCCAAGTAAGCTGGCTGGGAAACGGGAAATGCTCAGACCTGATGCTTTCTCCGTTTTGCCTTGTAAAACCTATCTAAACCATCGCTCATAGCCTACCGACGAATACGCATAGAAGTTATCAGGACGGTAACGGATTGTAAGCGTGTTAGCCGTAATTATTGCGGTCTCGGAGAAGCGTCTGTGGGACGAGGTGCCAAACCAACTCAGTGTGATGCGCCCAAGATCATTACCGTTGTAGGCCCACCGGTCTCAGCGGTGGGCGGGATAGCTACCGTCGTTGGGCAGATGGCTGATCTTGATTATTCTGGGCAATATACTGTACAGCTTTTTGAGACGACGCATCGTAGTGGTTCGAAAGAATCGTTGACCGCGGGCCTGCGACGACATGTAGGTCGTCTCTTTGATTTACGCCGTAAGTTGCGGGCTAGCCAATCGCCCATGGCTCACATTCACACCTGTAGCGGATTCTCATTTTTTCGTTCGGTGTTGGATATGCTTATTGCCCAACAAGTGGGTGCTCGTGCGGTGCTGCATATACACGGGGCGGCTTTCGACGAGTTTTATGCAAAGCTCGGCTTTATTCGTCGGAGTTTCGTGCGCTGGTCATTGGCTAGGGCGGACGCGGTCATTGCACTGTCAAGTGCTTGGCAGGCATGCATCGCAGACATGTCACCTCGTGCAATAATACACGTCATTGAAAACGCAGTCGAAATACCAGCAGACAAAAATTCCGTTCAACAGCAGGGGCCAAGTCGCTTGCTATTGCTAGCGCGCATGGATGACTGGAAGGGTATTGATGATTTGCTACGTGCCTGTGTACGTTTGCATAACGAAAACGAGACGTTTGAACTGGTACTCGCAGGCCCGGAAGGCAGTGCGGGAAATGCGCAATTATTGAGCCAGAAAATTACCGCGGCTGGTCTTAACGGTGTGGTGCGTTATGTGGGTGAAGTGCGTGGGGATAAGAAGACCGAATTGCTTGAATGGGCCGAGGTGTATGTTGTCGCTAGTCATCATGAGGGTTTGCCGATTTCGCTGTTAGAAGCTATGGCTTACAAGCTCGCGGTGGTGGCTACGACGGTCGGGGCGATACCTGAAATCATTACGGATCGTAAGCACGGACTGCTTGTTCCGCCGCACAGTCCTGACAAGTTGGCTGTCGCGCTGCGGGAAGTAATTACCCAGCCAGAGCGACGAGAATTTTTGGCCGAGCAGGGACATCTCTTAGCGCGGAAGCGGTTTGGTCTAAAGCGATTCGCGAAGCAGTTGGTTACGCTATACGACAGGTTAAGCGGGTATCCGATCGTGCTGCACGAATCGTCATCGATGCAAGCGGCCCTTTTTCCAAGCATGAACGAACCACCGCACCAATCGTCAGACACACACAGTCTATTCGATAACTAACGGGCCGTGGGCAAGATATATTTCTTGAAAGGCCAACCTTCATATTCACCTGACAAAGTTTGCAGGACCGCGCAAGTAAAACTACGAACTGTATGGACAATTGGCGTTCGACATACGAGAATAATCAGCCAATAGCCATACGGAGATTCACTGGATGAGCCTTCTGAAACCCCATCCCTGCCGACGCGCGACTGTTAGTAGGATACGCCCAACGTCACTGATCTCGCTCGGCACGGTCTTCGTCGTTTTGTTGGTTACAACTGTGGCTGTGCTTGGCGAGGAACCGGTCGAAAGGAAGCGGTTTCCCCGTACCCATCATACCGTGACTGTCGATGGTCACCCGTTTGCTGTTTGGGAGAAGCGCCAAACGAATGCGCATGGGGCGATCCTTCTCGTACACGGTCGAACTTGGAGTAGTGTGCCGGACTTCGACTTGCAGGTTGATGGTGAGAACCTCTCGCTGATGGACGCTCTCGCGGGTGAAGGCTTTGCCACCTACGCCGTTGACCTTCGTGGCTACGGGGGCACGCCTCGAGATCGGAGTGGTTGGTTTTCTCCCAAGCGTGCCGCCGCCGATGTAGCGGCTATCCTCAAATGGATCGATGACCGTGAACGCTTCGACGGTAAACCTGCACTGCTGGGTTGGTCGATGGGCTCGATGATTTCGGCACTCTGTGCTCAAGCGCATAGTGCCCGATTGTCGGCACTAATTCTTTACGGGTACCCTGGTAGTCTCGACACGGTAATCGAAGAGCGCCCTACCCCACTCGCGCCCTCGAGAAAACAGAACACGGCTAAGGCAGCTGCTTCGGACTTCATAACGCCCGGTTCGATCAGCAAGCGGGCCATCGAAGCGTACGTCAGGGCTGCTCTAGCAGCGGATCCTGTTCGTGTGGATGTAACTGCGATGCACGAATACAACGAAGTCGACCCGGCTAAAATCAATGTGCCGACGTTGATCCTGCAAGGGCAGTTCGACCCATTCGCGAAAACCGACACGCACGCCTGGTTCTTCACACGGCTTGGGCATGCGGATCGAGCATGGGTGGTACTTCCCGGCGGCGATCACGCGGCGCATTTGGAGACAACATCGCCACGATTCGTACAAGCGGTCGTGAGCTTCCTACGTCGTCCGAAAGACGGTTCTATCGGTGATGGGCTGAACACTGTGCTGCCTACCTCTGCTGACAGGCGGTAAGATCTAGATTCCAACCTGCTTGGATATGGCGGTGGCTTGGATGCGATGTAATGACATTAGTATCAGCAAATTATTGTAAGGCATGCGGCTCGGACCACGGTCGGATCATGTTTTTTCTATAGGTCTCCGATATTGGTTGAATCGAGTCGTCTGTTTGGATACGATTGCGATTTGATGATCGATGTCTGACAATAGAGAAATGTCGGATATAAGAAAGAGTGCTTGTCCTACTACAGGTGTCGAAATTTACTGGTATAGCACGATGAGAAAACGCCAAGCTTTCACGTTGATTGAACTGTTGGTCGTCATTACGATTCTGGCGTTGATCATCAGTATTTTGTTGCCCGGGCTGTTCAACGTTCGGGTTCAGGCCAAGCGTATGGCTTGTGCTTCCAACCTCAGGCAGATCGGGGTTGGTATGCAGTCGTATCTTTCAGAGAATAACGATCGACTGCCTTACGCTTCTTTTTTGCCATCGACAGGTCCGTTGCCTTTGAACACCAAGAATCCTATCTACATTGCGGATGAGTTGCTTGAACACGTCGGTAATGCCTCTGAAGTTTTTCGTTGTCCGAAAGATGAGCCGGGTGCTGCTCGCCCTGATCCAAACGGTGGCTTGAGTTACTTCGAATCAGAGCGATCAAGTTACGAGTATCGCAGTCGACCAAGACTGGGCGGAAGTACGGTGGCAGAAATAGCTACGCGCATCGCCAATTTCACCGGTCAACCAATTGCGGATAACACGATATGGATCATGCGTGACTACGATAACTTTCACGGAAAAGCTGGCGAACGTGGTGCGCGGCGATACCTGTATAGCGATGGCCACGTCACCGACTTTGAGAACTAGGAGTTCATAGATGAAACCCAAGCCAAAACCTCGATCGCGTAATCCGCTTTTCATTAGCTTGCTAGTCTTCGTGGTGGTTTGTACCACGGTGTGGGCGATCATAGGTCGAGATGTGCCCCAACAAGCAACCACGCTTCCGGATCATCTTTCGGTAGAAGCGCTCCAGGCCGCAGTTGGTCATCCAGGTGCGTTGCGTTCAGTCTTGCGTGATGAAGAACTGACTGACGAGCAGCGGCGCGAGCTAATGCGTAACATGCGCAATGTCAGGCGTTCATCCATGCAGGAACGGATCGATAATTATTTTGCGGCGAACGAAGATGATAAACAAGCACTATTGGACGAGCAAATTGATGAGTTTCAAAAGCGAATGAAAGAGATGGAATTACGGCGCAAAGAGGCTGGTGAAGACGACAATATGAGGAAGAATTTTCAAAGTATTTTTCGAAACCAAAGCAAACAGGAGCGTAAGACCAATTCGGAGTCGCGAAATCCGGATCAAACGGCCCAACGCATGACATATATGGCTGCGCTTCGTGGCCGTGCGGCGGAGCGCGGTGTAACTATTGGCCGACCGGGAGGTAGTGGTAGAGGGCAAAACAGCGGTGGTAATTCTCGTGGTGGTAGGCCGTAAGTCTTCACTCAGACGCTTCGAGCGGAGATCGTATCTGATGTTTCAAGTTAGATCAGTTTCACCATATCGCACGCATATAAACCACAAAAAGAGTGCGCAATGCGAAGAAGTTTGCGGGTAGGTTATGACGGTTCGTTGTCGTCGCCACATTCGGATTCTAGCGCATCGCTACCGCTGGCGTCGTTTATGTGGTCTGCGCGTGGCGCGACCTTGCGATAGCCTAGGTAGTGGATGAGCTCGAAGACTTCGGACCATGTGGGGAATGGTCGTTCGTTGATGCGTTTGTATTCGTCAATGGTCATGATGAACTCGAGTAGTTCACCAGTAATTTCACCTTCTTCGGCCGCCCTTCGCACTTCGCCGCGACGTCTTCCCGGCCCGCGACGGCGATCCATACCCGATCGTCGATCGACTGCGGCCCGGCCTGCTTTGCGGCCCGCCCGCCGATCCGTTTCGACCGAGGTTCTTTGATCAGCGGCTAGTTCAGTTGGTGTTTGAGACATGCTCATGCATCGGAAATTGCACGAGGCGACTTGATCATAGCTGTAACTTGGATTGCGCGCTTTGTGCCAGCACGCTAAAACGCATCATAGCCAATGAATATTCTCGGACTACGAACTAACAAATTGAGTAAATTGTTTTATCGAAGCTAAAGCGTAATCGTATTGAAAGGTCGGACGACACTAGTCATCATCATCGTCGTCGTCAAGATCGTCATCGAGAAAGTCGTCATCATCGTCGTCGTCATCAAAATCGATGTCCAAATCATCGTCATCGTCGTCATCAAGATCAAAATCTACATCCTCAGTGTCGGCGTCAAAGGCAAGTGGTGAGATCGCGCGCTCGTAGGCCAACTCTAGGGTGTCATGCATGTTAAGTGGCCAAGGGTCGCGTGGTTGAACTTTGTGTCCATTGTCGGCATGGCGGTAGGGTACCGTGGTGTCCTTTTGGTTTTCTATCGCATCGCTATACGGAGACAATTGGCCATTGGCCAGCGGTGTCATATCAGGCAATAATTCCATCGTTGCTTGCGACGACAACTGGACGCTATGAGCGTCAAAAAAAGTTTCGTGTGACATGTCCAACCTCGCAAATTCCTTAACTGGAAAAAACTATATTGACGCCTAACCCGCGCCGCAAATCGTCAAACCGCTCGCGGTCGATGGCTATCCCCACGACCGCGATTCCGCTGGAATTTTATTGTGAGTAAAGTCGGCGTCAAGAACTATTTGGATGCCACAAGGGGCATGGCCGAATATTTTTTTGTAACGGATATTAGCTCACTTAATGGCTACGAATCTGGGATGATTCGATACCCAATCCAGCCTGGGAGCTAGGTCGCGTGGCTTCAGGTCTTTTGGTGACCATATAGCATCGATATATCGGGGCTTGCTGGTTGCCTTAGGCCTCGGAAGACACGGGTAAGCGGTAACTTACCCCTGTCACCCTCCCGGTTCAGGATGCGATAGCGGGATAGATGCTAGCCCTTGAGATTTTCCGGATTCAAGCCTTTTAGGTCGTCTACCACGAATAGGCCATCTTTGCGAATTAGCTCGCCGTCAAACCAAATCTCGCCACCGCCGTGGGCTGGGTCTTGGAGGCAGACGATGTCCCAGTGGATGGCACTTTTATTGCCGTTGTTGGCCTCTTCGTAAGCTTGGCCTGGCGTAAAATGGAATGAGCCGGCGATTTTCTCGTCAAAGAGAATATCGAGCATGGGTTCGGTGACGAAGGGGTTGAAGCCGATAGCGAATTCGCCGATGTATCGCCCACCCTCGTCGGAGTCTAGCACTTTATTGAGATGCTCGGAATTTGTGCTCGTGGCTTTGACGATTTTCCCGTTGGCGAATTCAAAGCGCACTTGGTCGTGAACCACGCCTTGGTAGATGGTGCGGGCGTTGTATTGCAATGTCCCGTTTACGCTGTCGCGCACGGGGGCGGTGAAGACCTCGCCGTCGGGAATGTTAAGCTTGCCGTCGCAGGGGACAGCCGGGATGTCTTTGATCGACATTTTCAAATCGGTTCCTGACCCCACAATATGAACCTTGTCGGTTTTGTTCATGCGGGCCGCTAAAGGCTGCATGGCTGTCGACATGCGTGCGTAGTCCATGGTGCACACGTCAAAGTAAAAGTCTTCAAAACTTTCCGTGCTGCGGTTGGCTTGTTGGGCCATGGCGGGGTGAGGCCAGCGGAGGACGACCCATCGCGTTTTGGGAACGCGAATTTCCTGATGCACGCGCTGCCAAATGGTGTTTTGGTAGAGTTTGTGGGCAGCTTCGGGCACGTCGGAAGTCTCGGCTATGTTGTGTGAGCCGCGAAGCCCGATGTAGGCGTCGACCTTGCTCATGCGTAGGGCCTCGACTTCTGCAATGAGATTCATCTGCGCCTCGGACGAATTCATCAACAGCGCGCGGTGGACCGCTTGGCTTTTGAGCGTAACGATAGGCTCGCCGCCGGCCTGCCTGGCTGCGCGGACCAATTCGCAGGTCATCTCGGAAGGAATGTCGATGGCTTCGATAAGAATTTTCTCGCCGGGCTTAAGCGCCGTTGAATAGTTGATGAGCACGTTAGCTAATTTTGTAATCCGCGGATCTTTCATATCATCATCCCCACTATGTTAGGTTCTTCGCGCCACGTTCGGCGTCACCTTCCTTCTGCCTGCAATCGAACTATTGACGTTACCTTTTTGGGAGGATTTGGCAAGCGGGATGCCTAGCATCAGAACCAATACCGCGTCTATAGTCGGATTTGTCTGGGGCGTGGTCCTTTAGGCGGAATTGGCCTATTATATGTTACGCATGCAGCGGTTGCGACATGAGTGAAGGCTGCGGCCATTATATGACGATGGGACCTTTAGAATGCCTAATAAACCAAAGACAAAGAGTGCGCGACTTGATACCGTGGAACCGCTCGGTGACCGGGTACTGATTCGCAAAGATGAGGATAAGAAAGTTACCAAGGGCGGCATTGAGCTTCCAGATTCGATCGAAATCCCTAACATCACGGGGCGTATTGTGGCGGTTTCGGCCCAGATTGAGAAAGACGAAAACTTTCCGGTGCGTCAATATGACCGCGTGCTGTTTAATCCTAAGCAAGCCATTCCGGTCGAATTCGAGAAAGACAATTGCCTATTCGTCGTGCCCATCGAAGACGTGGTCGCTGTCTTTCGACCTTCAAGCGATTGACTCTTCGCATCAACGCACGGCTTATTCGCGCTAGGATGCGAACCATCATCGGCAATATTAATGACACCTGTTCGTGGAACATCGCGGTGAATGCATGATTGATCTACCTTCCATATCGCTCATTGGCGTGATTCATCTTCCCGCGTTGCCGGGTTCGCCGAATCACACTGGCATGGACGCGGTGTTAGAGCGGGCTATGAGCGACGCCCGGATTCTCGTCGAGGCCGGGTTCAACGCGCTGATTATCGAAAACTTCGGTGACCAGCCTTTTTCCGCGACCGACGTAGGCCCTGCCACTATCGCGGGGATGGCCCGGACGATTGATCGCATCGCGCAAATAACTAACGTCCCGCTTGGTGTAAACGTGTTGCGTAATGACGCCATGGCGGCACTAGGTATCGCATCGGCTACTTCGGCATCGTTTATTCGTGTCAATGTGCATACCGGGGTGATGGTGACTGATCAGGGCATGATCGAAGGTCAGGCGGCTAAGACCCTGCGCTATCGCAAACTACTCGGTAAGCGGGTATGTGTACTGGCTGATGTGCATGTCAAACACGCAGTGCCTCTTGGTCAACAAGACTTGGGCGATGCCGCGAAAGAAACCGCCTATCGAGGTATGGCTGACGGGCTGATTATTTCAGGGGTGGCTACGGGATCGCCAACAGACCCACGCGATATTGATGTGGTTCGCAACGCTGTGCCCGATCGACGATTGTTCGTGGGGAGTGGCGTTACGCATGAAACGGTGGGTGAATTGCTGGGGAAAACCGGCGGCGTCATCGTCGGGACAGCCCTCAAGCAAGATGGTATTACCGTCAATCCGGTTGATCCCGATCGCGCGAAAGCCTTTGTCCAAGCTGCGGGGCTAGCGTAATTCAGTGAATAAACCCAAGTTGCATTTGATCGCCCCGGCCGGTTCGTGTGCCACGTTTTTTAAGCGTCTTAACTTAGAGACTAATGATGCGTTCGTTGACTTCGTGCAGCGTGCGGTTGGCGACTCTTTGGAAGTTACGGCTGATGCTGGGCTGCTGGCCCCGAAGGAGGCGGACGAGTTAGGCGGCAGGTCGGATGATTTGCTGCGAGCGGCGGATATTCAAAACGCGATGGCTGACCCGGACGTGCGGGCTATCGTTACCGTGCGCGGTGGGGCATGGTTTACACGCATTCTGCCACACATCGATTTTGATGTACTGTTGACCCGAACATCGCCGGTAGCATTTTTTGGATTTAGCGAACTGACGCCGATGGTTAACATCGTTGGTGCGTATGAGATGGGCATTGGCCTATACGATATGGGGCCGGCATTTTTAACCTATGGCTTGCTACGCTACGCCTCACACCATCCGGACGCGCCTTCGGAGGCCCGTGATCATCCGCCGGATTGGACGAGAAAACATTTAAAGCCGGAGTGTGAAAGTTTTTTTCGCGACGTGGTTAATATGTTGGCGGGTAAACCAACGGTAAGAACAATTCGTGCAGACCTGCTGATGGGCGATGGGCCTGGTGCTGATGAGGTGCGGATGGTGGGTGGAAATCTTACGGTGCTTTCAGCGGTGATTGGCTCGCGCTATGACCGTTTCGTTCGGCCAAGGGGGCATTGGCTGATGCTGGAAGATTTTAATGATAAAATAGAGAGGTTCGACAGATTTCTGTCTCATCTGACGCTGGCTAATTATTGGGACGAATGTGCAGGGATTTTGCTGGGCGATTTTCATTGGGGTGAAAACGATCAACGGGCGTCCATGATGGCACTGTTGCAATATCACTTGCCAGCCTCATGGGTGAATCCGGTATTGGCTACAACCGACGTGGGACACACTTGGCCCCTGTCTCCGTTACCGTTGCATGCGGCGTTGCACTGGCGGAGAGAAGAAGGTGGGCGCTTTGCTTTGGCCTGGGATCCGAAAACAACGGCTATGCTCGGTTAACTTGCCAAGATGCCTGCTTGGCAGGTTGACTATCACTTTACTAAATCGTCCAACGCCTGACTGATTCGAGATAAGCCCTCTGTAAGTTCTGCAGGCTCCAAGGCTGTGCTGACGCGGACGTGGTCGGCAATGCCGAAAAACCGTCCAGGGACCACCTGAGTCTCGTATTTTGATACCAAATGAGCTTCTAGCTGGTCTGAAGTGACGCTTGGGGGTAGTTGAAAACACTCGAAAAGTGCCCCGAAATTCGGATACGATCGAATTCTGCTTTCACCACTGGCCCACTGGCGATATATGGGCTGACCGGCCTGGTGGATCGCTCGATGGCGGTTTTCTAGCGTCGGAAACTGATCCAATGCCCGTAAGGCTAGTTCGCTGGATGGAGTGGGCAGGTCAACGTGAAGCAGATTAACTACTTCTCGTGCGTGCAAAATGATATCTTCCGGGCCTACGATCCATCCGCAACGTAATCCACTTAGCCCGTATACTTTGGTCAGCGAATTGGTGATCACGATATTGTTCGCCAGGGTTACAGCGGACCACCATGAGGTACCGCGAGCAATCGGGACCGCATCAAGGTAAACTTCGTCTATTAATAAGGTTGCGCCTGTTTTATTGCATTGTTCTGCGATACCCAAGATCGTCTCGGCTTCGATGTACTGGCCTGAAGGGTTATGTAGGTTTGTCAACATGACGAGCATAGCCCCTGCTGCGAGTGCGCGAGCTAGCTCTTCTTGGTTTACGCGAAAACCGTCCTCCGGGGAGCGAGATAGCGGTAGAATGGGTATTTTGAGAAATAGGCTGCTTAGGGTGATCGGGTCGTAGACGGGCGATTCCATAGCTACAGGGTGGCCGTTCTGACCAGCTGCGGCGATGGAGACGAAGTTAGCCATGCTGGTTCCGGGGACGGGGAGCACCTGGTTGATATCCACACCATAGCGATTCGCTAACGCCTCAAGCAGGACCGGATCACCATAAGGCCCTTTGCTGGTCATAGTGACGGCTGGTAGGTTGGTGTCAAAAGTTGTCGGTTCGGCGGAGGGCACGCCGCTACCGGCTAGATTGTATCGCGCACGGGGACGCGTCTTAGACCAATGTAAGTAGGACATGGGGTATGCTCCTAAAATAATATTTAGACCAGTGAGTGCCCCTAGCACGTCACAAATAAATTAATTTTTTTTAGTGCCAGCTATTGTCAGTACACCGCAACTAGGCTATCGTATCGTAGGGCGTAAAAAATGATACACCGTCGCGTCGCAGAATGGAATAATCAGCTGCCTGCGGGATTTAGGCCTACTATTAAGGTTAGCGACATTTTATTTTTAAGGAGTAGTAATTATGGCTGGACAGTTAAGCTCTCGATCTGATTTTACCGAGACATTTGCAATTCACGTAGCCTTGAAGGCCGCACGTAAATCGAACCATTACGACAAGAATCCTGCCGTCAAGAAAGCGGCTGAGGTGTTGTGTAAAGAATTGGAAAGCGAGCGCTCTATTTATGGCCGACAGCTTAAGATGATTAACCTTATGGAAAAGGGTGTATCCATCGTTGATTTAGGTCGTAAATTGAAGTCGTCACGCCGCACGGTTTTTCGATATTTGAATAATCTCGAAGACGCTGGCGTGAATATCGATCTCAAAGAAGGTCGCTATTTTGTAGATAAAAACGTCTCGCGCCTGTTAAAGGCGTAACGCAAAAAATCGCAGGCTCTCCCGGTGCGGCTGATAGGGTCGTACCGGGCAGGGTTGCGGGCTGGGCACAGCAGCCTGGCTTAAGCGGCGTTATGGCTGATTCCGCAGCTGCCGAGCTGCGGCCTTGCTCACCAGACGAACCATCGCCCGCTTTAGATTTGTCTTTTTATTTAGCACGCCATTTCGGGCTACGCAGACGACATCCAACCCCTGCGGAATGTCATATTTTACGCGACGAAACGCTTCTCGAATACGGCGGCGGGCGTAGTTTCGAATCACCGCGTTTCCCAGGCGGCGACTCACGCTTAGGCCCAGTCTGGACCACGACAATCCGTTTTCAGCGATATATACCACGAAGGCGTCATCAGCGGCGCTACGCTTTTGTGCAAACGCCCGCGCATAGTCACATCGCAGATGTAACCGTTCACGTGATCGAAATGTCTGATCGTTCGTCGACACTGACTATCCATCGGGTCCGTTCATGCGATTTCGACGGGCCAACAGGAGCAACGCTGCCGGTACGAGCAAGGGGCGTACGACAAAGGTGTCGATCAGAATACCCAGTGCCAAGGCAATGGCAAATTCTTTCATGAGTACCAGTGAGCCAGTAATGAGAGATCCAAACGCTGCAGCCATGATAAGTCCGCAGCTACTCACGACCTGACCGGTCTTGACGATGGCTGTTCGGATCGCCTCTTGCGGGTTCGCGCGCTCAAGCTCCTCGCTGATACGCGTCACCACGTAGATATTGTAATCTTGCCCCAGGCTGAGAATGACGATAAAAAGTAGAAAATCAACCTGATAACTCAGGCTTGATACGCCTAGAAAGCTTACCGCAAGCCACCACGTTATCCCGTAGGAAGCTATGTACGTGACCATCGTCGCTGCGACCAAAATAATTGACTGAACGAACGATCGCACCAACCAATACAAAATCATAGCGACCATTAGCACGGCTACTGTTGCGACTATTTTGAAGTCTCGATCTCGCAAGTCACGAATGTCTGCATAGTCGGCCGAGCCGCCGGCGATGTGAACCTCAACCGGAAACGGCGCCTTCGAATTTGAGAACGATTGGTTTAATGCGTCCAGGACAACTTGTCTCAACGGCTCGACTTTATTCATGGTCTCATTGGATCGAGGCTCGCCACGTAGGCCGATGTCAATGCGCAACACTCGTCCTGATTTTCCGATAAAATAAGGCCTGGTTAACGATTTTGGAATGGATAGCCAAGCGGGTAGGGACGTTGTCTTGGCATCTTTATCCGCAGCACGCCCGAGAGGATGAAAATAATCACGATAATAGGCCACCGGAAACCGATTGGCGAGTTGCGTGGCGAGCGCATCCATCGCCGATGACAGCCGCCCTTCTTGATCAACGGTTTCAACAGTCTCCGGCAAGGTGACAAGCAACGTTTGCTCTGCGACCGGGCTACCATTAAACCAATGGGCATCGATTAATTTTACCCCGCGAACGAACGACGAGTCCGCTGGATATTCCTCATAGGCATCAAACAATGGCTGTACCCTCATGCCAACCATGCAAAACGGCGTCATCACCAAGAGTGTACATAATATAATGAGTCCGGGTCGTCGTGTGACTATATTTGCGACCAGTGACCACAGGCGGTGATCCTCGTTGGCCGGTTCGATGCGCATAGGCCAAACCAAGTATCGTCCTACCAAGCACATCATAGCTGGTGTCAGAGTCAATACGGTAGCGGTGACCATGACAACGGCGAAGGCAATGGTTGGGCCGGAGGTCGATAAGTTTCTGTTAGAGGCTAGGGCAAGCGTACACATCGCTGCGGCGTTGGTCCCCGCGCTAGCGAGAATAGCTGGGGCGATATGTCGCAGGCAGGTCTGGACGGCTAGTCGGGCGTCATCCCCCGCCGCTATGCGTTCTCGAAACCGTGCGAAAAGAAAAAGACAATAGTCCACGCCCGACCCAGCCAAGATGACAATGATGAACATCTCAACCAGGCCATTGACCGGCAGGCCCCAGGCCGCGGCTCGTCCTATCATACCCAACGAAACCATTAGCGCGATCGCGACTGTCGCCACCGGCAGCAACATGGCCACTGGCGAGCGGTATACAAAAAGAAGAATGGTTGCGACGGCTATAAAAGCCCACAGCGTCGTGCGATCTACATCATGCTTGGCTTTATCGTCGAGCAGTTCGCCAAGGGCTGCGTCGCCGGTGAACTCGACGGTAAGCGAAGACGCCTTGGTCTCGTGCTGCACAATCTCTCGCACCTGACGCGCTCTTTTGACGCTATGGTGTGTTAGCGGGCCAGCAGGTAATTCCACAACGATGAGTGCGACTTGGCCATCTTCGCTCTCTAGTAGTGGGGCGAGAAAAGGTATTAAACTTGCCGATCGCACACGCCAATCCATTGCCTGGCTTTGTGCTTGAATCGCCACGGCCGCTCGTTTGATAGCTGCTCGATGGTCTGCAGTAAGTCCGTCTTCATGGCTCAAGGTTACGACGAACCGACTGGCGAAGGCTGCCAGGGGAAACTCTTCTCTTAGCAGTGTCGCCGCTTGTTGGGAGGGTAAATTTTGAGGAAGAAATTGAGTCCGATCATCTTCTAGAAGTGTTGGGATTCGTGGCGCACCCCAACTGCACGCGATTGCGAGCAACAGCCAAATGCCTACGACCGAGCGAGGCCAGGCCCTGATGATTGAAGTCCACCCATACATGTCAAACGTTTTATCTTTCACGGTTGGTGCAACAATTATCGGAGTTTGCTACGAATTCGTCAAAGTAGCGCAACTATTAATCTTGTTCAAACCTAAAAAACACTGGCTGGGTTATACATCAAAGCCAGCCATATGGGTAAGTCATCGGCTGGCGCTTAGGTCCGATGTGATGTTTGTGGTCTTTGGCCAGATGAAGATGCCATGGTCAAAATCCGACGAACGATACGGGTGTGCTTGGCGCGGTGAGCGCGTGATTTCATTATCGGCCGATCGAGGAAGAGAGTGCTTCTTGCCGCTTGTAGGCTGGCTCAGCACTGGTGAATGAAACGATGGACTACTTCCCTCGACATTATTCCATTCCACGCGACGGCCAGGTGCTGTCCATTGTGGTAAACAATCCGCACGATCTGCGTCGGTTGCGGACTGAGCTAGAAATATTGCGCCGCGCGCGACGACAAGTGGTGTTTCGTTGCACGCCCTTTGGGCAAGCGCCTCGCGGCATGTTTAGCGATGCCGATCACGAGGAGCTGGAAACTATTTTGCATGATGCCGAGCATCCGCTCGTCGAAGAAATGATTGACCACATTGACCGCGCATTTCCAAATACGCGAAAGGAAATCATGATGTCTGTTGTGAATGATGAAGCTCAAAATATTGTGCAGGAAGCTGTGGAGATTGGTGCTTTCGAGGATGGCGATCGGTCCTCAACCGTAGCGAATGTAGCGTCTGCGGATGCTGCTATCGTTATGCTCGCGGAGGCGGAAGCCAAGCTGTCTGAGCTTGTTGAAGATAGTAGCCCCGATGTCGAATTCGCTGCAGTGTTGATAACATCTGACGCTGAAGCAAGTCTTGATGAAGAAGCTACGGTCGACAATCTCGCGCAGGATGAAATCGCGGAGTCTAGCGTGGCTGATGACGTTCAGATGCAAGACGAAGCTACTACCGAGGATGCTAAAGCCTTTAATGACATGGAAGAGGCAGTGGATGCGATAGGCGAGCCGCCCGTATCGGCGCCTGTTTTTGAGTCGCCGATAAATGATGTGCCCCAAGCGTCAATGCAGAGCGAGGTCGCCGCTCACAACACTCAACCATGCAATTCAGCGTCAGCGTCAGAGTCAGCCATGGAAGTCCAATTTGACACGGCTTCCGTCGACGAAGTTATAGTGGTTGAAGCGCAAGACTTTGCCGCGGCGGACGAATTTCAGTACACCACGCAGACGGATAACCTAGCCAGCGACGTGCCTCAGGCTGATGAAAACTTCGTGAATGCAGACGCATCGGCCACACCGACTTCGGGAACTGTGTACAGTAATTATGGCCCGGAGCGCGCACATCAAGCCGTAGGAGAAATCGAAACTGGTATTCGCAAATTGGCTAACGTGCTCAATACGCAGGTCAAAGATCAGTGGTCCCAGGCCAGCGAAGCGTTAGGCGATATTGTTGAAAAACGATCTCAACTCGAACAAAAGCTTTTCGACGCTACGAACATGCTTGAAAAGTTGGATCGATCGCGTACAGAAGCAGCTATCTCGCGAGATGCCGCAGACGTCGCCCGCAGAGAGGCAGAGTTATTTCGCGACGATTTACGAAAATTGCGTGATGACGCGGCCAATGGTCACTAGTTCCTGGCTTCGAATTTTGATAGTGCCAGATAATTGGCACGTTACAGTGCGAACATCGGCCGGGTTATTTCCAGTAGTAGCTGATGATCTCTAGGATTACCCGCGATGAAGGGGATGTTGGCCTGCATGTCTGCAGATAGATTAAACGGGGTGAGCGGTTCACCGGTTAGCATCGTCACGACCCCCCCGGCCTCCTCCACGAGCAACAGGCCAGCTGCAATGTCCCAGAGTTTACATCGGTGGGCGAAAGCGCCCGCACAACAACCGTCGGCTACCATGGCAAGGTGCATGGCTGAGCTTCCTACATTGCGATAGATTAACCCTTTCGATATGATAATCTGTTGAAGAATTTTCGTCGTCGGCTGATCTTTACTCGAAGGCCCGGCCATCAAGAGGTCTGCGCCTAGCGGGGGCGCGACGGCGGAAATGGCGTGGCCATCAAGCTTGGCGCCATCACCTTTCACCGCCGTATAACTACGATTCAACATATGCTCGTGGACCACCGCGACGACCGGTTTGAAATGTTCCAGCACGCCGATCGACGTGGCGTAACTGGGGAAGCCAGCTACGAAATTTCGTGTGCCATCGATGGGATCGACCACCCAGGTAAACCGAGCGGTGAGCGGATCAATGCTGGCTGGTGAGGACGCAATCAACTCCTCACCGATAAACGCATGGTCAGGAAACTGCTTGGCTACTTGGTGGGCAATATGTGCCTGAATGGCTTGGTCTGCTTCGGTGACAACGCTTTGATCGGCCTTGAAGCTGGTAGCGGCGTTTCCCAGGTAGGAAGCAGCCATACCCACCGCATCGTGGGCTAGTTCGCGTGCTAACGACAAGACGTCATGATAAACAGTCTGGTTCACAGCGAACGATCATAAGTGACACAATTAGTTTGGCCAGTGGAGTGGAATCAGAGAGTTATTTCGGATGCATATCAGTTTTGGAGGCCTTGATTCATATGGGGCACCTGCTGGAAGTGTCACAGGACCGATATCGCGGGCAAATCAATTTTTGGCCGCACGGGGTGAAATCATATGGTATGCTTTATGGCGGAGCGCCCTGAGAGGTCGATAATGAGCCTCAAATCGCCCATTGGTGCGATCTCGGTATGGCCGCAGATGGCGGCTAATGCTCCATGCAGGAGGATTTAATTATGCCTACTGTTTTAGACCCCCGACATTTTGAAGTTGGTGCCCACCACCGATTCTGGCTAATCGCAGCTGCGGCTCTCGCCTTTTTCCTGGCGGCGCTCTGGTCTCAGCCGGTGGGTTGATGTGCCATATTCTTCGCCTAGGCCTCGTTACAACACGAACAATGGGTGGCATGGGTAAGATGCAGCTTGCCCGTGTCGTTCAAGAGTTGGGTTCGCTGGAGCAAATCGAATTGTTCTTGAGTTGATGTGGCATGAGTTATTCGCCATGTTAATGACGCATCCACCGCAGGGCCGTTGACGCTCGCCGCTACACCTAGGATCATTATAATCGATGGCACCATCACAGCTACATATCGTCGTCGCCGAGCGATTATCACGTGAGGCTATGGAAAGCTTGCAGGCGGCGGGTCGCGTGACAGTGCTGGATTCTTGCGATGAGGGTTGTCTGCTCACAGCGGTGGCTGATTGCGACGCTTTGCTCGTGCGCACTTATTCTCAAGTTACACGCCATGTCATTGAGCATGCGCCGAATCTGAAAGTCATTGGCCGGGGCGGGGTTGGCCTGGACAATATCGACACGACTGCCGCTACCGAACATGGCGTTACCGTAGTTTATACTCCTGCGGCTGCGACCGGGGCGGTGGCTGAGCTGACGATTGGCTTGATGCTCTCACTGCTTCGAGACATTCCCGCCAACGACGCAGCCATTCGTTCTGGTGCATATGAGCAGGCCCGCACGAATGCGATGGCTAATGAATTATCTGAGATGACGCTGGGTATTATTGGAATGGGCCGCATTGGCCAAGCTGTGGGGCGACGGTGCCAAGTTGGGTTTGGCATGTCGGTGATTTATCATGACATCATCGATCCGCAGCCGTTGGATTTCCAGGCTACGTTCGTTGAAAAAGATGCTTTATACAAACAGGCTGACGTTGTGAGTTTACATGTTCCGCTCACTGAGTTGACTAGATGGCTGATTGATAAAGAGGCTCTATCACAGTTTAAGTCGGGGGCGATGCTCATCAACACGTCTCGGGGGCAGGTGGTCGATAGCTTGGCGTTGGCCAATCGCTTGCGTAATGGCGCGCTCAGCGGCGCAGCGTTGGACGTACTAGACGAAGAACCTCCTGCGGCTAATCATCCGCTATTGGCTGCGCCGCATATTATTTTCACCCCCCATATCGGGGCTAAGACGCCCATGAGTCAAACCAGGATGAGCGCGGTGGCTGAAGATGTCATCCGCGTATTGCAAGGCCTGCCTCCGGTATCGGCCGCCCACATCTATCGTTAAGATGGACACTTCGACAAGCTGGGTGGCGAAGAAACAATTGACAAAATTACTTGCCAAACTGGAGAGTGTTCGGTAAACACTGCTATCATTCTGGCACAGGCGTTCCAAGCTAGAGCAAGCTCTATTTTGATGTAGCGCTCAAAAATCAGTAGTTCCCAGAAGAATGTCGCATTAAAGTGATATACCTTGACGAAGTATGCCATTAGGGTGGAACGAATCGGGTCAAATTAAAAATGGCGAAGGCAAAGCGCGCCATGTGCTGATATAACCATGATGCCGTTTTTTTATGGATTTTTAGATTTCATTGGCCAGCATGAATGGGCCAGCGTGGTTGTCGTCGTTTCTCTGCTATTCATTTGCTACCCCATCTCCATTTTGCGAAAATATGCCCGTGTCGCGATACGCTTGATGGACGGCGCCGCACCTACGCCTGAATCTGGCAACGGCGTAACTTCCAAATATCCCTGCGAAGAAGTTACTTTTCAATCTGTTGATGGATTCGGATTGCGCGGCCTGATCATTTCCGGAGCCACAGATAAACCGCCGCTGGGTATGATCGTATTCGCCCACGAATTCGCCAGCGAACGATCCAGCGCTTTTCGATATGCTTCATCATTGCTTGAGGCTGGTTATGACGTTTTCACCTTTGATTTTCGAGGTCATGGCCAATCCCAGGACGAGCCGGATTATCGACCGAGACAATGGCCTAGCCATCGTGAACAGTCGGATATGCTGGCTGCCATCGATTTCATCGGGGAATATTTAGAGAGTCGGGGGCGATCGAAGGATTTGGGATTGTTTGGCGTATCGCGTGGTGGCGGTGCGGCTATCCTGGCGGCTGCCGAGCGAGAAAACGTGCGTGTGATCGTGACCGACGGGGCATTCAGCAGCGATACCGCCCTTGAATTTTTATTCAAACGTTTCGCCATGACCTTCGCTCGGCTGCGATTTATTGTGAAATATCATCCTCCGCTGGCCTGGCAACTGCATCGCTGGTTTGTGTTTAAGGAGTTCGCAAGCACGCATCAATGCCGTTTTCCCTCGGTGAGAAAAGGTGTTAAGCGGTTGCGCCGTCGGTCCATTTTGTTCATCCACGGCGAAAAAGATAGCTACATCCCGTACCAACAATCTCAAAGCCTGTATGAATTAGCTAAGGGCCCGAAGGAAATTTGGATCGTGTCGAACGCCAAGCACAACCAGTCCGTGACTATCGCGCCAGATGCTTACGGTCGGCGGATTACCCAATTTTTCGACAAACACCTGCCTCGACCCGCCTTGGCTACGGCTAGGCTGGCGAAACCAACTGAATCAGCCGCTCCACAATTGGTAGGCTCTGCAGCATAGCTCGCCGCAAACTATGGTGGTATGATGCCCCTGTATGATGACCAACCAAGATAATTCTACCGACAAGACACCGCCTACCAGCCCACCAACAGGTCTGGAAGATGCATCGCCAGCGGATTTGAAGGTCAACATGGCCGCGCAAACTTTGCGCATACAGTGGCAGGATGGCCAGTCCAGCGAGTTTTCCCTATCCCAATTGCGGCGGGTATGCCCTTGTGCGACTTGCCGAACGGAGCGGGATAAAAAGCAGGAAAACCCATTGCAGATACTAAAAACCGACCCCACAAGCTGGCGTGTCACCAATGCCCAGCTGGTGGGACATTACGCGATTCAGTTCATTTGGTCGGATGGTCATAATGCCGGAATTTACGATTTTCGTATGTTACGTAAGCTGTCGATCGATACTCCCGGGCCTGCCTGAAAAATCGCGCACCGCCGGGTGGTTGTCAGTTATTGAATTCCTCCGTACAATAAGCCTCCCTATGTGGACACCGGGGTTACGAATTCAATCGCTATAGGCTGGCGATGTAGTTGGATTGTTTATTCGTAGCAGATATTACACACAATCAAGTAACGCGGAAGGCAGGCAATGACGGCCACACTCCAATCGATCTCACAACAAATAAAGAACGACCAACTAGACAAAGCGACAGAAGCATTGGCCACGAGCCAGGAAACAGAAGAGAACCGAGCGGAATTGCAGTTCCTCAAGGGATACCTTATGGAAGCTGGCGGTGACCGCATCGGTGCTATGGATTGTTATTTCGAGGCGTTGGAATCGGACCCGCACCATCAGGACGCGGCTTTTCGCTTGGCTAATATCAGCGACCAGTATGGCGATGATAATGCAGCTTTCAATTACTACCAGGAATGTATTGGCGGGGAGAAAGTCTCTATCCAGGTTCTTCTGAACATGGCTATCATGTTTGAAGACCGATGGCGATTATCCGAGGCAGAGAAATGTATTCGGGCCGTTCTTGAGGCCGACCCTAACAATTGGCGTGCGCGACACTTTCTCAAATCGGTAGAAAGCTCGTATACCATGGTCTACGATGAGCGTCGTGCGATGGAGCGCGAAAAGCAATCGGCCACGCTGGAACAGCCGATCAGCGATTTTGAACTTAGTGTGCGTAGCCGAAACTGCTTGCGACAGATGGGCGTTCACACGCTGAACGATTTGCTGAGGACGACCGAAGCAGAGCTTCTTACGTATAAAAACTTTGGTGAAACTTCGTTGTGTGAGATCAAGAACCTGCTCGACAATCAACATCTTCAACTTGGTCAGACGACGCGTGGCGAACCTTCTGCGATGGTACAGTCCCCCGCACCTGCCCCGGCGGCCCCGGCTGCTAACGCAGTTGAAAATATGAGTCGCTCAGTATCGGACATGGAACTTTCCGTGCGTTCAAGAAAATGCCTGCAGTGGATGGGCATTGCGACCATGGGTGAGTTGGCTGAAAAGACTGAGCATGAACTTATTTCTATCCAAAACTTTGGTCAGACATCGCTTAACGAAATTAAGACCCAATTAGAACGATTTGGTTTATCGTTCCGCGCATCATAAATCTCGCACGCTGCGTTGGAAGTCGCCTTGCTCGTGGTCTGGTATAGCCCTACCGAGCTGATGGCTGCTTCGAGCGAAACAACGAGCTAGAGCAAATCTAGCTGACCGCATGTGATGCCGGGTCCGGCCTAATGTCGAAAACGTACAGGGTCATTGCTAGTATTTTCAGTTCACGTACTGCGGCTTGGTTAGGCTGCGCGTTAGCCTCGCTCGTTATCATCCATTCCACCGCCCACGCGAAAAATAGTTCTTCGTCTAATACCAAAACCGCGTTGCGCGGGGTTCGTGTACTGGTTGGCCGGAATGTGGAGGCGTTCAACTTTCGTAGCGCCAATACCCTCACATTCGAGAATATTGACGGGGAGATATTTCATCAAACGACGCCAAACCAGCGGGTACGCATCCGGGTCATGAACGGTGAGATAAAAATAAATGGCGTTGCCGATAGCATGGTAGCGTTCATTGTGCGATCATTGCCGGATGCGCCGATTAAATTATCAATGCGACGTAAGCGCGGGTGGTCTGAGGCGATTTCTTATCCAGGTTCGTTTCGATGTTTTATTTCAAATGCCAAGAAAATTCACATCGTTAATCAAGTTGAGGTGGAAACCTATGTTGCTGGCGTCGTCGCCCGAGAAATTTGGCCAACGTTTGCCCCGCAGGCTTATCGCGCCCAGGCCATTGCGTCACGAAGTTTTGCGTTATGTCAGATGCAACATCGACAATCGAAAGAGTGGGACGTAACAGATGGACAAAGCTCACAAGTTTATGCCGGGTTGCGTGAGGACCGCACAGGCCGACTTGCCACTCAGGCGGCGAAGTACACGGAAGGCATCGTTTGCATTTATGACGATGGCACCGCGCCACAAATCGTACGTACCTACTACAGTGCTGCTTGCGGCGGTATGACCCAATCAGCGGCTATCTTCGGCCCGGCTGATGACATTCCTCCGCTAGCCGGAGGCGTCTCGTGCGACTATTGTAAAATCGCGCCAAGAAATAATTATCGATGGGGACCGGTACGGTATACGAAACAAGTCATTTTTCGTCTGGTCGCAGCCCGCAACCCCTCATTGCGATCACTCGGAAAACTGCGGAATTTGTCCATCATTAAGCGTTCAGCACAAGGGCGGCCAGTGACTATTCGCTTGTATGGTGACGACGATCAACATGAAAATATGCTGGTCGAACAGTTTCGATTGTGTCTAGACGGCAGTAAGCTGCGCAGTTCCGATTTTCGCATGCGTGTGGTTGGGGATGCGGTCATATTTGAAAATGGTCGAGGCTATGGCCACGGACTTGGGCTTTGCCAGTGGGGCATGGAAGGGCAAGCCCGCGAAGGTAAGAGCGCCGCAGAAATTCTTCGGTACTATTTCCCCGGCAGTCTGTTACAACGCGCTTACTGACACCATATCGCTTCAGTCAAGCCAGCGAATGCAGGTATCCAGCCTTGCGTCGTGTTTGTGTAACTTAGCGGGCCATATCATAAGCTGCGCGTACGTTCGTCGCTGGATTTCCGCATGCGCGGGAATGATGAAAAAGATGCCCCTGCTGAAATTACTAGATTATCTACACCGTCGCTGTTGCTTGTGCGATTTTTTTGACGCGTTCGAAAAGGAAAGGCTTAATCTGTTCAAAATCTTCAGCTATGTCGTGCTCTGGCATGAGTTCGACGATGCGATGTCCTACGGCTAGCGCTCCTTCATAATCTTCTCGGTGAATATGTCCGGCGAATGATTGACGCAAATGGGCAGCCGCCTGGTCGATGAGTTGTTCAAGCTGAAGCGTCATCACATCGATCGCGTCAGCATCTGCGGTATCCACGTAGGTAGAAAGCATCGCCCGACAGGCTGCGATGTCACCTTCACGGTGCGCGGTTTGCCAGGTGCGCGGCAGTGTCGTGTACGCACGCATACTGATGGGTTTTTCGATGACGGGATCGCGCTGGCTACGCGTGGTGCTTGGAGATTGACTTCGCGATAATTTATCAGCGACTGGGATTTGCCCGGACGGTTCATTGTCCATGATCTTGGCTAGGCGAGGAAAGCGGCTTCTATCCAGCGTGGCTGCAACGAGCGACTCCTCCACTGGGCGATGGCTACGATCAGGAAGGGGCAGGGTTTGTGGCTGCGGCGGATCATCAGCCACGGCTGAGTTAAACTGCCGTTGCACTTGTTGTATGTTGCTTATTTGTTGATGAAGCGTCGACAATTGATCGCCGATAGATGACAGGTGAGCGCCAAATCGTAGCAGCACGATGAGCACCGCCCCACAGGCTAGCGCGCCGGTAATAATTAGAAAGCCTAAGAAGGCGCTTAATCGATCACCGGACAAAGCCGCGACCATAGCCACCACTAACCCGACGACGATATAGAGGCAGGCTACGAGGTAAATCGTTTTCTTGGCCCGCCGAAGTTTTTCCATCGTAAATGACGGCATACTTGCTACGTTCTTTCCTGCCAGATTAACTCTTGAAGTGGATTAGCGGTTCTCTCCAATCCGCATCTATTCGCCTTGCTTTTCGTCGGTCGGCGATGATTGTCCAGGTGTTTTAATCTGCACAAATTTTTCGTGCGCTGCGTGCGCGTTGCTCGATTTTTCTCTGTCGGGCCTTTCGAATCCACTCAGCGGACTGGCGATAGGCAGCGATGCCTCCAACCACATAGAGGATGTATCACTCTCGACCCGCGCATCTTTGATTCCCGCAGGAATTAGGATAGTTTGACCAGCCCCAAACGTAAACGGCTTGGTGTAGCCTTCGCAACGAATGGACACCTGTCCATCTAAGACCATCCAGATCATGAAACCATCGGTCGGGATGGTCTGGTCGACGCCCGCAGCCATACGCACGCGGTCTAGTGCGAACGACTCGCAACGAATTAGTGTCGTCTGTGAGGTCCAGACACTGGCCATGTGGTGAACTTCTTCTCCGGCGATGGGGGCGGTATCAAACGAAACGCACTGCATGGCCTCTTCAATATGCAGTGTTCGAGGCCTACCGGTAGCTTTTTCGACACGATTCCAGTCGTAAACGCGGTAGGTGATGTCCGACGGAGTTTGCACTTCAGCGACGACAACCCCGGCCCCGAGGGCGTGAATGGTTCCGCTGGGCAGATAATAAGCGTGGCCTTGGCGAACAGGGATTTTGTTCAGCAGCGCCTCGACGCGGTTTTCTTGGATAGCGGTCTGCAATGCTGCGGCATCAACGCCCTCGCGTACGCCACGATAAATATGACCCTCTGGCTCGGCAGCAACGACGTACCACGTTTCGTTTTTGATGCGAACCCGGCCTCCTAGTCGCTGAGCCATGGCTTTGTCCGGGTGAACCTGAACGCTGAGCGTTTCGTTGGCGTCGAGAAATTTGATCAGCAGAGGAAATCGCCCTTCAAAAGGCGCTGCGGAGCCGAGAAGTTCATCGCGCCACAGGTCCATCATCTCGTGAATCGTCTTGCCCTTCGCTGGCCCATCCGACACGACCGATTGATCGTCTTCCAGATCAGCAATTTCCCAGGATTCGCCGACTGGTACGTCCGGCGGTAGATTTTTACCCAGCAGCGTCTTGAGCTTACGCCCACCCCAAATTTTAGGCTTGAAAATCGGATCAAATGTCAGTGGGTATAGCTTCATCTTGGAATCGCCAATCGCAAAAAAAATCATGGCATCGCTGAAATCACGCGCACAATAGAGACTCGTATGGATTGTAGAGACGCCGCTTAGGTCCGCAAGCAAAGTGCTACTTACTATTGCGGTCAATATAGGCTTCCAGGCTGACATTGGTGATCGGTTGCGAACGATTTACTGACCTAGTACACTCGGATGCAGCGCCATTTTTTTTGAACGCAGATAACGCTTTTACGCCCCGCAAGCTGAAGCATGCGGCTCTTGAGAAGAAACGAGGAAAACATGACTGACCAACCCGCCCCGCCAGCTGATGATACGATCTCTTTCGACGATTTCGTAAAGGTCAAATTACGTGTTGGCCGAGTGATCGAAGCGAAAGAACACCCCAATGCGGACAAGCTGATTGTACTTCAGGTGGACCTAGGCGATGAAAAGCGGCAAATTTGTGCAGGATTGCGGGGCCATTACACGCCGGAATCGCTCATGGATAAAAACATCATCATCGTGGCTAACCTCGCGCCACGTATGATGCGCGGTTTGGAAAGCCAAGGCATGTTGCTCGCGGCTAGCGATTCTGCCCACGAGCGGGTGATTGTTGTTACCACAGACAGCGACATCGAATTTGGCGCTTCAGTCGGCTAACCAGTTGATCAGTCGATTAGGGAGTCGGGCAAGGACCTGCGAACTCATCTAGCCATACGCTAAAGGCATCTGCCCCAGCTAAGAGGTCTAGCGTAACCAGTAAATCAAGTGTGTTTTGCGAACCGCTGCGGTCGATGTCTTCTGCAGCGCCAAGGGTCAGCGCGGCCTTCATTGTGCTGACGTCCGAGGCAGCACTCAAGCCATTTCTATCTATGTCACCCGGTAAACTGCCGCTGCAAACTTCTGCGCCAGCACTATGTGCGATGCAGGTCCATACGCCAGCAGGCAAGGGTCCGTCGAGCACCACGGTGGCTACATTGTTGGCTGTCATTACGTCCGTGATGCTTGGCGCGCCGATCGGTGTCGCCGGTACGAATCGAATGCTGAAATTTGCTAAGTTTACATTGGACGTATCACAATCGGCGTCACCGCCATTGGTCATAGTTAGCGTAACTGTCGAAGGTGCAAATGTCGGTGTGCTACTCCCGCGGTCGTGGGGGATAGCTATATCCATAGAGCAATTGATCGGATCGGCAACGTCGATGTTTACGCACGCGCCGCAAGGTGCACCGCAAATTGCTGCTGCCCCGCAGCCGCTGTTACCAAATCCTTGTCCAGCACAGACTGCGTCCCAAATGCCTAGGCAGCCGGGTATGGACAGGTCCGCCTCACAACAGCAAGGGTCGCACAGACAAACGCGCTCGCAACAAGACAATTCGTCGCAGCCCGCTGTTCCGTTGCCGCCAGTTGCGCAAGCGCCGGTGGCACCTACGCACAAAGGTTCTGGGGGGGCGGTCATGATAGTATTTGTACAGAAGGCGTAGTTCCGCGCTTGGAGGTCTGTTTGGTCGTAAGCAAATGGGGCATTGTCTCTGGCCGAAAGCTGATCGCCAAATATCGCAAAACTCCAAAACCAAGTGCCCGTTTCATTATTGGTAATTTCTACCCAATATTGCTGATCGGAGGACACGGAAAGCGGAGCATGATTCGCGGTATATCCATAAATGGTGAATCGAGCACCCTGCCCATCTACATCATCGAAAGCCAGTAAAGGCCCCGACACACTTAGCGAGGCTCCCTGGGTAAACGTGGCTAGCAGGCTTCCAGGCAACCCGGCGTTGTCGTCGTAATAGCGAATAGTAAAATTATCCATTCGTGGATTGAGCGTATCGTATTCACCCCACCAGCAAACGCTGGATAAGTCGCCACTGCAATTGGGGGTGAAATTTTCTGCAACACGAAAAGTGGTTCCGTTACTGGCGGAAGCACCGGTGGTATCAAAATCCTGGCAGTTTTCGATAGGTTTACTGCACGCCTGGGTATCGCAAATTATATCAATATTCAAGTCGCCAGAACCCGGCGCTTCACCAGTGAATGTTCCAACGCGAATCAGATAATTCTCTCCTCCTGTGGCTTGGAACCACACACGAGATTGTAGATTACAATCATCATCGTTGCAGTCTAACAGTGATGCGTCGCCTGTCGGACAGACGCTGCCGAAGTAGACCGCTAATTTGGAATCAACTGTTAAGTCGCCACAAGTGTCTAGCTTGACGAAACCCGAACATGGCGCCGTCCACAACGCCCACACATCTGCATCGATCCCATCAAATCCTGAATTCAGGCAGGCTGTGTGGTTTGGTCCGACCGATGTTGCAGTGAGATTGTTATATGTGAATGCGCCTGTACCGCTAATAACATCCGCATTAGCGCAGTCATCGGCTGTAATAAGTGGGGTCAGTTGACCATGCGCACTTGCCATGCAGCAAAGAGTAACCAGTAGAGACAATGTTAGGTGCGATTTTTTACTTGTCATGTTAGAAACCCCAGTTTGTTCTTTTCAATTAGTTGCGGTCGCTTTAATGAGGAAGTTAACCCTCAGTCAGTGACGCTGGAGCGTCCACTCGACCAAGCTACCGTTGGCTATGAATTGGAAGAACTAAATCTTCCCCCCTTTTACTCGCGGTCTTTCCCCAGTCCGGCAGCCGACGTACGTAGTCACTTAGTCATAGGTTTGGCCATGATACCGCCCACCTATAACGTTCTAACTTTCCCATCGCGCGACTATTTCAGCTACCGAGTATATTCCCGCTGCGGGCGTCTTTCAATGTAACCTGGCAACTATCGCGGTTCTTTCCGAAAAATATATCTTATTCCGATAATGTTATCTGCATGTTTCGCGAATGGCGCGTATAATGTGTCGTATCAAGTACCACTGATAAATATATTTCAAGCTGGCCATGGTGAGCTATCATGCTATCCAGTTGGTACTTGATGTCGTATTGGGCTGATACGGGCTTAAGCCATTTATATTGTTGAACCGCATGAATTGCACCACTGTAGTTACTGAAAACAATCCTCGCGGGTCGTGGGCAGCGGGCATCATAGCGATCATCGTTTCGTTTGTTTATAGCTTATCGCTGCTAGATTTCTTTCCAACTAGCTGGCCCGCTTCGCTATGCACGACGCAACTATTCTTTTATACACCGATTCTTCGGGGGGTCTCGTCGGCTGTGCAGATGGTGTATGAAGGCCCGATGGCTCCTGAATTACGAAACCATGTCTACATGTTATTGTGTATGGGAATCATCCCCTACCTAATCATGCTCATGATTGGTCGCGGTAGACCAGCAGACCTGGGGCTACGCGTTCCCAACAAGATTGGCATCAGGCTTATTATGGCGAGCGTTATTTTGTCGCTGCCGTTTATTGTGTGGATGACGCAAAGCGATCAATTTACCCCTTATTATAAGCCTTATATCGCGCGAGCGGGCCATGCTGCGTTCGTTGGCTTCAACATATTGAATATGTTTGTAGAGCTTTTTTTATTTCATGGTGTGGTGTTGGCATTGGCTAGGCAGAATTTACGTTGGCCTGCTACGGCTGATGTTTATGAATCGACGGTCAGTGGCGCAAGGAAATATTTGCAATGGTTCGGGTTGGCCCCACCGACTTGTGGGGCTAAAGGATTAGTCGGGGTGACGAGATGGTTGGGCATCCCGGATGGCTGCGTGGTTGCGGTGTGTGTATCAGCACTACATTTCAGCTTGGTACATTTGAGTAAAGACCCAAGAGAATTAATCTTGTCATTGCCTGGCGGGGTTATTCTGGCTTTCATTGCTTATCGGACCAATAGTTTTTTGGTGCCGCTTATCATACATTTAGCCACGGCCGGCCTGGCCTATACGATGATGCTGGCCGGTAATTAGCCAATTAGCTCATGTCTTTTCGGAACATAGTCAGAAACTTGATTCATGAGTAGTTAGCCGTTGAATGTGCAGTTTTACTTTGCTAGAATGAGTTACTGGGGTTAGGGACTTAGGTAGCGATTCAGGAGCCAACCGCTGTCGCTATTTTTACGGGGTAGAATTGTTGGCGTATCCGCATTCGCTAACCTGAGGGGGGAAGCATGAGGTTAAGGTCTCGCATCGCGCTGGGCATGATCGTCATAGTAGGCTCTATACTGGCTACTGCGGGGGGGCTACGCATTTCGCAAAACCAGGTGGTCGCGACGTCTATTGTGACTGGGCCTGACATTATTGTATCGGATGTTGCTTTTCTCAATGCTGGCCAAACTAGCTGGGGTACTGATGGTGTCACCTCGGCGTATTCATTTGCTACCACCTCATGCAACATCGGCGATCAACCTGCAAATTGGGACGCGGCATCGTCGCTGCACCCGGTTATCATGCAGAATGTCTACCGTTTAAAATCCGGCCGCTTTGAGCACATTGGACTTTCCTGGCTTAAGCATGGTTTTTCCACCGAGACTAAAGATTGTTCTTTATGCGACACTTCGTGCGATTTTTGCTGCACAGGTTGCCAAGCTGCTCCAGCGAACTCGCTCGGTGTGAACTGCGGGGATACATACGCCAGCAATCTGAATGGAAATCGAAGTGGCCTAGGCCCGCATTCGGAGGTTAATGCGTTTACCGGTGAGTTCCCGCCGTCGCCGCGACGCCCTGACAAGTTTTGCGTGGGCGGAGTTGATGACGGCAATTTGTGTACAGTCATTGAAGATTGCGACACGCTGGTTTGTTCTTATCCAGTGACTGGTGGTCGATTGCAAGTTAATGATGTAGATCTTGATCCTGCATTAAATGTTGGTGCTTCGTATTATTTAGAATCGCAGTACATAGCTCAGGATGATGCGGCGTTTGGTAATGCGACGAATAATGCGTCATACCGCCCGGCAGATGTAAACATGGCCAATGGCCTGTTTCGATTTGATGCACAAGGCGTCACCATGCCAGGTGAGGCGGCTATTTTTGCTTGGGGCAAGCATGATGCACAAGGCCTGTGTGACGTGGCTTTGTCGCCTTGTGTGCTTGACGCGGATTGCCCAGGTGTAGGCGAAATGTGTCTTCCGAACCGATATTGCCAGGCCGACGCAACCCCTTGCATCACCGCGGCTGATTGTGTTACGGGTGATACGTGCGTGGGTGTGACTGAAACCACGATTCAAATACCAGGAGAAGGCAAGTTTATTCTCGCAGCTAAGGCTAGTCCGTTGCGGACGTCTGAGTGGCGTTATGATTATGCCATTTTCAATTTTAATTCAGATCGATCCGGGGCGTTTTTTCGCGTGCCCGTTCCCGTCAACCAGCAAGTAAGAGACCTCTACTTTCATGATGTGGACTACCATAGCGGCGAAGTATTTGACTTAACCGACTGGGTAGCCAAGGAAGCTAGCGATGCGATTACTTGGTCTGCGCATAGGTGCGTGGGGGGCGACCTTGATGGAACGTCTTGCGTAGCTGATGTTGATTGCATAAATGGTGGGCTGTGTCAGCCTTATCAATTGGATACGTGCGTCGGCGGTGATTTAGATGGCGCGCGATGTGTCGATCATAGTGATTGTGTTGGTAGCGTGTCTGGGCAATGCAGTGGATTGCAGGCAAGGCAATGCACGGCGGGCGCTAACATTGGGGCTTCATGTTTTAATGATGGCGACTGCATGGATGGTCCCGTGGGTAGTTGTGCGCCGTTGTTTCCTAGCTATGGCGCCAGTGTCAATGGCAACGCGCTACGATTTAGTACGCTTTATAGTTTCGGATTCATTTCGCCTGCTCAGCCAGCTGTGACAACGGTTGCGCTGGGATTATTTAAGCCCGGCACCAGTGACCGAATTACGGCATCTTCGGTAGGGCCTTCGGTCGGTCCGGCTGATTGCAATGGTAATAGTATTCCGGATGAATGCGACGTTGATTGTAATGCGCCGGGTTGCGTAGCTATTCCGATGTGCGGGTTGAGTACGGACTGTCAGCCGTTAGGCGTGGAGGGTCATGGTATCCCCGATGAGTGCGAAGTTGCTTTCATTGATTGTAATGGTAATGGCGTACCGGACAATTGTGACACCGACCCGACAGACCCTGATGGCAATGGCCAAGTGAGTGGCGATTGCAATAGTAATTCTTTTCCGGACGAGTGCGAACAGGACTGCGATGGGGATGGGCTGCCTAGCGTATGCGATCGTATATGCAACGGCAGCACAGATTTTGGTCAGCCTTGTTTCAATGATTCGGAGTGTGATGCGAATTCTGTCTGCGTAGATAATGAGGATACGGATAGCGACGGTTTATCGGACTGCGAAGATTTATGTCCTCTCACGAATCCTGGCGGATTATGCGTATGCCCTGACCCCGATCTGTGTTGTTTGTTTGGTGATCCCAATAGTGGCGTATGCCTCGGAATTCTATCCATAGCAGATTGTGTAGCTATTCCGTCTTTTTTCCCCGTTTGTCAGCTTTCTAGCGATTGCCGTGATGGCTGTTTGCTCGGAGATGTTGACGACAATGGCCTACTTGATTTAAGGGATCTTGCTGGGATTATGGGGTGCTTTACAGGCCATAGCAGTGTCACTGGATTTTCGCCCCCCTCGGCAGCGTGTGCCCGTGTATTCGATGTGGACAGCAACGGTACTGTGGAGCAAGCTGATTTTGCAGTTATTCAAGGGGGACTTCAAGGTCCTTGATATGAAGACAAGTGAGCTAAGTATTAGAGAGAATTACTCTCAAGGCTTTTATCGGTGTGAAAAAAATAGATGTTGACTTGTATCAATGAACGGCTGTAACCTATTAGGAGCAGTTCACGTTCGAAGGATCGTTGATTTCACTACATCCAAATGGAGGGGTACAGTGATTCGCGTTTATTAGGTGTTGGGGAGTGTTTGTTTTGCGACTATTGTCCAGTAGGACATTGACTAAGTTTATGAAGCTGTCCATGCGTGCGTGTATGGTCGTGTGTGCTGTCATGGCCTGCGGCAACGTGGCTCTTGGTGACAGTAAAGGCGCTGTCCGTCGATCTGGTGGTTGTACCCTCAACGCGCAGTGCGACGATTTCAATGCGTGTACGGTTGACCAGTGCGTTAATAATGTTTGTGAGTCCACCGCGACAGCTGGCTGTGTGCCATGCCTCTATGATCCAGCTTGTCCGCCGATCGATGTCGTATTCATTATGGATACATCAGGGTCGATGGCTGACGAAGCTGCTGCCTTGTGTAATCAGATGACTGGCGTCGTCGCAGACTTGGCACTTGAAGGCATTGAAGTCAATCCCGTTTTCCTAGGTGTGACAGAGACGCCGGGACGGCACTTTGCCTGTTTAACCAATGATGTGGTCACCATGTTTGGTCCGGACGTTCCTGGCGATGGTGGCGCATGCCAGTTCCCAGACACATTTTCGTCACGCGAATCTTGGGGCCCTGCCACCGCTATTGTGGCTGCGGAATTCCCGTGGACGACTGGTTCTCGACGTATCATCATTCCTATGAGCGATGAAGGATCGTGCGACGGTAGTTTTCCAGAGGGATGTAGTGATCCTGGAGCGGATAGAGACGCGATTACCAATGCCATGCTCGTTGCTAGGGCTAACGGCGTTATTGTGGCACCCATCCTCGGCACTGGCGCAGATGCGTGCGTGTTGCAGTTGGCCGCTGATTTAGCTGGTGGGACGGGTGGCGTGGCCCGCCAAACACAAGACCCTGGGGGCGATTTAGCTGGCGTGCTGTTTGACGTTATCCAGCAGTTCTGTGTTGATCCCTGTAACGACTTTGAAGATTGCACGGTGAACGATGCCTGCAGCGAGGCTGGCATTTGTACAGGGACGCCTATCGATACGATCGCATGCATGGTAGATGACGACTGCATGTTTTCTGTGTGCGATCAATCTAATGGCGTTTGTTCTTGCGTTTTGGAACCAGACCTTTGCATTATGCAAGCCGACCCTGCGGTTTCGTGTTATAGCCAAGGCGATGTGTTCGATGTGCATGTTAAACTTGGTGTTAGTTCAGCTGGCATTTTTGGCGGGCAATTCAACATCCAATATGATCCGAGCAAGCTCAAATATATCTCGGTATTGCCGGGCAGCGTGGCGAATGTCGAATCTCCGTTTAGTTCTCAATTAGCCAAGATTGTTGATGAGGGCGTTGGTAGCATTTTTTATGCTATAGGGACGCCGTTCAATCATCCCGGATCTAACGGGGAAGTGCCTATGGCCATGGTAAAGTTTGAAGCGCTTACGGCCTGTGACAGCACGGACATATGTTTTATCGATGATGGGCCTAAGAATACATTGCTGACTGACACGCAGGGGGCATCGGTTCCGTATCACGCCTGTTGTTTGAACGATCTGCGGGTGACTGGTGCGCCGCCTGAAATTGTGTGTCCAACAAGTGTGACGACGAATTTGGATCCTAGAGCCACGACGGCGACTACCTTTTGGGATGCGCCTACGGCGGTTGGTGGCTGCGATGGTCCGCTCAGCGTCGATTGTTCTGCTACGGGTGGCAGCGGTATCATCAACCCCAATACATTGGTAGCCGGGGGTGGCATATTCCTGCCTGGCCATTACGATTTCCAGTGCACGGCGCAGGACAGTTGCGGGGCCATAGCGGATTGCCAATGGACGGTCGATGTAGCCAATCTACACACTTTGGAAGTCGAAGCCGAATTATCCCCCCCGATTTTGGCGGATCAAATGGACCGTTGCCTAGAGATAACCCTATTTAGCGATTGCGCTGGTGATCCCATAGTCACTAAGCAGGAAGTTACGTTTGTTCGGCATCGCATGTCTGCTTTTGCGCAAATTTCAATGGACGTCCCTCGAGGCGATTACTCGTGTGTGACGGTACGTGATCCCTTACACACATTGCCGTCTTCTAGCCGAGTGACCATATCCGGTAAGGTCTATAAGTCTTCGTTCGTTGGTGATCCCCTATTGAATGGAAATTGGCTGATCGGCGGCGATCTTGACGGCAATGCTGCTATTGACTTGGTTGATTTAGCGGCTGTGATTGCTCAACTGAATGACGTCTTGGATCCGAACACACCGTGTGGCACGGTTGGCCCTCACGCAGACATTAACGCGGACGGGTTAGTGGATGCTTTGGATGAGGCATTTGTCTTGGAATCATTCAATTTACTCGCGCTGACAACTTGCTGCCCATTGATCGTACCAAGTGCCGTATCTGGACCCTACGAACCTGTGGTAGCGCTTTCCATAAAAGAATTACGAAGGCATGGTTGGTCTGAACTAGAAGCAGCAGATACAAATGCGGATGGACAGGTCAATGCGGCTGAGTTAGTTTCTTTTGGAAATCGAAGAAGCGTGGCGATCGACCAGAAAATTAGGCCTAAGCGTAGTTCGTCTCGTGGCGCCTCCCGTCGATAGGCGTCGATTACGATCTTACCAGTACTGACTTCAACATATATTTGGCCTTTATAGCCAAGCGTCATGCGATGCGCGCTTTGATTTGAGGTTTCTGGCAAACGGGATAAAACTTGACGATTGACGTCGCCTGACGTACCGTATCTTTCCAGGTGCTGGATCGAAAGGTACCCAGATGTCCAAGGATATAACCGCCTTTGATGGGGCGAAGTCGCGAATTTTATCAGAGTCTTTGACTTTTGACGACGTCTTGCTGCTTCCGCGCCGTTCATCCATTCTCCCAGACAATATAGATCTGCGCACACGATTGACACGCGGTATTACGCTAAACATTCCGTTGGTGTCTGCTGCGATGGATACCGTGACGGAATCTCGATTGGCGATTAGTCTCGCCCAAGAGGGTGGCATCGGGATCATCCATAAGAATTTGCCCATCGAGGCCCAGTGTCGCGAGGTCAATATTGTTAAGCGTTCTGAGAGTGGGGTCATCATCGACCCGGTGACGCTCGCCCCGGATGAGCCTGTCGCGCGGGCTAAAGAGCTAATGACGCTGCAGAATATCTCCGGCATACCCATCATTGATCCAGATCATGGGCTTGTGGGTATAATCACGCGGAGAGATATGAAATATCTTGAGAGCGAGCATCTCAAAATTCGTGATGTGATGACCGCTCAGCATCTGGTCACCGGGCCTCCTGGAACTAGCTTGGCTGAAGCGTGGGAAATTCTTAAGCGCAAAAAGGTCGAAAAGCTTCTTCTGATAGATAAAAACAATAAGCTCACTGGCCTCATTACGATGCGGGACATTGAGCGGAGTCGACATTTTCCGGTAAGCTGTAAGGACGACCGTGGCCGACTTCGTGTCGGGGCGGCGGTGGGCGTGCATGATTACGATCGCGTGGAGGCGCTGATAGCCAACGATGTTGACGTCGTGGTAGTGGACACGGCTCATGGTCATAGCGACAACGTGATTGATACGATTAAGCAGATTAAGAAACGTCATAATATCAACATCATCGCTGGAAATATTGCCACGGCTGAGGCAGCTAAGGATTTGATTGAAGCTGGGGCAGATGCCTTGAAAGTTGGTATTGGGCCTGGCAGCATTTGCACGACACGCGTGGTTTCTGGGGTTGGCGTTCCACAGCTTAGTGCGGTCATGAATGTGTGCTCGGTGGCTAATGCGGCTGATGTTCCTGTTATTGCGGACGGCGGCGTTCGCCAATCGGGCGATATTAGCAAAGCGCTAGCTGCGGGGGCACATACGGTGATGCTCGGTTCGCTGTTCGCTGGATTAGAAGAAGCGCCCGGCGAGACGGTTACATGGCGCGGCCGACGGTTTAAGGAATATCGGGGCATGGGTTCACTGGGGGCGATGGTGAAAGGCTCAGCGGAGCGTTATGGCCAATCGGCGAATGCGCCTTCTCGAAAGCTTGTGCCAGAAGGTGTGGAGGGGCGTGTACCATTTCGTGGGCCTTTGTCGGAATTTGTCTATCAGCTTGTCGGCGGGCTTCGTTCGGGTATGGGGTATTGCGGAACGGCGACGATTGACGATCTTAGAACATTAGCGACGTTTACCCGTGTGACATCTGCGGGAGTCGCGGAGTCTCGGCCACACGATGTGACCATTACGAAAGAGTCACCGAATTTCGCCATGGAGAGTCACAATGATTAAATCAGCTAGCCGACGAGTCGTGGGTTTCATCACCCTTGCCAGTTTGGGTGTGTCGTGCGGGTGTTCATTGATGGTAAATCCGAATTACGATGAGCTATCATATAACCCGGCCACGATGACACCATCGGAGCGGGGCGTGCGTGAGGCACAGGTGACAGTTGTTAGTCAACAGGTTCGGCCTTTTGAAGCGGTGCCTTGTGCGGCGCATACGGGTAGTTGCACGCATGGGCCTCTATATTTTGAAGACCCATTCGAGCTGCGTGGTAGTGACGACGACCAGTTTGCTTGGACATTGGAAGAACCATTCTATTATATGCTCGGACCGATTCGTTATGGATTCAACCTTGCTTTTTGGCCTATCAGTGCGATTGCGTCTCCGCCTTGGGTGCCAGTCGCGGTAGCGGATGTGGGCACAACTTCGCAAGAGACTATGCAAGAGGAGGAAGTGGCCGCCACGACAGATGACGAAGAAGTGACGCCGTAGCGGCAGTTTCACTCCCTTGTCTAGCTGGCTCTGGCGTTATGTGCTTGTCTTCAGCGGATCGTGCCACGACGCCCGATTATTACCTATTGAAGCAGGCGAGCTGCTTTTGGAATTCATAGAAAGATAAGACGAAAAGGCTTGACTCTAACCGATCACCCAACTTCAACTACCGTCTTACGTTGTTCGGCCTGTGGGCAACCGGTAGGGCCAGAGCGCGATGCACAGTGCAGTTTGTGTGGTTTTAAGTTTGGCGATGATCGGGTCACGGGGGCAGATGTCTCGCCTTATGCTAAACACTTCGCCAATCGCGAGCGCGGATGGTGGGCCATGTGCCAGTGGGTTTATTTTGCAGGCAGCCATCGTCTAAAACACTTGGCATTGATGCGTTCGTCAGCGGCTTCTAGAAGATTTGCTTGGCTGATTGTGGCGATGTCGGCTCTATCACTTGGTGTGCTTCAACTTTCGATCGTAGGATGGCGCGGGGTGACTTCGATCCCAGCAGTCGAGGCGACGGGTTCAATCACACCAGTCGGACAGCTTTGGCGACATGTGGCTTCTAGGCCTCGCCCGTTACCGGCGGGTCTTGCGCCGCAAACGATTGTAGATTTCTGGTGGAACCCCGCGCAGTCTATCACCGGGTTCGTGTTGGGTTTGTTGGGCGGAGGACTATCAATTTGGCTATTTCTGTGGCTGATGCGAGTGGGGATTTTGAAGTCTCATAGCTTAGCTTATCGACATGAGCAGCGCATGTCCGCCGCGATTCATTATGGTTGTTCTTGGTTGGTTCCGTTGGCAGCGGCATGTGGCGTGATGCTGTTATTTCCGTTGGTTCAGGGCGTGAAAATCGCAGGTTGGTTCGGCGCTTCTGTACCCGCAGCACTAACGATCGTGGCCAGTATTATGACTGCTATTGTATTAATATTGTGGTGGTTTTGGCTATTAAGACTGGCGGCGACTGCGCCAAAGGATACACGGCAGCGGGTGGTGGCGTTCATGGCCATCGGCGCTCCGGCTATTGTTACGGGGTTGGCTTTTGCGTGGTGGTATGGCGTGGGTAGCGTGCAGCAATTGTTATTTAAGGCTATGCGTATTGATTTTTAGAAGGCGAAGTTAATGAGGAAAGCACGGACAAGCTGGTGCTTATCCATGCTACCTAACTTCAGAGGTGTGACGAGGCAAACATGAAACCAGCAACAATAGTCATCATCGATTTTGGTAGTCAATTCGTTCAGCTAATCGCTCGTCGGGTGCGCGAGAACCGCGTGCATAGTGTCATTGTATCGCCGCGTGTTACCCTGCAAGAGATACGTGATCACAACGCCGTTGGCATCATTTTTTCTGGCGGGCCTGCTAGTGTGTACGCGGCTGATGCGCCGAAGTGTTCACCGGAAATCATGGACATGGGGCTTCCCGTACTGGGGATTTGCTATGGTATGCAATTGGCTTGTGATTTATTGGGGTCCGATGTCGGCGCGGGTGATTCTCGCGAATACGGTCGCACGCAGGTTGAAGTTATCGTTGAAGACGCCTTGCTCAATCACGTACCCACCCAGGCTACGGTTTGGATGAGTCATGGCGATATAGTTAAAACGTTATCAGATGATTTCGTGGCTTTGGCGAAAACCAATACGTGCCCATACGCGGCTATGAGGCATAAGACTAGGCCGATGTTCGGTGTGCAGTTTCATCCTGAGGTTTTTCATACGCCGTGCGGCAATCAGATCATACGCAACTTCCTTTATGACATCTGTCATTGCACCGGAGATTGGCAAGTCGATCACGTCGCCGACGAATCTATTAAAGCGATTCGTGAGAAGGTTGGTGAAACAGATCGGGTCATTTGCGGCTTGTCTGGCGGTGTGGACAGCAGTGTGGTCGCGGCCCTGATTCATGAGGCTATTGGTGATCGGCTGATTTGTATTTATGTCGATAACGGCATGATGCGTAATCGTGAGACCGATCTTGTGGAGGCCACCTTTAAGCAGCATTTCAAAATGAACCTACGGTGTGTCGATGCGTCTGAAAGATTTTTGACTAGATTAAAAGGCGTAACTGACCCGCAAGAGAAGAGAAAAATCATTGGGCATGAGTTCATAGGGGTTTTTAAGGCTGAGGCGAAAGATATTGACGGGGCGCGTTTTCTTGCTCAAGGAACGCTCTATCCCGATGTGATCGAGTCTGGTCATAGCGTGTCTGGGGCGACGGCTAACATTAAGCTTCATCATAATGTGGGCGGGTTGCCCAAAGACCTGGGTTTTGAATTGGTTGAGCCTTTACGGGATCTGTTTAAGGATGAGGTCCGCCGGGTGGGCGAGCATCTGGGGCTTCCGGAGGAAATTGTCTGGCGACATCCGTTCCCTGGTCCGGGTTTAGCCGTACGTATTATGGGTGAGATTACGACTGATCGCTTGAGTATTCTTCGCGCGGCTGATGATGTAATTCTTGAAGAGATTCGCTCGGCTGGTTGGTATAATAAAATTGCCCAGGCGTTTGGCGTGTTGCTGCCAATCAATACGGTCGGGGTGATGGGCGACGATCGCACGTACGCTGGTCAGCATGTGATCGCGGTTCGCTTTGTAGAGAGTGAGGACTTTATGACGGCGGACTGGGTGCGCATTGACTATGAAGTGCTTGGTAGAATCTCGACGCGGATTATTAATGAAGTCGAAGGGGTGAATCGCGTGGTGTATGACGTTTCTTCTAAGCCGCCTTCGACGATTGAGTGGGAATAACGGGCATAGCTGTGGGGTAGGTTTTTGTTGTTGTGTAGCGGTAATGAGTGCCCGCGAGATTACTCCGGCACGACGTATTAGTCTTTAGTCTAGGTTCAGGCAAAGCCTGTCTTACATATATTAAACATCAGGAGATGTTGCTACATGCCTTCAGGTATATTGGGTGATATCTCTCACATGGCTATGAATGTGACGACACAGGTCTAGAAACTCGGACGATGCTAGGCGCTATCACAGATCGCTTACTCGTCATCACCCGTCGATAGTATGCATATTGTTCCGTAGTGGTCGGGAAATCCGTGCGTTTTCAATCTTAAATATAATTCAAAACTGCTGCGTAATTCCTCGTCTGCCTATCCCCACGCCCACGCGACTTCTATCGCGGTTGCGCCACGAATGATTTGTATGTTTGCTGGTACGCTAATGCCGAGGATGAAACGTGCGATCGTGTGCTTATGCTGCAGGTCGCCGGCCTGGCGCCAGGCTATTTGATAAGCCGAGGCGCATTATGAGACAGCTTACGAAGTCACTGGGTAATCCAGTCATTTTTTTTGACCAATTCGACACGTTTCATTTGCTAGGGTCGAAAAGATTCAGTTTTAATCTGGAAAAGGGAGTATACAGCGGATATACGGTTTCCTGTCTGGCGATGCAAGTGGCTATTTATTTGGGATTTATGAAAATCATTCATCTAGGTCTGGACCTAAAGTATAATCAAGGCCCAACACATTTCTTCGGGCGGGACAGCGTCTCCGCCAATCATGAAAACACCGAAATCCCCAAAATGATCCGCATGATGGGACATGCGGCTGAGGTGCTGGCTGATACGGACATTGAGATTTACAACTGCGGCCCGGATTCAGCGTTGACCTGCTTCGAACAAGTATCTTTAGACTGGGCGATACAGCAGTCGTGATGCCAGTGGCCTTTGCACCGCCTACCGTTTCTATACCCACCTTTTCCGATTGACGACCTTTCTTGGCTGGCTATGATCGATCCAACGATTAACTGTTAGGTATACTTTTATCAGGACAATTTCGATGGCAAGGACGCAAGCGGCTCGCAAACAGGTCTTTTTTTTCGGTAACGGCAAGGCTGACGGACGTGGTGATCAAAAAGAATTACTCGGTGGCAAAGGCGCAGGCCTAGCGGAGATGACCAACATTGGGCTACCTGTCCCTGCTGGCTTTACGATCTCAACAGACGTGTGCGCTGCCTACAATAAATCAGGTGGTAAGTGGCCTGGCGGGCTGGAAAAACAAGTGCGGACTATGCTCGTTAAGTTGGAACGAGCGTGCAAGAAAAAACTTGGCGATAAGAAAAACCCCTTGCTCGTTTCCGTAAGGTCAGGGGCTGCGAAGTCCATGCCGGGTATGATGGAAACGATTCTTAATCTTGGCCTAAACGACCAATCGGTGGAAGGATTGGCTAAGGCTTCCAATAATCGCCGGTTTGCATTCGATGCTTATCGACGACTTATCATGATGTATGGGTCTACAGCGAAAGGCGTAGATCGTCTGTTGTTCGAAGATGCATTTGACGAATTGAAAAATAATAAGACGCGCGCTCGACTAGAAAAATCTGCGGATGAGCAAGTTGAAGACACCGACGTTGACGCTGACGAGTTGGCTGAGCTTGTGGCGACGTTCAAAGAGATTTACACCGAGCAATGCGGCGAAAAATTTCCGCAGTCTCCGTTCGAACAGCTAAAGGGCGCCATCAACGCGGTATTCGGCAGTTGGAATTCTGAGAAAGCCCAGACCTACCGTCGGGTGGAAAGCATTACCGGATTGCAAGGCACAGCCGTCAATATCTGCCAGATGGTGTTTGGCAATATGGGCGACGATTGCGGAACGGGCGTATGTTTCACGCGCGATCCTAGTACGGGCGAGGCGTGTTTTTATGGCGATTTGCTGATCAACGCCCAAGGTGAAGATGTGGTCGCTGGCGTGCGCACGCCGATTCCGTTGGTCGAACTCAAGCGAACCATGCCTGAGGCCTATGGTCAGCTCGAAGCGGTGAGGGTGATTCTCGAACTACATTATAAGGATATGCAAGACCTCGAGTTTACTGTTGAGCGCAACAAGTTGTATATGTTGCAGTGTCGAACCGGTAAGCGGTCACCGCAGGCGGCCTTTAAGATTGCCGTCGATCAGGCGACGAAAGGATTGACCACACCAGCCGCAGCTACAGCTTTGGTTAAGAAAAAATACCTTCCTAAAAAGTACCTAGCGCTGGCCAGCAAAGCCATCATCACTAAGGACGAAGCGATACTGCGCATGCAAGAGGCTGATATCGAGCGGTTGTTTTATCCGGTGCTTGATGACAATGTGTCCGCTGGCGAATTGGCGCAGCGAAGACTTGGCTCGGGTATTGGCGCGGTCCCTGGGGCGGCGTGTGGCGAGGTCGCATTATCTGCGGAGCGGGCTGAGCAGCGGGCGGGCGAAGGGAAGACGGTGATTCTGGTACGAAAAGAAACTTCCCCTGAGGACGTCGGCGGTATGCATGTCGCAGCCGGGATTTTGACTTCTACCGGCGGGAAAACATCTCACGCAGCCGTGGTCGCTCGTGGATGGGGTAAGTGCTGTATCGTTGGCAGTAGCGATCTGGTCGTCGATTACGCCATGAGCCAAATCTCATTTAATGGCCGAGTGATTCGCGAAGGCGATTCGATTACACTGGATGGTGGAACTGGCGACATTTATGATGGCGTGATCGATCTTGCTCGGCCTCAAGCGCCAGCGGAGTATGACACGCTTATGAAGTGGTGCGATCAACGGCGAGACCTCAAAGTGCGCACCAATGCCGACACCCCAGCCGACGCCGCGAAGGCCGTTGGTTTCGGGGCTGAGGGCATCGGTCTGTGTCGCACGGAGCATATGTTCTTTGACCCGGCTGAGCCTCAACGCATACGGGCGATGCGCGAAATGATCCTAGCCAATACGCTCGAACATCGTAAGTCGGCGCTGGCAAAACTTCTCCCGTATCAGCGGCGTGATTTCGAAGGTATTTTCGAAGCAATGGATGGTCTGCCCGTTACGATTCGTTTGTTAGATCCGCCACTTCATGAATTTTTACCACAGCCTGACAATGAAGTTGCGCTCCGGGCCGCGGTGGATGACCTCAATGATGCGCTGCGTGAAGAGACTAAGGGCGTGCAAGCGGTACAGTGCGTGAAGTTTACGATTCAAGACATTTGCGATCGCATCGAAAAATTGCACGAGTCTAATCCTATGCTGGGACATCGTGGCTGTCGTTTGTGTATCACCTATCCAGAAATTTTGGATATGCAGGTGCGGGCTATTATGCAAGCGGCGGTGGCGTGCAAACGCCGTGGTATTAAGGTGCTGCCGGAAATTATGATTCCGCTTAGCATCGACGCGACAGAGCTGGCTATACTCGTAGACCAAACGCGCGACGTCGCTGAGACTGTGCTTAAAGAAGAAAAAGTAAAAGTTGGTTATCTTGTGGGTACGATGATCGAAACACCACGAGCGGCACTCGTAGCGGACCAGATGGCGGAGGTGGCTGAATTTTTTAGCTTTGGCACGAACGACCTCACGCAAATGACGATGGGCTTATCGCGTGACGATGCCGGTCGGTTTTTGCCTGACTATGTGGACGAAGCCAAGGCCGGGATTTTCGATCAAGACCCGTTTCAGTCGCTTGATGTTCATGGCGTTGGGTTATTGGTGCAGCTTGCCTGCGAAACGGGACGAGAAGCAAAGCCGGGACTCAAGCTTGGCATCTGCGGTGAACATGGCGGCGACCCTGCTTCAATTCGTTTTTGCTATGAAGCCGATCTGGACTATGTGTCCTGTAGTCCGTATCGAGTACCTATTGCGCGATTGGCCGCGGCTCAAGCGACAATAGAATTCGGTGTGCGGTCAACTAGGAAATCGTCGTCGAAACCACGCAAGGCTAAAGCAAAAACTACGACAAAAGCAAAGCCGACTTCAAAAGCGAAGGCGAAAACTAAAACAAAAGCGAAAGCCACAACAAAGACCAAGGCCAAGAAAAAGGGTTCAGCTAAGAAGTCTCCGGCTACCCGGAAAAAGAAACGCGGGCGTTGATTAGTTGAGCTAGTTTTATCATGGTATGCGACATTTACAGCGTCCGCAGTTTCCCAAAGACGTCGCTAGGGACAGCCAGCAACTTAGCCATGTTTGGATAGGCGCATTGAACCAATACTGATGAACGAGAAGCGATTACGATTGGCGGTACTGTTGTCCGGTGGCGGTCGGACAATGGTTAATCTGCACGAACATATACGCGAACAGCATCTAAACGCGCAGATTGATATCGTGATTAGTTCACGGGCCGATGTCGCTGGCGTCGAGCGTGCAAAGCAATGCGGCTTACCCATCATTCTCATCGAACGAAAAAAACTCAGCAGCGCTGATTTTCAGGCTGAGATAACTGAAGCCGTTCAATCGGTTGATCTGGTGTGCATGGCTGGTTTCTTGTCGTTATGGCACATTCCGGAGAATTTTCTGGGGCGGGTGATGAACATTCACCCTGCACTGCTACCAGCGTTTGGCGGCCAGGGGATGTTTGGTCATCGCGTTCATGAAGCGGTAATTGCTGCAGGTAAAAAGGTTAGCGGTTGTACCGTTCATTTTTGCGATAATGAATACGACCATGGTCCGATTGTTTTACAACGCAAAGTCGATGTGAGCACCGATGACACTGTCGAGACGCTCGCTGGAAAAGTGTTCGAGCAGGAATGTATCGCATATCCTGAAGCCGTACGTTTATTTTGTGAGCAGCGAATTCGCCTGGCTGACGGTCGTGTGGATATATTGCCGGAGTAAGTCAATCTCGATTCTGAATTATTAGGGCGCAATTAGTTATGGTGATGGAATGGACGGATACTTGGGTGAAGGCTCGCGCTCCAACGGTTCTGTCACCCAAGCATCCATCGCAACGGTCGCGTCCTCCTCTTTCCCCATACGGAAAGCACAGTTTCTAACGCGACACAGGATCATTCCACCACCATCTCTCTAATATTCAGTGCATCATTCGATACTACATGCAAGGGAAAAACGAATGCTTCGTTATTTCGCCATCGCATCCTACGTTATTGTGTATCGCATTGTTACGACAACCTTTTGGGAAAAACCGAGTTTCTATTACTACACAATACAAAAACTTACTCTAGCCAAGGCTTATTTCGGTTGACAAAAGTATGCCACAACGCATTGATCGTGGCCGTGTAGGTTGGTCGCTATGCATGCTCAATCATCTCACGCCTTATTCGTAGGCTGAGAATATGAAGGCCAATTACAGGCCCGCACTTACTGGTAGTTAGCTGCTGCCATCTCACTGTAAAATTCTATGCCTCGTGGGTTATCGGAAGCAAGTAAAATGTAAAAATTTGTGTAAGTCATTTAGGAAACAGTGTTTTCTGCTGGTAAAACCGGGTTAATTATTAAGTATCGGGTGGTGGGTAAACTATCGGCCTCGAATGATGGCTTGTTCTGATTCGAGTCTTTTGGTGCGTAAGTTATAGAACGCTCTTTTTACCGTTGCATCTACAGGCAATTGTCCTTGTCGTTGTTGAATAATTCGCGCGGGCTGGCCTTGTATGATGAGTAGTTCTCGTTCCCGCTCGAATGTCAAGTCGCTGGCAGTGAGCGAAAGTCCTTCTGTCTGGTCTTGCAACCTCACTTGGCCCGACGCATGGAACTGTCGCAACTGTGTTGTGCTTAATCTTCCCATTTGCTGCTGCGGGTGGGTGCTGGCTGATTGCTCGCCAAGGAAATCGATGGTAAGCACGTCACACAATAGAAACGTGGCCCGCCCCGAAGCCGTGTCCGTGTCGACATTCTTTGTATCAGGGAATAGGCGTTTCAGATGTTCGCCGCTGAAATGTTTCAGGTTAATATCGCCTTCAAATCTCGTTTGATCGATCGAAAAGTCGTACCACATAGCTTCGGACCAAGTGACGAATGTTTTTGAGGGTCCGGAATTGGCGTCTGTCCCCAAGAATCCGCGCGGGGTAGCTTCGTTTAGTTGTGAGCTGCTTGACTGGGCGAGCGTGAAATCTTCGATCAATAAATCGCCCGCGCCTTCGATGAGCATTTTTGACATACCGCGGCGCAGGTTAACGGATAATTGCGGTCCTGCGAGACGCGCTCTGGTTCGTGGTTCCCCGGTTAATTCATCCAAAGAAGTCGTTTGCACCACGGCCCGACCGGTGGCTAAAATGTAGGCTGGCTCTTTGGCGAGAATGCCACGGGCGGAACTCGTGCCGTTTTTATCCTGCTCGAATCGTTGAACGAACTTATCAAAAATCCACCAATCGCGGCGTTGTGGCTGCGTCTTGGCGAGCGCTACGTCATCAAATTCAACGACCAATTGACTACAATCAAACGTCGTACCACTGGCACTCGTGGCGTGTACCTCTCCCGAAAAGACAGAGCGATTTTCGCGACCCTGAAATTTCATCCATTCTTCCCACGTCACGGATACGGGAATAGGTTGATCTAATTGTCTGCCGTCTAAATCTTTGTGCGACTGAAATGTCATTCGCCCCGCGCCGGGGACCTGAGCCCATTCATCAAGCACGTTGACGTTAACCTGCTCGCCTGTCACGGTGAATTCACCAATTGTGACGGAGGCGGGTTGGGTTTGCGTGCCGACGATCAGCGTTTTATCGATATCGCTACCGTTGACGATCGTGCAATCTAATTCTTGTGCGCTCAGTTCTAAGGCTTGTGATTCATCGGTGACCATGACATCGCCATAAGCGCGCAATCGTTTCGCACCGATCTCCGTACGCACTTTCATTTCGTGCTCTCGTCTACGAGCCTCCCAATCAACTTTTTGAGGATCAACCCCGGCGCTGATCGCAGCCTGATAGGCCTTGGCGGGGTCAAAGGGTGACGCTGGCCGAGTAACTGTTTGAAAGTCGAGGACGAGACGGTCGCGGGCACGAATCGTGCGGTCTTCCTGGCTAGCAACGATGTCTCTTCTGGCGGTGGCCATCAAGGGCATCAGTCGGCCATCGGCGTCGGTCGTGACGATAACATCCAATTCGCTACAGACCATGCTATCATGGAGTCGATCTAGACGCACATGACCTCTGGTCTCAACACGCTGAATGGATTGCTCTTGCTGTCGCCCGATGGTGTCTTTGCCAAAATACAATGCGAGTTGGTCAGCGGAGAGTGAGGCATCTTGCTCGATGAGGTCTACGTTGCCGAGGAATATGGCTTTATCGAGTATACGAGCTCGTGTGTGTCGAAGACCTCCGGAGAAGCTTAGCTTGGTGCGTTTTTCGTAATGGCCTATGACCTCAAGGCTGTCGCTAAACGCAACCGACAATGGTGTTCGACCAGTCGGCGGGTTTTGGCTGGTTCCTGTTGCGGTTTGCGCATGGTTGTTACGAACCAATTTGCCCGGCCCCGTGACGAGGATGGCTATGTCTTCCTCGCCAGGTTTTAGATCAATGCCCGTCCCGTAAATCTCACCATCAGCTAAAGAGCGTACAACCACCGTCGTTTTTTCCGACTCGCTGAGCGTCACGCTGCCATCGTCCGGGTTGTATATCAATTGGCCACAGGTGGCTTCGCCTTCGTCGTTGGAAAGTCTAACTGGGGAACCCTTCGCGGTAAGTTGAGACCTGACCTTCGGCGCACATCGTTCATCATTTTTTCCGCAAGCTTCTAGCGAAAAGTGTCCTTGCCATGACAGTGAAATCTTTTCTTCTATTGCCGCAGCAGTCTGCGGTGAAGCTTCTTGTGCCGTATTGGTTTGTGATTGCACCTGCTTACGATCACTAGCTGACACACTTCGCAAAATATCTAGCGTGTCAGCTTCGAGTCGTGCCAGAGTTTTATCGCCCGCTACTTGCCTAGCATCGACATGGTCTGCGAAGCGAGCGATGTATTTCAACGTCGGTTTGGCTACCTCCGCTTCTGCGGGATCATCCGTAGCGGAGAATGTGGGCACGGTTTCGTCGGTCGCACTTTCTTTTGGCTCTTCAATTAGCGTGCCCTTATCGGCTTGTTGTTGTGCGGCGAGGATGTTCGATGCGATGGTTTGTCGTATCCAGTTGACCACGGAATTTCCTGGCTGAGCTTCTTGTCCGTTGGTTATGCCTAGGGTTGAGGCCTGGCCGCTGAGTTCTATCGTGCCGCCGCTTTCGATGCGAAGATAGTCAACACGACCGGCCGATTCGTCGAAACGTATTTCCATATTGGCTGATCTAAAAGAAATGTCCGAAGCTAGAATCGCGATGTCGCCGGGCACGACAACTTTTGAGTACTCGACGTCAAAGACGATTTCGTTGGCTTCAATACGAACGACCTGCGATGGTTCTAGTACGTGTCGGGTATCTTCAGGCAAGAGGGCTCGTTGCTTTTCGGACAGTCGATCGTATTCGATGATAACGCCGCCAAATAATTTGCCCCGCATCGGCGTCAGGCCATGACTAATTTGTCCTTCGACGATAGCCTCTTTTGAGGTGATGCGTACGCCATGACCATCTTGCGTGCGCAGTCGAATGACCGGGTTTTCGAGTGCGATTTCGTTGCCTTCTCCAGCTACGGGCGTTAGCCGGCCAACTTCTACCTCGCCCCAGGCGCGGTCACTATCGGGACGAAATAGAGATAGCTTGCTTCGTAGCGCCGTTCCCACTCGGCCACCAGAGACAGGCACGCCATCATCTGTGTTCTGTGGTTGCCCCGGAATTTTTTGCGGCAATTCGGGCAGGCGCGTCGTTTGTTTGGAACCGGTGGCTTGCGGGTCAATTTGACTGAACTGGTAGATGGAAAAACATACGAGCAAAATCGCGAGCGTCGCTAAGCCGACCACAATGCCGCGCAGCAGACCGCTGGCCCGGCGGCGCGAGCGTCGAGATAAGCGCTGGTAGCGTGATTGATCGTTTGTTGTGTTCACTTTTATCATTGTGTCTGCTTTTGCAGAAGGACTTCGATAGTTTCCGCCACGGCTCCGCTGCCCCCTTGACGGCGCGTAATGTATTCCGCTGCCCGCTTAACCGCAGGGACCGCGTTGGCCACGGCGATGGGGAGTCCGACCTGCTGCATAACCTCTAGGTCAGGCCAATCGTCGCCCATATAAGCGACCTGTTTATCGGACACGCCAAGTTCACTCAGCCAATTTTGATAGACGCCAATTTTATCCTTAACGCCCTGACGCACGTGATCGATGCCTAGTTCCGCAGCTCGGTATGCGACCGCAGTTGAATTTCGCCCTGTCAGCAGGGCGACTGCACGGCCGGCTGCCTGCCAGCGTTTGATGGCTAAACCATCTTGAACATAAAACACCTTTTCTGACTCGCCATCGACGGTTGTAACGATTCGGCCATCGGTAAGCACACCATCCACATCTAGTATTAGCAGTTGAATGGCCTTGAAATCCATAAATCGTCTCATTCCCCCGGGGAAAAGTACAGTATCCTACCCCCAACAGCGGCGGTCAAGCTTAGATGTGGCATACAATTCTAGCGATTCTTAGAGATAGGCAGTCTTGACAACAGACCGACAAACGCCGACCTTCCTCGCACGGGAGGTAGATGAATATGCGTGTGCTATCTGGGGTCCAATCTAGCGGAAAATTGCATTTGGGTAATTACCTGGGTGCGATGAGGCAGCACATCGAGCTGCAGCGTGAAAATGAGTGTTTTTACTTTATTGCTAATTACCATTCGCTCACGACGGTTCGCGACGCTAAGCTGCTGCGGCAGCTTACCATCGACGTGGCCCTGGATTATCTCGCCCTGGGGCTTGAACCGGATAAGGCTAACCTCTTTCGGCAGAGTGACATCCCGGAAGTTACTGAGCTGGCGTGGATTCTTTCCACTGTCACAGGAAAAGGGCTACTTGAACGTGCGACTTCTTACAAAGACAAAATCGCTAAAGAAATTGCCCCGTCGATGGGCTTGTTCTGCTATCCTGTCTTAATGGCGGCGGATATTTTGATCTATAAGAGCGACATAGTTCCCGTGGGGAAGGATCAGACTCAGCATGTGGAAATGGCAGCGGACATGGCCGGTCATTTCAATCATGCCTATGGGTGTGATGTGTTGAAGCTCCCGCAGCCTAGACTCAATGAAGCCCAAATCGTACCGGGGCTAGATGGTCAAAAAATGTCGAAAAGCTATGGCAATACCGTAAATTTATTCGATACGCCCAAAAAAATGCGTAAACAGATTATGGGTATCAAGACCGACTCAACCCCTGTGGATGAGCCAAAGAATCCTGAGACGTGCAACGTGTTCGCCATTTATAAATTATTGGCTAATGCCGATGAGGTGGCGCAACTCGAAGAAAACTACCGGCGCGGCGGCATGGGCTACGGCGAGGCAAAGCAGCAACTGTTTGAAGTCGCTGAGCGAATCTTAGGTCCGGCCCGTGAGCGACGTGAAAAGTTAGAGGCTGATCCGGATTATGTTGAGGATGTATTGAACACGGCGGCGAGGCGTGCGCGGGCGGTGGCGGGGGAAGTCATGGCTGAGGTGCGCGAGGTGTGCGGATTGATGGTAGGAAAGGATACGCATCGTGGCTAATTACAAAGTAGCGCTAGATGTTTATCATGGCCCGCTCGATCTCATGCTGTTTTTGATTCAGCGAGAAGAGGTCGACATCTACGACATTCCCATTTCGCTCATCACGAAAGAATATATTCAATATGTCGAGGTGATGGAGAAACTTGACCCGGAAAGTGTGGGCGAATTTCTTATCCTCGCAGCGACGTTGATGGAAATAAAGTCGAGGCTGTTATTACCGACACCGCCACCGGAAGAAATTGACGACGAGATGATCGATCCTCGTCTCGAACTCGTTCATCAGCTGTTGGAATATAAAAAATATAAGGAAGCGGCTCGCTCACTCGAAGATTCTGCGCTCGAGCAGGCCCTCAAGCATGCGAGAAGCCCGGTATTACCGCCGCGTGATCCTGATGAAGTCGAAATGGATAGCCTGGAAATCTGGGATCTTTTTGATGCTTTCAATCATATCCTCGAACAAACGGGGAAAAGTGAAGCTGTTCACCGTGTCCCTGTTGATGACACGCCCATTGCACTACACGCTGTCGATGTAATTGATGTGTTGCAGCGGGCTAACGGAAGCTACGAATTCAGTCGTATTTTTGCGGGAAGAACTCGCCCTGAAATGATCGGCTTGTTTCTGGCGTTATTGGAGCTTATTCGACAGAAACGTATTGTCGTAAAACAGGCGACAAACGCGGCTGAGATTCATATTCACCTTTTGGATGCGACCCCACTAGACGGCGTCGAAGACCTTGATGCGGAATACAACAACTACGCCGCGAAATACAATTCCGAAAGTGAACTAGAAGGCGATGAAGGACAGTCTTCGCCGGAGCAAGATACCGATGGTGTAGGTGAATCGCCGACTTCAAATATGGAAGATGCTTCGCAGGACAACGCTACACAAGAAGACGTGCTGGCTAATCCTATTGTTGAAAAAACAGTCGACCGCGACTTTATTGAGCTTGATAAAACGCGCAATGGCGATGAGCCAATGACGTCGACACGGGATCAGCTGGCCGAACGCAGCCAGCCGGCGAACGATGATCATCAAGCAGGAGAGCTGATATGAAACCAAGTGAACAGTTAGCGAGCCTATCGATGGCGCTCCCGGCCGTAGCTAAGCCCGTTGGTAGTTACGTACCCGCGATTCGAGCTGGCAACCTCATTTATACCAGCGGGCAAATTCCCTTTTTCGACGGAAAAATCACCTGTAGAGGGAAAGTTGGCTCAGATGTGACGCTGGAAGAAGCGGCGGAGGCAGCCCGCGTCTCAGCGATGAATGGGTTGGCCGCGGCTGCGGATTTGGCTGGGGGGATTGATAACATATCACGCATCATTCGCGTGGCTGTTTTCGTCTGTAGCGCGCCCGGATTTACAGATCAACCCAAAGTGGCTAATGGTGCGAGTGATTTTTATGCCAGCATATTCGGTGAGGCTGGCCGACATGTTCGCGCGGCGGTGGGCGTGGCTGAATTGCCTCTTAACGCTGCTGTCGAATTAGAACTAACGGTCGAAGTCAGAAGCTAGTTTGCGCCGTTTTTTGTGACTGGTAGTGGCACTAGTACTACCATTGGCGACACGGGTAAGCTGAATCACTAACCCCTGCCACCCGGCTATAGATTAATTGCCTTGCGATCGCGCACTAACATATTATTTATGCGCTTTTTGACGCTCTTATTTCCAGCAAATCGCACAAGTGTTGCAGTTGCTCAGGTAGCGGCGCTTCAAACTCGATGGTCTTTTCTAAGATGGGGTGCATAAGGCTGATGCGCCTTGCGTGCAGTGCTTGATAATCGATCAGCGAATCAGTGCTTCCTTGTCCGGTTAGATCGAATTCACTGACGATATTCCCGCCGTACATCTTGTCGCCCACCATGGGGTGACCGATCGATGACATATGAACGCGTAGCTGGTGGGTACGCCCTGTTTTGGGAAATAGGTCGACGGTCGTAAACCCACGATATCGTTTGTTTACGCGATATTCAGTCATGGCCTCTTTGAACATCGCCTGGCGCGGCGGCATCGCAGCTGGCAGCACCATGCGCTGGGTAGTGTCAGGGTGAGGCGCGAGTGGCTGGTTTATCAGGTCGCCATCCAGCTTCACATCTCCCCAGCAGACAGCGAAATACTGCTTCCGAATAGTCCGATGTTCAAATTGTCGTGATATACGCCAATGGGCCTCGTCGCATTTGGCGATCAGCATGATGCCTGTGGTATTTTTGTCTAAGCGATGGACGATACCAGGCCGAAACGATTCACTGCCCTGGCTTAATGTGTCCGCGTGGTAGGCTACGGCGTTGGCGATCGTTCCCGATTGGGTAGCATTGGCCGGGTGGCATATGATGCCCGCAGATTTATTGATAGCCATCATCCATTCGTCTTCGTAGATAATGTCCAACGGGAGATTTTCCGGGACTAAGCGCGAAGGCGGCGGGGGTGGCAAACGAATTTCTATTCGGTCATTAGCTGCAGGTTCATAACTCGCCTTACTTGGCATTCCATTTACCGTCACCTCGCCTTGTTTGATATACCTTTGAATCACAGACCGCGATATTCGAGGATGTAGGTGTTGCAGATATTTATCGAGCCGGCGCCCGGTCACTCGTTTGTTAACGAAGTGCTGCAACAATTGCTCGCCAGCAGCATCACCTTCGGCATCTAATGGTGACACGTTTGCGTCATCATTGTTAGGCTCGTCGATCTGTTCGTCTGGCTTGGTCATCGTAAAAGCGGCTGGTTCAGTCAAAGGTGAAGGATGAATGTATCTGCTACTGCGAATCGCGACTTGTTCATTACGTTATAGTCGCCGTCGTCGCCTGGTCTTAAACTTGCTACCCAGCGTTTGCTTAGGGGCGGCAGTTACAGACTTGGTTGACCCATCAGCCGCGGTAGATACTTGGGATGGCGATGCCTGTTGCGGCGCTGGGGGCTGATATGGTGCGCTAGCTTTGAATCCATCAACATCGCGATGGCGAACCTGCTCGTTAATAAGTATTTCGATGTTCGTTAATTCTTTGCCTTGCTCATTACCGACAAAAGTGATCGCGACACCACGCGCGCCCATGCGTGCCGTACGGCCGATTCTGTGTACATAAACCTCGGGGTCTTGCGGAATATCATAGTTGATAATGTGAGAGATTTCACTGACATCGATCCCGCGGGCTGCTAAATCCGTGGCTACGAGCACATCAATCTTATGGTTGCGGAAACTAGCCATGACGCGATCGCGCTGGTTTTGGGCTAAGTCTCCGTGAATTTCCATGGCGTTTATGCCATCAGCATGAAGTTTCTTGGTGATCTTGCGGGCTACGGCTTTTGTATTTGTAAACACGATACAAATCGGTGGTTGTTCCTGCTTGAGTACTAAACGTAGCAAGTGATATTTATCTCGTGGCTCTGCGCTCACATAAGACTGGTCAATCGCATCAACGGTCATCTGATCTTTTGAGACGTCTAGCTCAATGGGATCGGTCATGTATCGCTTCGCCAACCGACGGATTTCATTTTCGATGGTCGCTGATACGAAAATCGTTTGATGATCCGAATGAATGCGGCCAAGGATATTGCGAATGTCTTCGCGAAATCCAATGTCGAGCATGCGATCCACTTCATCAAGAACCGCAAATTTTAACGATTTCAAATCGAGCACGCCGCGCTGCATAAAATCTAGCACGCGACCTGGCGTGCCGACGACAAAATGAGGCTTGCGTCCGAGTTGATGCAATTGCGTCGCTACCTTTTGACCGCCGTAAACCGCGACGACGTGCAGGTCTGTACATTGCGCAAGCCGGGTAAGCTCCGCGGTAACCTGCACGGCTAATTCGCGTGTGGGCACTAAGCAAATCGCTTGGAGGCGACCGGCTGGATCAATATTTTGTAAAATGGGAAGCCCAAAGGCCGCGGTCTTGCCCGTACCCGTTCGCGCTTGCCCCAAAATATCATTGCCCGCCAACGCGGGAGGGATCATGGCTAGCTGGATATCGGAAGGTTTTACGAAATTGAGTTTGACCAGCGCTTTGAGGAATCGGACTTCAACGCCTAATTCGGCAAAGGCTTCGGGTAAGTCGGGGTGTTTTTGCATAAGCGAGCATCGCCGAGCACTTCGCTCAGCTATGAATCCATTTGACGCCCCCACACATGCGAAGGGCAACATATTGCCTGTGATAATCAGCTGCGATTCGCCATCGCGCGACACGCACACGTCATTCACTATAGTCCCGACCCTGCTTCATGTAAACCAAACGGCTAAATAGGAAGCCTCAATCGCACACCAAGGCACTTATTGCCAAGAATCGCCAGCCTGAAGGTACAGCGCAATGAACTGAGATAGGTCAAAAAGCATATGTCCAACAATAGCTGGCACCAGCGAGCGTCGCCAAATTGTCACGAGGCTGAATACCAGACCGAGAATCGCTACGAACACCAGGGCCATGGGGGTTTGGTCTGGGGCGTGGAGGGCGGTGAATATGGCAGTCGTAATCAGTACCCCTACCACCCAGCTTCCGCTCACGCGACGCAATCGTGTCATCAAAAAACCGCGAAAAAGAACCTCTTCGTATAGCCCAATCATGAGCGAGATAAGGGCGAAAACGAGGGGGTGTTGCTTGGGTATGAGAGACATAATACGCCCGGCGTTTTCTTGCATCTGCTCTATGGCTTCGGGCCAAGCCATCGCGCAAGCAAAGAGGCTTGCATATATCATCACGTACGCCACAAGCGTTGCCCCGATGCCAAGCACGGCATTCAAAGGGAAATTTCGCCAAGTTAAACCATTGGCGATGGCAGGCAGGTGTCTGCGGCGCGTCAGCCAGGGAACCGCAAATAGGACGACTGCGGTACGAATCGCGATGGTCGGAATGAGCATGCGCCGTCCAAAATCTGCAAGCTCGGCCTCATTATTGAAATCAACTGCAAAACCAAACGTCGCAATAAATCCTACGAGAAATTCGCTAGCTATAAGAATCAGCACGACCAAGCCCATGTCTGCCCACGCAGCCCCTTTGCTAATGGGGGCCAGCATCATGGCGTCGATTGGCCGGGCGATGATTCCGGACATATCTGCGATAGGTCTGGCTGTGGGAATTTCAAAAGGGAATTCGGGTAGGGTATAGGGCGTTGACTCAGTCGGAGAATCGTCTTGTTCGTCTATCATCGTCCATTGTCAACGTGCATCATTTGCAGCCACTATGAAATACATGCACATGCGGGGATCCGGTCTTAGCTCATATATCATACCGCACTAGATTCCCGCCTGCGCGGGAATGACTACATAAGAATCCACAATACGCTACGCAGCAAGGGCTTTTTGCATCGCTTCGCCGAGCTGGGCTGGTGAATCTGCGACGGTGACCCCAGCTTCTCGCAGGGCTGCGATTTTAGAGCCAGCGGTACCTTCTCCGCCGCTAATGATCGCACCGGCATGTCCCATGCGCTTGCCAGGAGGTGCGGTTTGACCGGCGATAAACGCCACGACCGGCTTCGTGATATGCTCGCCAATGTGCTTGGCTGCGTCTTCTTCGTCCGTGCCACCGATTTCGCCAATCATAATGACGCCATCCGTTTCGCTATCAGCCTGGAACATATCAAGGAGTTCGATGAAGTTCAGTCCTTTCACCGGGTCTCCGCCGATACCCACGCAGGTAGACTGCGCGATGTCGCGACTCGTGCATTGCCAAACTGCTTCATATGTCAGCGTACCACTACGGGAAATGATGCCGACGTTCTTAGCGCCCTGACCAGGTGCTTTATGGATATAACCTGGCATGATACCGATCTTGCATTGGCCCGGCGTAATCACACCGGGACAATTCGGGCCTATGAGTTGCGTGCCTTGCTCATCGAGATAATGTCGGGCACGCACCATGTCTAAGGTCGGAATGCCCTCCGTGATAAGCACGACCAATGAGCAGCCCGCATCCGATGCCTCCATAACGGCATCCGCAGCAAAGGCCGCAGGTACGAAGATCATGGATACTTCCGCACCGGTCTCTGCTACCGCCGCATGACAGGAATCAAACACTGGCAGACCATGTTCAGATTTGGTGCCACCTTTGCCAGGAGACACGCCGCCTACAAACTTCGCCCCATACTCAATGCACGCAGCTGTGTGAAAGGCCCCGGCTTTGCCCGTGATACCCTGGCAGATGATTTTCGTTTCGCGGTTGACCAGAATGCTCATATCTTTACCACTTGCCCTTCTCGAGTGCCCATACAAAATTAGTTTTCAATAGATGCTGCATCGCAGGATATCAACACCTGTGGCGCGGGTCGAAACCCTCAGGCGAAGTATGGCACGGAGCTTACTAATTGTCCATGCCTGGACGGTTGGGGGCCGGGAAGCGGGGGTAGACAACAGCGCGGTGCCAACTACGACAATATCAATGGCTCGGTGCATTTTCAGCAGCACAAGAGAGCGAAATCGCAATGGACAGATCGTAAACGCATGTTAACGGCGTCCATTCTGGTGATGGTATGCCTCGCTGTAGTCGTCGCGAAGTACCCGTACTTTGCAGGGGGTCGGCGGCTATCTCGAAATCCCTCGACGGACTGGCCGTAAATGATCGCCATCTCATTCCTGAGTCTCGATGCTTGACTATGTCGCGTTATCGGATGCTGAATGCAGCTTATTAATATATGGCTACTCTCAAGTCCAGGCGCGTCGTCATCGAGTCGATGGGAGACATGCGATCTTCGGTCAATCGATCGACGCATGAAGGCAATAAAGTGAGGTTTTGAGGTTCTGTTGCATGCGTACATCTAACGGCAAATCAAAGTCCCATTTGAGCCGTAGGCGCATCCTTGCCACGATTTTGATGATCAACTTCGTGGTCGAGACTTGCGTAATGCTTCTACTGCCCATGCTGATGCCGCCCCACGTTCAACCGTGGCTCGAGGCTCTAGCCGATGCTATCCTGCTCAGTTTCGGAAGCCTGCCCCTGCTGTGGCTACTACTTATTCGCCCCATGCATGACAACACACAGAAAGCCCTCTCAGCGTTGGAATCACAGAAGCTCGCAATGGACCAACACTCCATCGTTGCCACTACCGATCCATATGGCAGGATCACCTATGCAAACGACAAGTTCTGTAAGATCAGCCAATACTCACGGGAGCAATTGATTGGGCAAACTCACCGGATCGTCAATTCAGGCCTCCACCCTCGTGCCTTCTGGGCCGAGGTATGGAAGACGATCGAGACCGGAAAAGTTTGGAACGGCGAGGTCTGCAACCGGGCAAAGGATGGCTCCCTGTATTGGATGGATTCGACAATCGTTCCGTTCAAGGATGAGGCCGGTCGTATCACACACCATACCGCCATTCGGACAGATATCACCGAACGCAAGATCGCGGAGTCGGCAGCAACAGAAGCAAAAGCCGCAGCCGACGATGCCAATCGAGCCAAGAGTGACTTCCTGGCCAACATGAGCCACGAGATTCGCACACCCATGACGGCCATCCTTGGCTTCGCCGAGAACCTACTCGACGCTGACCAGTCAGAGTCGGAGAAAGTAAATTGCGTCCACACCATCCGCCGCAACGGTGAATCCCTGATCGACCTCATCAACGACATCCTCGATCTGTCCAAGGTCGAAGCGGGAAAGATGACCGTCGAGAGTCGCGTTTGTGAGCCATGCAGAGTCATTGCGGAGGTGGCTTCACTGGTTCGTGTACGAGCAGACGCAAAGGTGTTGCCATTCAACATCGAATACATCGGGGCGATTCCGGAAACCATCTATACCGACGCCGCACGCCTGCGTCAGGTTCTTATCAACTTGATTGGCAACGCGATCAAGTTTACCGAGACCGGAACCGTCAGAATTGCCACACGCTTAGTTGATGACGGCGACACACCATGTTTGCAATTCGATGTGATCGACACGGGGCGGGGCATGACGGAGGACCAAGTCGCCAAACTGTTCCAGCCGTTTATGCAGGCTGACAATTCAACCACGAGAAACTTCGGCGGAACTGGCCTCGGTCTGACAATTAGTAAACGCTTCGCTGAGTTGCTCGGCGGCGATATAACGGTAGCCACAACCGAATTGGGAGTTGGAACCACCTTCCGCGCGACTATTTCCACTGGGCCACTCGACGGCGTGAAGATGCTCGAAGACCCCATGTCAATGACCATTGTGGCTGACGCTGCGCGCACCGTTTCACAGGTTGCTAAATTCGACCTTCACGGTCTCCGTATCCTGTACGCTGAGGACGGGCCGGACAACCAGCGGTTAATATCGTTCATCTTGAAAAAGGCCGGTGCGGATGTGATGGTCGAGGAGAACGGCAAGCTCGCACTGGACGCCGCGCTGGCGGCACGCGACGAGGGAAGACTGTTTGATGTCATTCTGATGGACATGCAGATGCCTGTGATGGACGGTTACGAAGCCACGGTGCAACTACGCCAAAAGGGCTACACCGCGCCGATTATCGCCCTGACCGCCCACGCGATGGCGGGCGACCGTGAGAAATGCATAAAGGCCGGGTGCGACGACTACGCGACCAAGCCCGTTGACCGAAAGAGGTTGATCGACCTAATTCTTGAGTATGTACGCAGCGGTCAACCGACGCCCGATAGCGATCCAATAGAATCGCCAAAGCTACCGCCGTTGCACGCTTGCCGCATCCTGCTGGCCGAGGACAACCCAACCAACCAAGTTCTCGTTGTCGGCATTCTCAAGAAGGCAGGTGCCGAGATAACCGCTGTCAAGGACGGCATGCTCGCGTTTGATGCCGCGTTGGCGGCACAGAATGAATGCAAGCCGTTCGATGTTATTCTGATGGACATTGAAATGCCTCTCATGGACGGTGACGAAGTAACCAAGCGACTACGCGACCAGGGCTACACCAAGCCAATCATCGCCCTGACCGCCCACGTGATGAACGGGGACCGGGTGAAGTACCTTGAGATCGGATTCGATGACTACGCGACCAAGCCGATCAACCGGGTCAAGTTGATGGAGACAATTCGCCAGCATTGGGTTGGCGCGGCAGTGTTGCCTGCTACGATAGTATAGGCCGATGCCCTGTGCTCTATGAAGTCTCGATTCATTATAGTCTTTTGGCCATGCCATTAGCTCGTCTCGAGCATCTGCCAGAGACAAGAACCAGTATTCGTTCATGCATTCGATGTAGACGTTGTGAATTGGCTTGCCCATACAGATCTGATGGCGTCCAATCGTTCATAAGGCAAGGTGTAAGCAATTCGTTGATGCAATTTGTTGTGAAGCGTGCGGCTCGTTGCGCGTGCGTGTTCACCACCTTAGCCTGTCGTGCGCTGCCGTTTCTGGGCTACCCGCTGCTGTAGCTTTTCCAAGGGCAGGCAATTTGCGATGTCATGCTTTTTCGCGCCACCTCGGTGGGCCGTCACGATGCCATAACGCATCTGTTCAAACCCCTGCGTGTGATGCGCATCCGTATTGATCGATAACATCACGCCACCGGCTATGGCTTGTCGAACGTGACCATCTTTCAAATCCAATCGCTGCCAAGCGGCGTTGATCTCTAACATGGTGCCCGTTCGTTTCGCTGCTTCAACAACCGTAGCCATGTCCATGTCCATCGGTTTACGGCGATTGATAAGTCTCCCCGTAGGATGGCCAATCACGCACACATACGGATTTTCCATGGCTGCGATCGTTCGTTCGGTGGCTGACAGCTTCTTGCCACCACTGCCCATCGCCGAATGAATACTCGCAACAACCCAGTCGCACTGCGCAAGTATTTCTGCAGGATAATCCATCTCGCCATCTGGCAAAATGTCGCACTCGCTGCCAACGAGAATGGTAATATCATCTATGCAATCATTGGCCTCGCGTATGGCTTTGATGTGCGCCTGCATGCGCTCAATCGACAAGCCATTGGCAATGGTGCTACTTTTGGAGTGATCGCAAATGGCTATGTATTCATAACCTAGCGCCTTCGCGGCTTCTGCCATCTCGTCAATGGTATTTTTACCATCGCTAGCCACCGTGTGCATATGTAAATCGCTGCGAATATCAGCCAGCGTGACTAAGGCCTCGAAGTTAGCTTCGCGATCAAATTCCCCGCGATCTTCTCTTAATTCAGGCGGTACAAACGACACATCTAACGCTTGGTAGATGTCCTCTTCTCGCAGTCCCGCAATCGATTGCTCACCTTTATATAGGCCATATTCATTTAGCCGAAGTTTTTTCTTAGCGGCGATTTCTCGCAGCCCCACATTGTGCTCTTTCGATCCGGTGAAATATTGTAAAGCCGCCCCGAATGATTCCGTAGGTACGACCCGAAGATCGACTTGCAGCTCTTTCCCATTACCGCGCTCGACTGTGACCGAACCCTTCGTAGCCCCAGATGCCAGCACGCGTTTGACATCGCTAAATGAAACGAATTGCTTGATGATAGCTTCACCGTCGTCAGCTTCGCAGAGAATGTCTATATCACCGATAGTATCTTTTCCGCGTCGCACCGAGCCAGCGATTTCCACGCGCCGCACGCCCGTGAGCCTGCGCACCTTTTCCACCAGCGCCTCAGCCATAGGCCAGGCTATACCAAGCGGCGTTCGTCCGCCGCTACTTTCCAGAAAAGCGATACCTTCAGCTATTTTTTTTACGCTAGCCGCCCCGAGTCCCGGCAACTTGGCCAATGCCCCGGACTCGATCACTACCTTGAGTTCATCTACGCTCTTAACATCGAGCGTGTCATGAACTTGCGCGACCTTCTTAGGCCCCATGCCTGGAATCTCTAGCAGCGCGGGCAACCCAGGCGGAAGCTTCGCCTCTAACTCTTGCAACACATCAGACGTTCCGGTTTCGATAAATTGTTGGATGCGCTCAGCCGTACCCTTACCCACGCCGGGCAAAGTTGTCAGCTTGTTCGCTTTAGATAGGGCATCGAGGTCTTCGGTGGAATCTTTAATAGTGCGGGAAATGCGGCGATAGCTATTGATACGAAACCGATCGCCGCCATCGATCTCCAGCAGGTCGGCGATCCGTTCAAATGCCTTAGCTATCTCAGATTGATTCATGGCGGCTATAGCTCACGCCTCATTGGAAATGGCAAATATCGCGTGCTGGTAGCGCTGTGCCCTAACAGAACCGCACCCGTGGGGCAGCGGCCTCTTGCGAACATGTGCGACCTGCCCATTGCGTATGGGCACCAGCCAAAACACCCCCAAGGGGACTCGAACCCCTGTCGCCGGCATGAAAAGCCGGTATCCTAGGCCACTAGACGATGGGGGC
>JAJDDW010000114.1 GCA_029260115.1 Phycisphaerae bacterium | reverse complement strand
CGTCTGATCCTTCCCGACCAAAGGCGACGATCGCGGTTGGCGCGCTGCGTGGCCGAAGTATTCAGGACGTCTGTTTGGTGCCGCATTATCCGCCGGTTTTGGCGTAGTATCCCCAACGTATCTTGATTTATCGTGCATGGCTTCACGTGCGATCGTAACCCCCGTACCATGATGGTATGTGTCAGAACGATATTCAATTCCTACATGAGCTGCGGGGTTCAGCCCGCGCGGCGTTGCGATCATTGCCTGATCGTGTGATCGCGCTAATGATGGTGTTTCTCTCGATCTCATCGGTTCAAGCTCAGCAGCTAAATGAAAGTGCAAGTACGGGTCCACAGCGAATTGTGGTCATTGCGCCCAATGCTGCGGAGATTGTTTGTGCACTGGGGGCGTGTGATCGGATCGTTGGGGTGGATAAGTATTGCATTTTTCCGCCGGAGTTATCATCTCGCCCGCAAGTTGGTGGCCTGATGGACCCAGACTTAGAGCGTATCGTTTTGCTTCGGCCTGACTTGTTTGTGTTGCGTGGTCAAAGTGAATCGTTGGAGCGGCTTTGTCGCGAGTTGCATATCGATACCTATCACGACGAGACAGATTCGCTTGAAGGTATACAGACGTGCATACACGAGTTGGGCGTGAAGTTGAAGCTTGAACAAAAGGCGTCGCAGCTAATTGGAAAATTTAAGAAAAACTTGGTTCGTCTGCGCGAGCGCACGGCGGGTAAGCCTAGGCCTCGGGTGTTGATGACGGTGATGCGACAGCCTGACCGTTTGCGAGATATTCTCACGGCAGGTCGGGGTACGTTTTTGAATCAGATGCTTGAACTAGCCGGGGGTGAAAACATTTTTAAGGATGTGGATGCGCCGTATCCGCAGGTTAGCATGGAAGCGATTTTGTCGCGCCGTCCAGATGTGATTATTGAACTGCTACCCGAGATAGATGTGGATGAGCCGCGTCGGCGTGTGCTGTTATCGCAGTGGCAGAAATTTGAAACGTTGCCCGCGGTTCAAACGCAGCGTATATATTTTGTCGATGACGATTATGCGCTGATTCCCTCGCCGAGGTGTGTGCAAATAATAGAGAAATTGGCGTGTCTGCTTCATCCGGAGTTAGTATCCGATGAAAAGTGATGTTCCTTTGTTATCAGTCCGCGCCGTTTCTTTTGGCTATCCTGGCCTATCGATGTTTCTAGGGCCAGTGAGTTTGGACGTGACCGCTGGACAATGTTGGGGCTTGGTTGGACCAAACGGAGCGGGTAAAAGTACGTTACTACGCATCTTGGCCGGTCTCATTCAGCCGGGCGCTGGCGACGTATTTTTGCTAGGGGCGAAATTGCGTGAGGTGTCTCGATTGCAGCGGGCTAAGTTGATTGCATTTCTGCCGCAGCATCCGCCGGCTGATGTAGGGATGTTGGTGGAAGATGTCGTACTGCTTGGTCGATTTCCTCATCGGACGATGGGGTTGTTTGAGTCCGGGCAGGATCGCCTCATGGCTAATACGGCTATGGAATGTACGAAAATAGCCGCGTTTTCTCAGCGACTACTCTCCACGCTTTCTGGCGGTGAAGCCCAGCGGGTTCATTTAGCGGCGGCGTTTGCGCAGTCGCCGTCGGTGCTTTTGCTCGATGAGCCGACGACTGGTCTGGACTTGAATCATCAGATATCACTTTTTGATATGATACGACGAAAAGTGGACGACGATCAGCTATCGGCGGTTGTGGTGACGCATGATGTCAACTTGGCGGCACAGTATTGTGATCGGATTCTTCTTCTAGATGGCGGGAAAGTGGCTGCATGTGATACGCCTGATCGAGTGGTAACGCCGGAGGTTCTTTCGCGTGTGTACGGCTTAGAGTTAGTCGCGGCGGTGACGGAGGATCGTGGTACTGCTTGGGTGGTGCCGAAGCATCATCGGGTTAGGGCGAGCGGATGAGGTCACTAGGACGAGGTCAGTTTATTTTGCGACTCACGGCCTGCGGCATATTTCTCGCCGGGCTGGTGATTGTGAGCCCGGGCATTGGCACGGAGTCTGCTTCGTTCGGCTGGTCGGATGCCTGGCGGGCACAATTGGGATTACCGATCGATGCGGCGGGCTTGGTTGATCGCCCTTATGTAGATACGAACGGCGATGGAGAGGTGTCGGAAGATGAGTTAGCTGGTTTTGTGGCATTGGCCAAGCATATTGGTTTCGGACTGCGATTCCCGCGGACGCTACTCGCGCTGCAAGTTGGGATCACGTTGGCTATGTGCGGGGCGACATTTCAGATTTTATTTCGCAACTCGTTAGCTACGCCATATACGCTAGGCGTGGTCAACGGCGGCTCGTTGGGGGCGCTGTTGGCTATACGATTAGGTTGGACGGTTATGGTGTGGGGTATATCGTCGATTGCGATCGCAGCTTTTGGCGGGGCATTGTCAATTGTTGTTGGGGTGTTTGTGTTTGTGCGGGGTTCGCGGCGCTTGACGTCGAATGAGCTGCTCCTGGCTGGGGTGACGATGGGGTTGTTTTGTTCTGCGATGATGATGTTTATTACTTCCGTATCGGATGAGCGGGTAACGTTTGCGACTGTTCGTTGGATGATGGGTTCTTTAGACCCTATCTCTGATTTAGAGCAGATGACGCTATTGCCTATGATGGTGCCCGCATGGATTGGTTTAATGCTCCTGTCGCGGGCGATGAATCAGTACCGATTGGGCGATGAACTAGCACAAACTCGCGGTGTCAACGTTGCGGCACTTCAAGGTGTCAGCGTCGCGTTGTGTACATTGGCTACGGCGGGCGTGGTTGGTTATTGTGGTCCGATTGGTTTTGTCGGGTTGGTCGTGCCGCACATCGCGGTGCTGCTTGTGGGTAGCGATTGCCGGATTCTATTACCCGCTGCGGGGCTGTTGGGCGGTGGTTTTTTGGTTGTGTGCGATTGGGGCGCACAATTGACCATGCGACTGGCTGGTTGGGCAACGGGGCGGGATGTGGGTAGTGCGACCCTGCCTATCGGCGTGGTGACCGCAATTGTCGGCGTTCCTTTGTTTTTGATGCTGCTACGTACAAAATTGGGCGAACGGCAGCGAGCGTAATGGGATACAGTAGCCTCGTGCTTGCTTTAGGAACGTGAAAACGGCTGTGATTGTCGATTTCGTCAACGATAATCTTGCTGGCTATAAATAGTTGCTAACATATTGCGAATATATTGGTCTAAGAGTGTAGTGTTTGAGGCTTGAGATTAAAACCTTGTGGCGAGCGGATTGTGGAGAGTTTAGCATGAACTTAAGACGAACTACGTATAGCGCGTTATTATCATTGGTCTGTGTATGCGCTTCTGGTTGCGCGGTAGCGGGCATTGGTTGGGGTGGGTGTCAATCTACCGTTTGGGTGGAAGAAGATAGAACTGTGGCTATCGACACTGCTGGTTTGCAGACGTTAGATGTTAAGACGCACAACGGTAGAATTAGCTTTTCCGGTGCGGATGGCACGTTACAGGCCACTGCTGAGGTTCACATAAAAGGCGGGGCACGGTCTGTAGAAGAAGCGCAAATGGCACTCGATGCTATAGAGGTGTTCGTCGAGTCTGGTAAACAAGGGCAGCAGCTTTTGGGCTGGCGCTGGAATCCGGCTAAGAAACGAGCTTGGCGTGGTCAAGTGAGCTTCGACATCTCTGGCCCAGCCGGGGTGAACCTCGACGTCGAAACGCACAACGGGCGGGTGGAAGTATCCGGCGTGCAAGGGGCGGTTACTATGGTTAGTCACAATGGTCGAATCAACGTGTCTTCTTCTCATGGCAAGCTCTTCGCCAAGACGCATAATGGTCGAATTGAGGCTGATTATGTTGGCAAGAATTTGACCTTGATTTCTCACAACGGAGCGATTGACGCCAAGTTGGATAAATGTGAGGAGATACAAGGGAAGATGGTCACGCATAATGGCAGCGTGAAGGTAGCTATAGGTGACGGCGTTTCCACGGTGGTGGACGCGCATACCAACAATGGCCGAATCTCTTGTGATTTGCCACTTGATGCGCAAAATCGATCGAAGCGACATTTAACTGGTGCGCTGGGACATGGCGGCGGCAAACTCAATCTCGAAACCCACAACGGCGGAATCCGCATCAAACGAACTAACGGCTAACGCCAAAACACTATAGCCTCTCCCCTCCTGAACCCGAAAAGCTCGTAGGTATAATAGCCTACGGGCTTTTTGGTGCGCCGAGTTTGTGTCCAAAGTCTGATGCTGAGGTTGTCGTATGTGGCGAAGGCGCTTATTGTGGCTAGAGTTGGGCGATTGCATGGAATTTCTTACTTTTCTTGGCAGTGTTGAAGGTAGGGAGTAAGCTTGTGGCATGCGACGTGCCGACTGTGGTACGGCGGTTGATGGTGGATTCACAGAACTGACGGAAAGACAGCTATGAAGGTTGGTATTCCTACCGAAACATTCCCCGGGGAACGGCGTGTAGCGTTGGTCCCGGATACGGCTGCCCTGCTTAAGAAAGCTGGCCATGAGGTGCAGATTGAGCGTGGGGCGGGCGTCCAGGCGGGGTATTCTGATAGTGCTTATGAGGAAAAAGGCGTCACGCTAGCCGCTGGCCGAGCGGAGCTTTTCTCTTGGTCTGAAGTGATTTTTCAGGTCAGAGGGTTAGGGGCCAATCTCGAAGCGGGTCAGGCTGATCTTGATTTGATGAAAGCTGGACAGGTGATAATCGCCGGTCTTGATCCATTGTCGGAGCCTAAGGCCGTTGAAAAACTTGCCGCAGCTAAGGTCATGGCCTTCTCGATGGAGCTGATGCCGCGTATTACGCGTGCTCAAAGTATGGATATTCTTTCGTCCATGGCTACCATCGCCGGATATAAGGCGGTGTTGATGGCTGCGGATGCTTCCATTCGCATGTTTCCGATGTTTATGACAGCTGCAGGCACGGTTACCCCGGCCCGGGTTTTTATTATGGGGGTTGGTGTCGCGGGTTTGCAGGCGATTTCGATGGGACGTCGGCTGGGTGCGATTGTGAAGGCTTATGATGTGAGGCCTGCAGTAAAAGAGCAAGTGCAAAGTCTTGGCGCGAAGTTTGTCGAGATGGAATTGGACGCTGGCGATGCGGAAACCAAAGGCGGTTATGCGAAGGAAATGAGTGACGAGTTCCTGCGCAAGCAGCGTGAATTGATGACCGAGACGCTAGCGGAGAGCCATGTGGTGATTACGACTGCGGCTATTCCTGGTAGGAAATCTCCTATTCTGGTGACGGCTGAGATGGTTGCGCACATGATGCCTGGTTCGGTGATTATCGATCTTGCGGCTGAGCGAGGTGGTAATTGTGAATTGACCAAAGCCGGGGAAACGGTTGTCGCGCATGGCGTGACGATTCTTGGTCCGTTAAACCTTGCTAGTACGATTCCGTTGCATGCGAGTCAGATGTTTTCAAAGAATTTAACGACGTTTCTTGCAGAGTTGACCAAAGACGGTGCGTTGGCACTGGATATGGAAAACGAAGTGCTCAGAGAAACGCTTATCACGCGTGACGGCGAAGTAGTGCATCCGCGTATTCGTGATTTGTTAGGCCTGACACCGATGACGCCTGCCGCAGAATCTACTTCGACGGCGTAATGTAATTACCTAATAAAAGGGATTTTTCATGGAATTGATGTCTCTGATTACGATTTTGATGCTCGCGATTTTCTTGGGCTTTGAAATTATTACGAAAGTGCCACCAACGCTGCATACACCATTGATGTCTGGTTCAAATGCGATTTCTGGTATTGCAATTGTCGGCGCGTTGATTGTGTCCGGTGCTGATGGTGGCACGCTTCCTAGTGTGTTGGGATTTATCGCAGTCGTGTTCGCTACGGTAAACGCCGTAGGCGGATTTCTCGTGTCGCATCGTATGTTGGCTATGTTTCGTAAGAAGGGCTAATCTGTGGACCCATCAACAGCTAAGACGATAGAAGTCGCTATGGACCCAGGCACGGTCTTGATCCTTCGAAACATTGCCTACCTGGTCGCCTCGATTCTTTTCATTCGTGGTCTAAAAGGTTTGACGCATCCGCGTACTGCCGTTCGTGGCAACATGATGGGCGCCGGCGGGATGCTTTTGGCTGTCGTGGCTACGCTATGGGCGGGAGGTATTATTTCCTGGGGCTGGGTCGTCTCGGGCTTGGTCGTTGGTTCGATCATTGGCGTGGTCCTAGCGGTTAGGGTGCCCATGACGGGCATGCCGCAGATGGTGGCTATCTTTAACGGTTTTGGTGGCGCAGCTTCTTTTCTAGTCGCAGGCGGCGAATTATTTATTCGGTTGGCGCATGTTCATGCTGCGGAGGCGGCGGCATCGGGTTCGCACGAATCAATAACTTCTCAATTTACTATTGCCACCGCGCTATCGGGTTTGATTGGTGCCGTGACTTTGACTGGAAGTTTGATTGCGTTTGTTAAATTGGCTGAATATAAAATCACGCTGGGTGGCAAGAAGATTTGGCTTAGCAACTCGCTGCAATTGCCCGGACGACATGTTATTAGCATCTTGGTGACTTTGACGACGCTTGGCTTATGCGTCGCCGTGGTGGCTGATCCTACCACGTCCTTGTGGTATTGGCTGCTTGTCGCGTCTGCTTCGGTCTTGGGCGTGTTGATTACCATCCCCATCGGCGGTGCGGATATGCCGGTGGTAATCGCACTGCTTAATTCCTATTCAGGGTTAGCTGCATGTGCCACTGGTTTTGTGATTAACAACACGGTACTCATTATCGCTGGCTCTTTGGTCGGTGCGTCGGGGTTGATTCTCACGGCGATTATGTGCAAGGCAATGAATCGGTCGCTGGCCAATGTTATTTTTGCCACCATGGGGCCGACGGCAGAGGGGCCTTCTGCGGATGATGTTTACGCTGGCAAGATTAAAACGACGTCGGCTGATGAAATTGCCATGATGCTCGACGGTGCGCAGCGGGTGGTGATTGTTCCCGGTTATGGCATGGCTGTTTCTCAAGCGCAGCATGCGGTACGCGATTTGGCGAATTTGCTTGAATCGCGCGGCGCGACGGTGGAATTTGGCATTCACCCGGTCGCAGGACGTATGCCCGGGCACATGAATGTGTTATTGGCTGAGGCGGATATTGATTATGATAAATTGTTAGAGATGGATGTCATCAACCCGACGCTGGATACTGTAGATGTCGCCTTGGTTATTGGTGCTAACGATGTGGTCAATCCGGTGGCTCGAACTGATCCAACATCAGCCATTGCGGGTATGCCAATTATTGATATCGATAAATGCCGCACGGTTGTAGTGATTAAGCGAAGTTTAAGCCCTGGTTTTGCGGGCATTCCGAACCCACTATTTGCGATGGACAACACGTTGATGTTCTTTGCGGATGGAAAGAAAGCGTTCGTAGAGATTACTGCGGCGGTGAAAGATTCGTAGATTACGATATCGATAAGTAGAAAAATAATGACAGCCGCATCCGCTATGTAGCGGGTGCGGCTGTTTTTTTGTGGATGGCGATTATCGAACCAATTGAAGCGAACCGGCTACTCCGTCGCTGGATGGCGCACTTGGCCCAACTGTCACGCCTGGTCCGCTGTAGGTGACAGGCTGAATCCACACGTATCGGCCGTTAGGATTCCCGTTTAGTTTCGTAGCCATAACACGTCCAAAACGAATTCCAGTAATATGAAATACTGCATTGGCACCGTTACCTGATGCTCCATCATGCAATAGAAAACCAACAGTTTGGCCAATGCGGGTTTCGATGCTTGTTTGCAGAGTAGTTTTCATTCCTGGATTGCCAGAGATGTTGTATGTTGTTGGGTTTCCGTCTGAATCGTAGAAAGAAAGTAGTCCATCGGGGATACCTTCTGCGATTAAATCGTCGGCCGTGACACCAGATTCGATATCTTCGCGTAATTCTGGAACGCCCATGTTATTGGAACCAATGTTGAGCAGTCCGAAGTTTCCGCTAGCATCGCCAGCGTGTGGATAAAGGTTTAATTCTGGGATTCCGTCACTTGTCGTATCTATCGTCTCAGTGTCACTATCAAAACTATATCCATCTGCAGATATAGCGAAGAATATATTTTCGTGTACAGCAAAGGGAATCAATGGTCCTTCGCCATTTGGTGGTGTAAATCCAACGAAGCGGTCATCGAACGCTGCTGTGGCAGAGGCATGCACGTCTGCGGTGTTATAGCCAAACAGGGAGGTGAAAAAAAGTGCGGCTGGACCATTGGCTGAGTTTGCATCACAGCGAATAGTTACTTCGATCGCGTTGAGCGCATCTAAGCCTACAGATGTGTCTAAGGCTCCTGAAGATGATGACAACAAAATTTCACCAAAGCGAATGTCGCCAGATTCGACCGATAGCGATGTACGATCGAATGTGCTGTTGAGCGACGTATAATGGGAAGCTGTATTGGCAATGGTTGAGGTTAGCGATGTACTAGATGACCCATAGCGGACAGCCATCATTTCATCGGTGGTTAATTCGATAGCGCTGGCCAAGGCTGCTGAATCCGCAGCACTTTGCAAATCACTTCTGGTGTTGTAGAGCGTGCCTACATCCACGGTCAATACGGCAAAGCCGATAATTACGGGTAACAGCAATAATACCTGTGCCGCAACGACACCGCGTCGTCGATCGCACCGATTATGTTTACGTTTTGTGTGCAATTTAAGGTTCTTCATTGCCCCTCCAATTTATTTTGCCCCATTGCGGACTCCTGAGACAGCCGAAAATACTTGATTACGCCATCAGACCGCCAGCCTAGCCTCTATGTACGTTGCGATTACAGCCTACGATTTACCCATGATGAGGTGCAACCGGGATTCGAGAAAAATGTTGTAAGTTTTCGGTTATGGGGCGTAATACATGTGGGAGATTACTAAGTGATCAGATTATGCGGTATTAGGTAATCAAAAAACGATGACCCTATAAGTCGAATGTCATGTTGCTGAAATTTTGAATGACGCTTGATTCCGATATGCTACGAATTGTATATTCTAAGGTAGATGCACTACGCGTATTCGGTCGATAGTCAACCGGCACTTGCGAGGTGCGTGTTCAAATCATTGAACTGGTGAATAGGCATGGATTCCACATATCATACCCACGAGTTCCCGATGACAGCCGCGCAGGTCGATGCACTACTTAGCCAGGTAAGTCGTGATCAGATATCGATAGTAAACTCAAGCCGTCGTGTGGAGCGATCACCCATGCGCGACCAGGGCGTAATTATCGTGTGTAACGATTCTGATGAACCAGAGTTTTTTGATGCGCCTATTTGTAATATTTCGCCGACAGGCATTTGTTTTTTACACACCAAAAACCTCAGCCCTGGACAGCGGTTGTTGATCCGGATCCCGCATTACGTGACGTCGGGCGATGTAGAACGTGACATTATTGTCATGCGTAGTCGAGAAGTCGCGCCGTCGATTTTCGAAGTCGGATCTGAATTTATGCCGGAATTTTTCGACTAAGCCTTAGCGCGATTTCATTATTCGCAAGATTAGCCCTGAGCCGAACAGGGGGCTGCAGGCGCTGATCCGCTGGCTGGTATCTGGAAGATGACCACAACGCGAAGGTGTCATTTCCAGCCTCCAGTCGTCTAACAAGGCCGTCTGGCCATCATCCTCCTTCTTTCAAATAGTGAAGTGTCCACCGACTGTAAATGTCTGGCGTGTAGCCCCCCCTTTACGTATACTGTCATCCTACCTTGGCCCTACGTGTCGCCCGACGAGCCACCCGCCTCACCCGGGCATGGCGATACGTTTTGATACTGGTGAAGTTCAGGAGATATCCCGTGAGTGAAGACTTTCTTCCCGTGAAGGGGTACGACCATATTGAGTTTTATGTTGGCAACGCTAAGCAAGCAGCCCATTTCTATGATAAGACATTCGGCTTTACGCCGGTGGCGAAAATGGGATTGGAAACGGGCAATCGCCAAAAGGCTAGCTATGTGATGCAGCAGGGGAAAGTGCGATTTGTGCTAAGCTCTGCTTATGGACCTGACCATGAAATCGCGCGACATTGTGCATTGCATGGCGACGGTGTCAAAGCGATCGCGCTGGAAGTTAACGATGTTGAAAAGTCGATACGCGAAGCTAAGAGCCGTGGGGCGACGGTGTTTTTACCAGCTAGTCCGCAGGAAGATGAGCACGGCACATTTGTAACGGGCGAGATTAGGTATGCTGGCGATACAATTTTTAGATTCGTTGAACGAAAGAATTATCGTGGGTCGTTTGCGCCGGGATATCAGCCCATCAATGCCCACGGCAGTGAGTCAGTTGGCTTTGCGGCTATCGACCATGTGGTAACTAATGTGTATCTCGGCGAGATGAATTATTGGGCGAAATGGTACGAAGAGGTGCTTGGCTTCACTAACCTCGCGCATTTTACAGACAAGGATATTAGCACCGAATACTCCGCGCTGATGAGTAAGGTGATGGAAAGCGGCAAGGGGAAGTGTAAATTTCCGATCAACGAGCCGGCTGAGGGTAAAAAGAAAAGTCAGATCGAAGAATACCTCGACTATTATTATGGACAAGGTGTGCAGCATATCGCGCTCAATACGGCTAACATTTACGACACCGTTGTTGAACTTCGCAATCGCGATATCGATTTTCTGCGCATCCCCGATACCTACTACGATTATATGAAAGACCGTGTCGGTGATGTTGGAGAAGATTGGGGCAAACTTCAAGAACTCGGCATCCTATTGGACAAAGACGACGATGGCTATCTGTTGCAGATATTCACCGCGCCCGTTCAAGATAGGCCTACACTATTTTACGAAGTTATTCAGCGCCATGGCAGCAAAGGATTCGGTATTGGTAATTTCAAAGCGTTATTCGTCAGTATCGAAGAGGAGCAGGCATTGCGCGGAAACTTGTAACGCGATGCCTACGATGCGTTGATCTGAAACTTGTATGATACACAAAAGCAATTGGGGCGAGCCGCTTGGTTCGCAACGCCCAGCTCAGATGGGAGTTGATATAAATGATTCATTATCACAAACTCGGCAGTGTCCCGCCGAAGCATCATGTGACGCATAGAGAAAATGATAAGCTGCTCATGGAGCAGTGTATGACCCGTGTGGGCTTTGATAGTACCTATAGCATTTTATATTTTCGCACGCCGCCGACGGATGAATGTGCGGTGCGCTCCATGGAGTTGCCGGGTTTTTGTCCGGTGAAACCTATCGAGCATCAGCCGTTGCATCGTCGCCATATTCGCACCCAGGACATTAAGCCAGAGGGTGATTTTCTCACCTCTCGACGGACGTTGTTAATTAACGACGATGTGCATGTAGGCGTGGCCAAGATTAATCAGCCAGCGGGTCATCATTGGTTTAGCAATGCGCAGGCTGACGAATGTTGGTTCGCTTACGATAAAGGTGGATTACTTGAAACGGTGTATGGCCCATTGCCATTCAAGAAGCACGACTACGTTATTATTCCCAAGGGCACGCCGTATCGGATTCATGCTGAAGGTGACGCGGGAACTTTTCTGGTGTTTGAATCTTCTAGTTATATTGATATCCCCAAGCAATTTCGCAACGAATCGGGGCAAGTGACGATGGACGGGCCTTACTGTCATCGTGATTTCAGGATGCCGCAGGAATTACTGCAGTATGATGAAAGCAAACACGGCAAGGGGCCATTTCCACTCATTACCAAGTTTGCGAATCAGGTAGCCGTTCACGAATACCAGCACTTTCCATGGGACTTAGCCGGGTGGGATGGATATTCCTATCCTGTGGCTTTTAATATTCACGACTATCAACCGCGTACGGGTGCCGTCCACTTGCCACCAACCACCCACATTACTTTCGCTGGGCGAGGCTTTATTATTTGTAGTTTCGTGCCGCGTAAGGTGGATTATTACGACGCCAACGGGCACAAGGCGATTCCGTGTCCCTATGGGCACGCTAGTGTGGATTGCGATGAGATTCTGTATTACGTTGAAGGAAACTTTACTTCTCGCAAAGGCATCGAAGGGGAATCGATCAGCCTACACCCCATGGGCGTACCGCATGGCCCGCATCCGGGGACGTATGAAAAAAGTGTAGGGACCGATCGCACGAACGAACTCGCAGTGATGTGTGATACGTTCAAACCGTTAATTATGACCGACTTCGCGGCTTCGATCGAGCAGGAAGATTATCATTATACCTGGGTTAAACGGGAAAATGAGTCTATTGAGACTAGTAAGTAATTTTATATTTCGCAAGTATTGATCGGCCGAGTGAAATATTTGATTGCAAATATCTGCCATGGCCCGTTATTAGCATCAAGTCTACATGGATTGAGGTTTTATCAGGGCCTTGGCGGTTTGGGGATTGGTGAAAATACCTGTTCGAAAAGTGTGAAGTCTTGTCGGTCTATGCCGAGGTCACCGTCAAAGTCCATCGACTCGCAACCTGAATTGTATGGCCCCTGATTTTTTCCGGTGAAGCAGGTTTGGAATCCGGCTACGTCTTTAAGGTCGAGCTTGAGATTGCAATCGTAATCGCCAGCAAATTCATGCGCGCCCATATCCACCTGACCACATAGCACGCGGGGTAGGCCATGTATGTCAGTTTCTCCAGTGGTGAAGACAATCGCTGGATCACCAGTATTGATACTAGGCGAGCTTGGTTGCAATCGCAGGTCACCGTAGTCGTCGTCATCAGTGCCCCATACACGGTCAAGGCCAAAAGTGGGGCTACGAATAAACTTGGGGGCAGCATTTATGTTGCCTTGGCCAATATATCCGTACTTGATGTTGGTGTAAGAAACAGTCACTGCGGAATCATCAGATTTGTAGATTTCTAATGGTGTATTCAGCCATAGGATACAGTTAGTTATGGCGGTATCACTATAGTTTCTATTCGATATTCCATCGCCATAGAGGGCAGAATTCCTGGTGAACGTACAATTCAAGACCATCGGGTCGCTAGATTCATTATCCATTCCACCGCCGTAATTGTTTGCCACGTTATCGCAAAAAGTGCAGTTAGAAATTGTAGGGAGACCGTTACTGTTCTGTATTCCGCCGCCGCTATAATTGGCATAGTTTCCATAGAATATGCAGTTGGTCACTGTTGGATAGCTAGTGCGATTGGCCATTCCACCGCCAGAACTATTCGTGCGGTTTCCGTAGAACTCGCAGTTGGTTATTTTTGGTTTGCTTTGGAAGTTGTGTATTCCTCCGCCAGTATAGTTGGCGTTGTTTCTGATGAATTGGCAGTTGGCTACTTTCGGCTGTGTGTTAATTCCGTTGTACATGCCACCGCCGTACTCGTTGGCTGAATTCTCGATGAAGATGCAGTTGTTTACAATTGGGCTACTATGTAATATGTGCATTCCTCCACCGTTGTCGGCAGTTCCTCCAGTGATGGTAAAGCCCTCAATGGTTGTATTTGTATCTTCGCCAAGGACACAAGTGATCACAGAGTTATTGAGTCCTGTTGCGTCAATCGTCGTAACACTAGGTCCATGGGAGCTTCGCAGCGTGAAGGCTTTGCCTAGAAAATTAAGTGACTCGAAATAAGTGCCGGGAGCGACGACGATATCATCGCCTTCCAGCGACGCTGCGATGGCATCCTGAATTTTGTCATAGTTGCCAGGAACCAAGATCGTCTGGCATGGGCAGTCGTCCGGACAGGTGAGACAGCTTTCGTAATTTGTACAAACATTGTCTCCGCAACAATTGCCACAATCACAGGCGCATGTTTCACAGGTTTCATCAGGATTGCAGACGCCGTTTCCACACGAAACCGGTTGTTGGAATTCGTAAGCACCCATGTCTACAATTGGTGCTGGCCCGTTGCCGGTGTCATCAACGCATACATGATCGACGAATCTCAATTCACCCACTAAGTCAGTGACTACTCCTGTTGGAACAACATCGTTGTTGCCAGAATCAATGCAAGGCGATTCTGACTGTACTCTCAAATTGCCCGCGTCAGCATTGAAAAACAGTGGCTTAAAGTCAATATTGCCTTCGCCCGGATATCCCCCAAGAACATCGCTGAATGTCACCACGGCTAGATTTTGAAAGTCTTGTATCTCTCTAGGAAAGTTGCCCCAAAGTATACAATTTGATACCGTCGCGGTGCTATAGCTGTCGATATAAATTCCACCCGCGCTATCATCGTCAGTAGCGGAGTTTCCAAAGAACGAGCAATTGATCACTTTAGGATGACTGTCGTTTCTGTTGATCATTCCGCCGCTATGTAGGCCTGTGTTACCAGTGAAAATACAGCTGGTAATTATTGGCTCACTGTGATATTCGTTATGCATGCCTCCGCCAGAGCCAGGGACATTAAAAGTATTGGTAGCCGCGTTGCGTCTGAAATCGCAACTAGTAATTGTTGGACAGCTACGAAAATTGTATATGCCTCCGCCACTTTTCGCCGTGTTCTCTCTAAATGTACAATTGGTTAATAGCGGGTTACTCTCACTATTGTACATTCCGCCACCACTTGAATTGGATGAATTACTGATTACATCGCAGTTGGTAAATGTTGGGCTACTATTTGTGTTGTAAACTCCACCGCCGTCGTCCTTCGCTGAATTTTCGGTGAATACACAGTTGGTTAATGTTGGACTGCCATTGCTAGTGTACATGCCCCCGCCGAAGTAACTATTATTTGTATACTTGTTTGCATTGCCACCTTTAATCGTAAACCCCACCAGCGTAGCTGTTGCATCAGTCAAACTACCAGTAACCACATGGTAGCTATTTTCTGTGCGCGTTAGCTCGTCTACTAAGTCCTTCGTGGGGACAACAAAATCATTCCCAGCTAAATCTCCGCTAAGGATTGTTTCGTTTGTTGTGATATCGCGTGCGTCTGGATTGACTGCGCCGCATCCTGCGTATCCACCGGTGATGGTCACGCCGTTTAGTAGTTGAAACGTTGCCGTCCGATTGCCAAGTGTTTGGGCGCTTCCTTGGTCTGGTTTGTATGTTCCGTCAGCTACGCGGATTTCGTCGATCGCGCCACCAGATGCTTCGGCTGCGACTAGGGCATCTTGTAGTGTTAGGTAGGCGTCGCACCAATTGGCCCCGTCGTTTACGATGCCCGTAGCTTGGCCGTCAATATAGATCGTGATTGAAAATGCTGTGTTCGCAATAACAAACGACAACGTCGTAACTAAAAACGCTAGCCTCATGGCTCCCTTCCTGTTTTTGGTAACTTTAGAATTGTCCGCTACCTTGTACTCAGTATAACGTAAGAGGCGTCATTAGCCTAACAAAATCTTCTTTACGTAGGATTTATGTGATTTGCGGTCGGAATGAGGGTGTCAAGCTCTAATGGGAAGCTTAAAAATCGCATCATGCGTCAGAACTACGGCCTAAATGCTATCGAACCAAAGCTAGCAATGAGTAAAGTGAATACGATCAATCCCCATGTCGAAGTCGTGGGGATAGCCGCTTCGCAGGTGTCGATTGTGCCGTTGAAGTTTTGATCTAGTGTCGGGTCGTCGGTGATCTCGCATACGTCGGGGATTAGGTTTGCGTTGCAGTCGGCGAAAGTCAAGTTGGCTATGTCGGTGACGTCGTCTATGCCGTTGCCATCGCAATCACCGGCTACGGCGGCTAGGGCATCCAGCACGCCGTAGCCTCGCACGAACGCCGCGTCGAAAGTGCCATTAGCTACGAAGTCGCTCGCGGTGTGCATTAGATACCACCGCATTTGCTCAATGGTCCAAGTGGGATGGGCCTGCACCAGGCACGCCACCACGCCCGCGGCTAGTGGCGTTGATAACGAAGTGCCATTTTTTCCGGTGTATGTCGTATCATTGCTTTCTGAAACCGTTCGCGTATTCACGCCCCAGGCTAATACTTCCGGTTTGGTTCGGCCATCAGCAGACGGGCCATCAGAACTAAAGCTTGCGATGGCTGTCGTGCCATCTACCGCGCCTACAGTAATCACTTGCCATGCGTCAGCTGGGGCAATCAAGCTCGAAGTGGCCGGGTTCGTATCGTGCCCACTGTTGCCTGCGGCAGTGAGGCAGTGCATGCCGTTAGCCGTCGCGAGGTTTACGGCTATGGTGGTCACAGCGGTTAGCCCGTCAAGGTCGCCTTGGGTATACCAGTCGATGTAGCCTAGCGACGATGTCACGAGGTCGGCACCATTTAATTCTGCAAATTCTAAACCTGCGACGTAATTATCTTCCTCTGCTCGATATTCGGCTGTCGTATCTTCGGTCTTGCAAAGAATGAATTCTGCATCGTAAGCCCCGCCGACGTACAGGTTGGGTTTATAGGCGCCGAGTGTTCCCAAAATCCAAGTGCCATGATTGTGTTGACTAGCCGCATCACCTACCTCAATGCTGGTGTCACCGTCGTTGCTGACGAAGTCGAACTCGGCTATCACATTGAGAACGTGCCCTGGTTCATTGAAGGCGTCGTGCGAGCGTTGAAATCCTGTATCCAAAATGGCGACACGAACACCCGCGCCGGTGAAACCAGCCGTGTGAAGATCGGACAATTTGATCTGTGCAAGCTGCGCCTCGGCCTCGCCATAAAACCCTGCGGCTGACTGTAATTTCAAATTGGGATCCGTGAGCTTATTCTGGCCAACAGGATCGAGCGGACGAATGCGCCGACCTTGACGCACTGGTTGAATGTTGACGACAGAGGGTATTGTGGCCATCTGGCGAATCTGCTGTTGGCTAGCTAAAACGCTCACGGCATTTAGCCAACGACTAACGACGCGCACCTCTGCGCCAGTTGAGCGTATAGCATCGATGTAAGACGGCGGCACGGGGAGATCGTGGGTGTCAAACAAGTTCGGTTTAGTGCGGCGCAATGTACGACGTTGAATAGCGCGGTTTGCGAACGAGCGCTTCGCGTTTTGTATCGCCGTGACTTGATCATTCGCTAATCGTTGGCCTTTTGTCGATTCAAAAAAGACCCAGGCTTTAACGCGCTGGCCAACTGCTCGTTGGGAAAATAGTGTGTCGAGTGATTGATGAATTTTCAACGCGGACTGAGGTGTAGCGTCGCGCGATTGATTCGGCGATCTCGTCGGGGAGGGCGTCTGAGCCGTCGCGTTAAAAGGAGAGATAGAAACAACAATAGCGGCCACGATAGTGATTAGAAACGATCGCCATGCGAACATTATTTGCTATCCTCCATGGGACATTAGTAGCTGGAAAGTGTGTAGTCCAAACCTGTTCACCCCCGCCATATCGCGACCAGTAACCGTCAGGATGTAAATCGATTCCAAGCAACGCGACACTCGACTATTATAGGAGATTTGTAGCCGATTTCAATGGTTTTGTGCGATTATTCTTGGAGAATGGCGCGTTAGCTACACGTCCGTAATTAGTCCTTAAACGCTACGTTTCGCTTTGCGGCGGTCCGCATCATAATAGCAATAGCAGCATGCCACCGATGTAGGTGAAGCTGATGAGTACGGCGTCGAAACCGAAGCGGCGTAACACGGTGCGGCGACTTTTGTAGGTTAAGCTGCCTACGGTGATGACGGTGAGTAAAATAGCTGTTAGACCGGTAATCATGTGATCGTTTTGAGATACGCTTTCCTGGGCTAATAGTACTGGCTGACCGTTGATCATGGAGACGATTTTCAGCATGGGTATCACGAATATATTAAACATGTTTGAGCCGAAGATGTTGCCCAGCGCAAGATCGATATTGCCAAGTCTTATCGCAGCCATGCTCGTAGCAATTTCTGGTAGTGAAGTTGCTAGTGCCAAAAAGCACGCGCCAACAAAAGTGGCTCCGAGAGGCCTACCTATGATTCCGATCTTGTGGGTGCTAAGCACATCGCCCAGACATGCCAACCAACATGAAGCCAAGACGATGATGCAGGCGAATATAGCTAATGCTAGATACATTGAGCCTGGCACGCGCTGAACAGGTTTGGCTTCAAACAAATCAGCTAGGGCGCTTTGTGATTTTTCGAACCGGTACACCAATCTCATGCACCCTAGATAAGCTACGAGAATGAGTAGTGACCATGCAATTTCGAACCACTGAGCTATTGGGCCTGAGGAATTGATTCGGCCACTCACTACGAGTCCGAAGAGGGCTAAGCCGATTAGGGCTAGGCCGAACGAACTGGTTAGGGAATGAGACAGGCTAACTTTTCGTAATACGGACCCGCCGCCGATCATGGCGTTCATTAGCGCGATAATGACAATGTTGAACGCACAACTTCCGAAAATGCCGCCCAGGGCTAAATCGACATTGCCGATCGTCGTAGCCGTTGCCCCGGAAACAAGTTCTGGGAGACTGGTAACTGTAGCAAGTAAAATTAAGCCGATCCATCCGCCGCCGATGTTGAGGAGGTCAGCTAATCGGTCAGCCAGCTTTGCGAATATTGTGCCGGCGAGAATGACGATTAAGCCCACGACGAATAGCTCTAAGAACAACGCCCATGTGGGTAGCGACTCCGTAAATATCATCTTGGACAGCAAGTGTGAGCGTTCCTTTCAGGCAACTTAGCATGGCTTTCCCTTTGATCAATCGGCACTTCACCGATAGAGCCTTCATGCTAGCGGCCACATTGTCTGCTAGGCATGCTAGATTGGCCATGCCATAATAAGGGGAATTTATAGCAGGGCTCCGGGAAGTTGTCTTACCGATTCTTTCGTTACCCCGCTCGAAAAAATCGAGAGTCCGTTCCGCCAGGCCCTACCCGTAGGCGGATGGGTCTTGCGCACTTGGGGCAGTTACCCACGTAAGCGTCGCCAGCTGTGTTTCGATAAATGCGAGAATAGACATTGCAGCATTCAAATTGCATGCCAATCCATGGCCTACCTGTCGCCGTTGGTGCTGCAGAAGTCAGGTTGCTCGAGGTATCTTCGATGTCGTTTGGCATAGCTTCATATCCCCAAAAAACAATCAATCGAATTCGTATATCGTCGTATACCCATGCTGCCCAGCTATGTACGTCGTAACCCGGGTCAATCCCGCGAGTTATCTGCTAGCAGGTACTTATTCATTATCGACCGACAACGATTCAGTCATCAATTTGATCCTGAACATAGGCCTCGATAGAGGTCGCGCTCGATTCTGCACGTAAAAGTATCGCTTGGAGGTCCGCTCGAACACGGTCTCGCTGTTTGGTGTCAGCTATTTCAGGTATATTGATTCGGACGCTATACGCCGCCGCTTTGCTCGTGGCTAGAGCAAGCACACTCGCGACGCCAAGGTCACTTACCAAATATTTGTTGGTGTGCGCTTTGAATACATCAAGCGTCGCTAACACAGTCGCAGCCAAGGCAGCCATCTGCAATGGCACGCCCGCAGCTTCAAGCACCGACTGTTGGTGTTGACTACGTTTGCTTTCGTCCTCTTTCGCGGCCTTAGCAGCTGCTGTCATGTTCGCATACGCAGCAGCGTCTTGATCGATGAGGCTGCGGAATAGTTGATCCGCACGATGAAGCTGTTGCGCGAATGATTCTATTAGTTCGCCAACGCTTGGTTCAGTTTTTTTGTTGACCGAATAAGCTGTGACCATACGGGCCATGGCGCAGGATAGCGCACCAGCCACGGCTGCGACACTTCCTCCACCAGGCGTTGGTGTGCGGCTGGCAGTCTCGTCAAGAAAATTATCCAATGTCAAACCGGCAAGCTCAGCCATGATTATGATACCTGTATAAGAAGTTCGTGAGTCAATTGTCGCAACGCGATAGACGATTTTAGCTCAGCTAATTTGTCAACACCAAAGTCTGCACTCATTTTTTTTAGATCGTCGAAACAGTCAATATCGTACCACGGAGGCAACTCAGCCAGGTTGAGCTTCGCGGCCAAAGCCTGCGATCGCGTTTGATCTGCCACCGAAGACGTTCCCCAGTCTACCTTTTCAAACAATGAATGACAGGGGCTACGCAGAGATAACAGGCAATACCCTCCGTCATGGGTTGAGGCCATGGCGATATCGTTTGAATCTAAAAGTGAAAGTGATTTCGAAAGATAATCCAACGGAAGCGTCGGCGAATCTGCGCCGAGCAACACGACAGCATCTGCATGCCGGTTAAACGCTCGGTCTATCGAGCGTGAAAGGCGCTGACCAAGGTCGCCGCCGCCTTGGGTCCAGTAATCGTCGATGCCGGCTATGCGTAGATTGCTAAACAAATCTAACTGTGAATCCGGAGCGCCAACTAGCACGACGTCAACGGCATATCCTTCAGCGTTGGCTGCGTCTTGTTTATAAGTAACCGCCCGTTCACACACCGTGCGTAGCGCCGCTTCGTGCCATTGAGCAGCCTGTTCGAAGGACAATGGCGGCACAAGTCTGGTCTTGACTTGCCCGGCTTGCGGGTATTTGGCAAAGATGAGAATGCTTGCTTGTCGCACGGGTGCAGGATGGCGACGAATCATGTTGGGGTCAAGTGGCTAGTTGAAATGCTTGATTGGCTTATATCTCAGACTCTTCGATAGCGCCCACCGCGGCCTCTAGTGCGTCGCGGCGTGTGACAATGCCCAACATCTGCCCGCCTCGATCAGTCACTACGGCTATGTGTCGCTGGTTCTGCTGCATATCAGCAATGACTTTCGCGACGGTGTCGTGGGCCTGTACCTTAAGCGCTGGCTGCAGGCACTCATCAATTCGCTGCCAATCTGAGCGCCGAAGTAACTCATCCACAGAAACAAAACCGATCACATGTCTGGGACGGGTGTCGTAGACGGCGAGCCGTGTGTAACCAAAACGACGGGCGATGCGGACGAATGCGCGACGGCCTGTGTCTGCAGATTGGCTGACGACGCGATTGCGCGGGACCATCACCGTATGAATCCGAATTTCGGGCAGTTGGATTACTTTTTGGATTAGCGAAGATCGCGCCTCGCCGTGTCGTTCGCCAGCGAGGGCATCTTGAAGCATGGTTACGATGTGTCGTTTGGAGGCGAGCGTCAGCACGTGCGCTTGGGCTTGATTGCGTTGAAACGCTCGTTCAGCAGTATTGGCTAGCTTGGTGAACAATGTCACTGCGCCGAGTGCATGGAAGATGCGATCGGCTTGTTTGAGTATCCAACTCCCCGATAACATGAGACGGTCAGCGTGTAATCTGAAAATGCTTTTTGGCACCACCTCGCCAAAGACGAATACAATTGGTGTCAGGATAATGACAGTGTAGACCTCGGTGTCTAATTCGGAAAGCATCAGCCCTTTTGCCAGCGTATAGGCCACTATCATGGAAGTCAGATAGTTCATGACATTCGTGCCAATAAGCGTGACGCATAATGTGCGAGGTTTGTCCTCCAATAACGCAGCTAGACGTTTTGCACGCGTGTTTTTTTGGCCGGCGGCTAAATGAAGCCGTACGCGACTAAGGCAATACATCCCTGTTTCCGCGCCTGAGAAGAATGCGGAAAAAGCTAAGCAGAACACAGCCGCCAAAATTAACGCAAACCAAATCATGAAGATTCAACTCCCTGGGTGAGCGGTGTATTGTCGCGATGCAATAAAATACGTGTGATACGGCGATTACGCATGTCTTCTACCGTCAGCGTTAAGTTGCCAATAGTGATTGCGTCACCGCGATTAGGAAGTCGACCAAGTTTGGCAAGCATGATGCCACCGACCGTATCGATATGGCGCTGCATTTCTCCAATGTTAAAACGATCAGCCAGCAGACGGGCGCTTAGGTCACCAGATAGGCGATAAGTGTCTGGATCTATCATTTCAGTCGCTGGAAGGCTTTCTCCACCTTCGGCTTGCGGCACATCGCCCATTAGCCAAGCGACGACGTCCTCTACGGCGACGACACCTGCAGTGCCGCCGTATTCGTCTACTACCACGGCAAATTGAATATGTTGTTGGCGAAAGTGTCGCAGTACTTGTATGAGGTTAGCCTGCTCCGGTACGTAGTGGATAGGACGCATGGTTTTTGTGATGACCTGGTCGGGATGCAGGAAGTAATCACGAGCATATATCACGCCACGCATGTCATCCAGATCTTTTCCTGAAACCGGAAAGCGTCGACGACGACTATGGCGAAGCATTTGCTCAATGGTTTCCGGCGATGAATCGATTGGTACGGATACCAAATCAACGCGTGGTGTCATGATTTCTCGCACCCGTACATCGTTAGCAGCTACGACCGCTTGTAACATAGCCTCTTCTTTGGTGTTGATGACACCATCCCTCGCCGATTGTTCCACCAGAGATTGAAGCTCGTCCTTAGTCACTGGGCCAGAGGTCTTTGATGAAGGTTCTAGTAGGCGAATCAACGGTTGGACCAAGCAAACTCGTAATAGTCCGCGCAGTGGTGAGAGCGCAGCCTGGAGTACCGCTATGACCGTGCCGCAAAAAGGTGCCAACGATTGGGCATGGGTGAGGGCGATCGCTTTGGGTATAATTTCGCCCAGCGCAATCACGGCTAGGAGTATACCAACGCCACAAGCCGCAGCCGCCCACGGCGCTGTATGTTGAAGCTGTTCGGCAAGAATGTAGGACGAAGAGAAAATCGCGATATTGATCGCAGTGTTAGCGATGAGGACGGTCATCAGCACCCGGTTAGGCGTGCACATGAGCCTGTGGACCAAGCGCCGTAGCTTTACGGGGGATCGCCCGTAATCGTGCAGACAGCGATCGCTTAAAGAAAATAGCGCAGTTTCAGAGCCTGATATCACGCCCGAGAGGATTAGCAATAAAATAATCCATAGCCAAATCATCGAAGATCACATCCGTGCGCTAACGGCCATCTCAATGGCTCTCTATGAGCGGTAGGAAGTTGCCAAGGGCTAAGATTGTTAATTTGCATAGGCTGTCGTCTACGGTTGATGGTCACTGGCCGCTGCTCGCGCTTGTGCCTTGGTTACCTTATCCACTGCGGCTGCGTCACCTTGACTTTCGGCCACACTAAGGCCTACGCGAAAGATGTCAGCCGCTTCTAAGAATCGTTGGTCGCGACGGTACGCTTCGCCCAGATGATAATACGCATTATAGCTGTCCGGGTTCAAGCGAATAGCCCGCGTGAGTTCCGCCGTGGCTTCATCATATCGACTAAGTTGAACATAAATCCAGCCCAGTGTATCCAACGTCTCAGCGACATCCCTATATCTTACGGCAGATTTTGCATAGGTCATCGCGGCCTCGTGTTGTCCAAGTGCGTCTGAGAGTAAATAGGCTAGATTATTCAATACGACCCAGTTGGTTTCGTCATATTCTAAAGATTGCTCGTAAGCTTGGCGGGCCTTATCGAAATTTTCCGAATTGAGGTACAGCTCCCCTCGTTCTGTGAATAGGTCCGCTCGTTGGTGATTCGTATCTGCTGAGGCGAGTAACTTTTCGATTATCGCGTCAGCTTCCGGAACCTGCCCGGCTGCAAGGTGTAAGCGGGCGAGAATCCGTTCATTCGCACGGGCCAACGAGGCATCAACCGAAATGTCAGTAAAATATTTTTGGGTTGCTTCCAACGAAGTGAATCCACTCTGGGCTAAGCTCACCAGCATTCGGGTGTGTTGACTAGACTCAGCCATAGTCTGATCCACCGCGCGTCGAAAAATATCCACGGCCTGGCTTTCTTTACCCGTGAGCGTGAGAAGTTTTCCATATCGGCCAAGAAGTAGGGCCGGCGCGTTTTCGGCGTCGGCATACTTGTCAAAATAAGTTACGCCTAACTCCGCTTGGCCAACTGCGGCAAAAGCATCTAACACCGCTATCACACGTGTCGGCGCATATTGCGACAACTCTGCGGCACGTTGCAAATCAGTCAGCATTTTTTCATGGTCGTTAAGACCGGCTGAAATGTCAGCGCGCAGCGCGAACCAACGCGGGTCGGGCGCACTAGCTAACTGGTTAATTCGCGCAGTGACGACGCGATCTGCATCCGCGTACCGTTTCATATCAATATAGGCCCGGGTAATCGCTTCCAGCGCGACATCAGACTGCGGCGCATCTTGAAGGAGTGATTCTAATTCTCGTAGCCTGGCGTCTTGACGGTTTGCTTGATGGTGAAGTCGAGCTAGTAGCAGTCGCGGGGCTAACGCTAAAGCGAGCGGGTCAGATTGTTTAATTTGCTCCAAGTCGTTAAGCGCAGCTGGTAATCGGCCAAGCGACAACGTGTGCTGCGCTCGCTTAAACAAGGCATAAGTGTGATTGGGATGCACCCGCAAAAAGGTTGTAAGTCGATCGATAGCCGGGGCAATTTGTCCACGACGAGCTAGTATCTCACTCTCCCACAAGTCAGCGCGGGCATCGGTGGGGTATTGCTTTCTAAAGGTGACCAAGTCTTCGCTAGCACTATTGAAATCGTCCAATTCACGCGACAATAAACACGCGATTCTGGCCAGCTTCACCGAAGCTAATCTAGCGTCTGCGCCATCTTCAGTAGAGGCAATGGCTTGATCGTACCATATCAAAGCATCCGCGGGTTTGTGTACGGTGCGTTGGTAGAATTCGCCCAGGCTATGGCAAACGTCGAACGTGCTGGCAATCTGAGCCGCTTGCAATAACGTTTTTTCAACATCTTCGAGTTGGGATAAGCTGAGCTGATGGGCGGCTAACAGCACAAGTGCCTCGGCTTTTTCTTGTGGCGTATGTCGAGATTCTGCGAATTCTACTAACGCTTTCTCTGCGAGCTGCGGCCGATGTGTACGACGATAATATTTTCCGATAGCCACGAACAGCGTGCGTTCGTCCGGTTTTAGCGTCATCAAATGGCCATATATATTGTCTGCTTTTTCTAGATCGTTTTTTGCTTCATATAACTCAGTTAAGCGAGAAAGTGTTTTCAGATTGTCGGGATCGCTTGTTAATGTTGCTTCGTAATTGGCAATAGCACTATCGGGGTCGGCACGCTCTTGCTGTAGTTCCAATTCGTTTCGCACCCACTGGTCAGACGGGATTAAACGTCGGCAAACAGCTAGATGTTGCTCGTAGGTAGCCTGATCGCCGACATCCTTTGCCAGCATCGCCAGCCCCTTTCGAGCAAGGGCTTCATTGGGATTCACACGCAAGGCGCGTTTATACAAAGCTGCCGCCTCATCTGAATCTCCCAAACGATGCAGGCAATGAGCTAGGCTCGCTAGCGATTTGGCGTGTGTTGGCTGAGCATCGACCGCGGCGCGCAGCGCCAGTTTCGCCAAGGACCATTCATCGCGATACATATAGTAAAGACCAAGCATGAACTGCCCACGCGCGCCGTCTACATTATACTTAGCCGCGGCATCTCGTGCTTCGGTCATAGCCAAGTCATTGTTCGACAAGGCAGCTGCTCGGAGTTTACTCAGCAAAATGGCGCGGTGTTGCGCGCTGGTTGTTTCCTGGGCGGCTGGTGTGTCCTTGGCTATGAGATGTTTCTCCGCTTCATCGAGATAGGCTAACGCTTGTTCAGGTTCGTGGCTGCGAATGAAAAAATCAGCCATTTGTGCAGCCCGCTCATAGGCGTCCTTTTCTTCGCTAATGAGTGAGACCATGCTCTCCTTACGCTGCGCAGGAGAGAGATTAGGCTGAACCACCAGTGCCAACCTTTTTAGATAGCTATCCTCTGGTTTAATTTTTTGGGCGGCAGTCACAGCCACTCGCGCTTGGTCTACGTTTTCTTGCGACAGTAACAGTTGAACCGCCGCGGCTAACAGCCTAGGCTCTGCGGGGTTGTCCTTCAGTGCGTCAAGAAGCACCGTTGTCGCTTGTTCGATGTCGTCTTGGCTTATCAGTTCCCGGGCCATTAGGAGTGAGCGAAGTGCTTCGTCCTGCACCAAGCCGCCAGCGCTTTGGAATTGTCCTCGGCGTTCTAACAAAGCGGCCTGAATTTGCCGGGCCTGGGCGTTTGTAGGATCGTTTCGCCGCACAATTTCAAGTGTGCGGTCAAGCTCTGGGTTATCTATTTCATCGTTGAGCATTAACGCTTGTGCGTATGTGATCCACATGGTTAATGGCGCGGAACCGCCAGCCCTGTTGCGACCATCTATAATTGTATCTTTCGCTGCGCCTGGTTCGTTAAGTTTGAGGTGCAAACGTGCCAGAAGTAGTTTGCTATCCCAATCAACCATGTCCATAGCCAGAAATCCAGCATCCGCGTTTCGTAAATCTTCCAACGCCTCGCGGTCCTGACCAGTGAAAAACTTAATCCTTGCCGATTGGGTTAACACGTGCGGATGACCTGGAAACTCACCATTGGCGTCGTCGACGTACTGCTTGGCTAGGGTGATGAATTTTTCTTTTTCAGCAGGTTCGATCGCATTGTCTTTCGACTGCGTCTTGGCTAACGCTGTCTGCGAGGCAAGAATCATCAACTGGAATGCCAGTTGCTTGTCATACGATGACCGAATGCCTTTACGTGAAAAACCAGCATCCAATTGGCGCTCACAAGCACTGATCGCCTCGTCAAAATGTTGCGTAGCCCGATATAGGGTCGCAAGCAACACATATGTTTCGAAGTTGTCGTCATCGGCTTTAATGCTTCGCTCATATGAGGCAATTGCCTTGGCTGCGAGGTCATCCAATTCGCCCTCGGCAGCTTTACCTTGCTTGGCACGTGCCCAGGCCTGGGCAAAGAAAATGCCTTGCTGCTGATACGCTTCATGGGCCGCTTTGGGGTCACCGTCGGCTAAGGCGACACCGCTGTTGATGTGCTGTCCGGCTCGCGCGATGCGGGCTAGATAGGCTTCGTTGGTTTCATCAGGTGTGCGTGGGCGATTCAGATATTTAGCAAAGGCTATATGAATGTTGGACGCCTCGACGCTTTCGTTGGCGTGCGTTGAGAGTAAGTCCGTAAACTGAGACTCCCCGGCTGAGATATCTCCTGCTTGTAAATGCGCATTGGCTAGGTCGATGGCATAATCTACATTGTCTGGCTGAAGCGAAGCGGCCTTTTCTAACGCAAGAAGACCTTCTTCTACCGCTTGCGTGTCAGGCGCCGATTTGTTGTGCGTAAGAGACAGGCCTTTGGCATGATAAACAAAGGCTAGTGTCGTCTCATCTGCCTGAGCCGCAATTTCCAGCATTGTCTTAGCGGCGTCCGCGATGTTCGACCATATGCGTGGTGAAGGATATAATTTTGATAGCGATAGTAATGTTTCGAGTCTAATTCGGTGAGCCGCGACCAAGGATGGGTCGTCAATCATCGCTTGCTCCCAAGCGGACAAGGCGCGTGAAACTTCACCAGCCTCAAGAAAAGCGTGCCCCATGGAGACTAGATGTAGCGGGTCTTTACTGCGCGTATACGCATGCATGTAAAACCCGGCGGCCTGTTGCCATTCTTCGTGAGCTTCATATTCCTTAGCTAGCGTGATAAAATGTTGAGGGTCGCGGCGTTGTAATTGTCGCAACATGAGCACAGCTAAGAGTACCATGACCGCCATTGAGAAAAGCGTCAGGCCGATGACGATATTTTTATTCAGTCGTTTGCGGGCCATAGCAATAGTTTCCTTTACCCAAGACTAACACTAAACGTGTGCTTGAGGTTGTATCTGTCTTGCGCTCGTAACGTCATCAGATGACGCGCTACTCGTCTTTTTACGTTTGCTTCTTCTGCAAAGCTTCCTGCTCTGACGCATCGAAGTCGGGAAAGTGGTCATGTACGAGCACGGGGAGAACCAGGTCAAAAAGTTTGGTAACCCCTTCAATATTTTGTTCACGCGTCGCCCTGGGAAAGCTAACCTCGACTTTGCTGAAATACGCATATGTGTTTGTTAAACTATTGACCATCATGCGCACATTAAAGCTATTGGCTACGAATCGGCCGTTACAATAAAAATTATAGATGACCGAAATTTTGCTTTCATTGTGTATTTGAGTCTTGGAAAAAGTCAGCACACGTATGGGCACATCTTGGTCGGCTTCGCCTAGTGCCTTTATTTGAATGGTAGTTTCTTCATGTGGCTGAAACGGCTGATATCCCGCGCCGTAATAACACACGTCGGGTTTGTGCAACACCATATTGTCTGCACCTGTATAGTAGGTGACCAAAAGCGTTGCTAGCCGTAGCGGGTCATTTTTAGGCAGGCTTGTATCCTCAAGAACCCAGTTGATGTACTCGCTCGTATTTAGCGACTCAATCATGGTGGAATCAAGAATAATTCGATCAATAACGCGATAAGGCAGTAGCGAGGCCTCGTCTAGAGCACTAAGTCGCGTTTTTAACGGTAAAGATTTCTTGCTAGCGTTTATCCCCAGTCGATTGGCCACCGGGCCAGAAAGGATCAGGGCGATTCCAAGCAAAACCACTACCACCAGAAAAGGTCGAGTTAAGATACGTTGTGAAGCAGTTTCAGGGCTTGGACTCATCGATAAACTCTTGTGAATAAACGAGTTGCGCTAGAATCCCTATTCTCTGCGACCCGCGGCGCGGAAGTATAGATAGCATACTCCATAACGTCAAATCGGCTTTCAAACCCGCCCAGATTGACTTTCTCCAGCCAGGAAATGAGCTTTTTTCATAATTTGTGATCTCCCAGCTCTACGGATACTGGAGAGCGTGATTCAGTCGCACAGGCCAACGACCGATATTACGTATTATAGTGGTTCGATGTGAGAATCGCACGAACCTTGCATTAGGAAACAGATGTACGTGTCCACGACTACACCATCTCAACAGACGCGATGTCGATGCCTCATCCTAGGGTGTGGGGGGCATGGCCGGGTTGTACTCGATATTCTTCGGAATGCAGGCTTCGCAGATGTGATCGGTTTTGTCGATTCTGATGTCCACATGATCGGTCGTCGTATCGACGGTATCGAAGTGCTGGGCCTACCCGATGACCTAGAAAATATCCGATCGAAACACAATGTTGATAGTGCGATCGTCGCGATCGGCAACAATGGTGTACGACGCGACTTTGCTCACAAGCTTTCGGATTTGGGACTTCAACTAATCAATGCCGTTCACCCCTCAGCCAATATTGCTAGCAATGCCACCATGGGGAAAAATGTAGTGGTCGCCGCCGGGGCCCTGGTCTGCGCTCACTGCCAGATCGGTGACTCCGTCATACTCAACACGGGATGTATCGTCGATCATGAGTCATTGATTGGCACAGCCACACACATTTGCCCCGGCGCAAGATTGGCTGGTCGAGTGACCGTTGAGTCTGGCGCTTTCGTCGGTATTGGAGCAACGGTGATTCAAAGTCTGCGCGTAGGTTACGAGTCCGTCATTGGCGCAGGTGCGGTTGTCATCCGTGATGTCGCGCCGCTGTCCACTGTGGTTGGCGTACCCGCCCATGCGACGCTCATGCCAGCTATCACCGTACCGCGCAACGATTGGCTACTCGCTGGCGAAATGTCAACCGCTCAGCTTCCGCCGACTAACCCCGTTCGCGCTTAGCGGCGCTTCTTCTTCTTTCGGGTTACCTTAGCCTTGGGGCGTTTCCCCTTTCCTGTTGCCTTGCGATTATTTGGCACTTTCTTGGCTTCAGAGCCTTGTGGTTTTCGCCTGCGCTTTTTGTCGCTTGGCGGCGGGGCATCGCTTAATGTTAAATCCATGCGCCGCGTTGAAAGGTGTACGCTAGCGACACGCACTTCGAGTTTGTCGCCGATACGAATTTCTCGGCCACTGCGTTCGCCGATGACCACGCCTCGCTGCGCGTCGACGTGCCACCAATCGTCGGGCATGTTTTCGAATAAGATAAGTCCATCTACCAGGAATCGATTCAATTGAACGAACACACCGATGTTGGCTACGCCAGTAACGACGCCAGAAAAATCGCTGCCCAAGTGATCTTTTTCGATTAGTCGCAATACGCGAACCAATCGCACATCACGCTCCGCAGCTTCAGACTTTCTCTCTCGGTCGCCGCAATGACTACCGAGCGTAATGAGGTCTTGGAACGATAGTGTGGATTCTCGGCCCTTCTTGGTTTTTAATTTACCAGCGAGTAGCGCATCAAGTAAGCGGTGTATGGTTAAGTCTGGGTATCGACGGATGGGTGATGTGAAATGGCTATAGTTTTTGCTAGCTAATGCGTAATGTCCGCTATCGCGCGGGGCATATTCTGCTGCTTGCATCGATCGCAAAACCGCGAGATTTACCGGGAACGATTCCGATTGCCCCCGCACCTTATCAAGCAACGCTTGCAAGTCTTTGCGATCAGCATCGTCAGGCAAATCGTGTCCGAGTACGCGTAGCAGTCGTTGCAATCCGCCTTCTCCCAAATCGCGTGGTTCTTCGTGTACCCGCCGCAGATACGCTACGTCCGTAGCGTGAAGCAGACGGGCCACTGCTTCATTGGCTTCGACCATGAACATTTCGATTATCGTATGGGTATAGCTTGAGTCGGTAGGAACCACGTCGATCACACAGCCATTGTCGTCATGAATAAGTTGTGAATCCGGTAGGTCCAGCACCAGCATGCCGTCTTTGAGTCTTCGACTTCTGATTGTCCTAGCTAGCTTTTCCATGTCTTTGAGCAAGGCCACAACTTTCGTGCTCGTTCTCCCAGGTTTGCCGTCGATAATTTGTTGCGCCTGCACATAAGTAAGTCGTTTGGCTGAGCGAATGACCGTATTGGCCACGCGTGCTTTCTTGACGACGCCGCGTGGAGAATAGGTGATGAAGGCACTTTTCGTCAGGCGTACTTCGCCTTGTTGTAAAGAACAAACACCGTTAGACAAAATCTCCGGGAGCATGGGAATGACATAATTAGGCAAATATGTACTATTGCCCCGTTTGTGCGCTTCGATGTCCAACGCCCCTCCCAGTGGAACAAAATGACTTACGTCAGCTATATGTATGCCAAGCTCGATCGTACCATTTTTATTGAGTGTTAACGAAATGGCATCGTCAAAATCGCGTGCGTCTGGCGGGTCAATCGTGATAATAGTTAGCTTGCGGAGGTCTTCGCGGTCCTCGTAAGCATGGTCGACGTCGTAGTGTGCTATGGCCTGTCGCGCTTCGCTAAGAACCTCAGGCGGAAAGTCTCTGGGCAGTTGGTACTGCTCAATCGCTGTCTCGATATCGACAACGGGATCGCCGCGTTTACCTAACACTTTGACGATCACGCCGCGGGCTGGGCGTTGCGGCGTCGGATATTCGGTCATCTCCACGACAACCTGGTCGCCCGGTTTAGCCTGCTTAGCTGAAGGGTCGCCGACGATAATGGGGATGTGTAAAACATTCCCGTCAGGCACTACCAGCCAGCTGCTACCCTGGTGTTTTAGTTCTCCGACGAATTGACTTTGCCCGCGTTCAACAATCGCAACGATGTTACCATCAAAAAGCGTGCGTCCTTCGCGTTTTCCTTTTCTCGAAACGCGGGCCCGCACGCGGTCGCCGGTTAGCGCGCCGCCTGTCTTCTCACGTGAGATGTATAGATCACCGTGGGCATTGGGTGTATCGAGAATGATGAAGCCAAAGCCTCGAGGGTTGGCACGGAAGCTACCGACCACGACCGCTGGCGGCTCGGCCAACATCATGGCATGGCTACTTCCCAGTGCCACGCGCCCGGTTTTCATCAACGCTTTACATGCGCTGTGAAAATCGCCAAGCTCGTCTTCGCCAATATCCATAGCCAAGGCGAGCTCTGCGGCTGCTTGGGGTTGATACCCACCCTGGCTAATGAATTCTATAATTCGGTCAGCGTATTTTTTGGAGGACATATCTGATCCAATTCGCTAATAGTGCATCTTCCATAGGTGCACAAACGCACAAACATCTCGAAGCCAAATGATGATCGACTGTAACTACGGATTATGCAAGACTCATGGAATCCGCTCTATTGTCCAAGTCGTTCTGCTATGAATCAGGAGGGAGATTTAGCTTTGAATGCCTAAACGGAAGCCGCAGTGCCAATAGGCTGTATTGTTGAAATTCACGTCAATTTGCAGACAAATCGGTGATTAAGTTTCAATAAGTGCCTTTCGTATATATGCCAACTGAGCCAGGCCAGCCCGAAGGAGGCCGTCACTTTCAGGGCGAATTGCGTAGGCGAGGCGAATAGCTGATAACCTAGATAGTGTTTTATCGTTCACGCGGGAATTAATGGTTCCAAGACTAACCGGTCGAGTCCAACATGAAAAAAACTAATCCCGAAACTGTACTTGCCAAACGAGATTGAACTGCTGTTCCGCTACCAAAGACTATAAGTGATTAGCCTGTACCCAATCGCCAACAAAAATTTGTTTTCCCGTGCAGTAATGCCAGACATTAGCTGCGTATGTCCAAAGCCAAACTTGATGCTGAGCTGATTATCTACCCTGGGGTGTCAAGTGCTGTCACAGAAGCGCCAGCAACATATATGCAGACTAGAAAAGTATAATACAACGAAAAAATACGCAGCGTTCGAAGCATATAAATTTTCGCAATTAATTCGTTTCCCCATTCGTCTTCAACAGGATGCCGATGATGAGAAATCCTGAGAGAACAAAAAACAGATCAACCCCCGCCCAGCCCGCTCGGGCGATTGCCTCAGGTACGAAAGCTAGGCTATGACCGCCGAGCCGGAGAATGTGGTCCATCATCACTAGTAGAATAGCTACACCTCTGATGCCATCTAGTACAGGGATATGACCGTCCAGCGCGGCGAGTAAGTTGGTCGGTGCGATTATGGATGCATTGTCGAGAGCGTGCTTAGTTAAATGATTTTTTCATTAATCGCATCTTTTCATGCTTTGAGTGGGGATGAGATAAGGTTTCCACACTCAAAATCGACTCCGCCCGTCGGAGTCACGCCGGTCTGATTTCGACCCAGCGGTTGTTGTTTCGTGGCAATGGCGAAATAGAGCTTGCATTAGTGAAGCGCAGAAGTTGCGCCGCTCCCGGATGTAGAACAGTAGATACAGCCCTATAATACTGCATGGTTGGTAATGCTTGCCGACGCTCAAGTTTTTTTTGCGCCTTCGCCGATAAATTTCTTACTAAACAACCCAGGCAGCCCAAATTACCTTTTTTGCGGCTTGCAATTGGGGCGGATTGTGAACTTAGCGGCGAGCGGAGGCTCGTCGAGCATTATGAAAATCGAGCATCGGATCATTCTCAAGGATCAGGCAGGAGGCCTATCTAGAGGCCTTGTTGTCTGATCCGAGCAAAAGGAGTGTATTCGATGGCGACTCTTTCTCTACTCAATGATTACATGACCCCCCTGTTAGCCGGCAATCGCTTGGCATGTCGGCAACTGGTTCAAGACCGAATGAAGCGGTGGGGGGATACGATGCGATTGTATCGCGACCTGCTTTGGCCTGCGATGGAGCAGGTTGATAGGATGTATCGCGAAGACAGAATTAACGCCGCTTCCGAGCATATGGCTACGCGCATCAATCGGGCTATTGCGGACCAAGTACAGGCGAAACTTAAGGCCGCTGCGGCGATTGGGAAGAAAATCATTATTTGCTGTGCCGACGGGGAGTCGGAGGAACTAGGCGCACAAATGACTGCCGATCTTTTTGAGAGCAAAGGTTGGGAAGTTTATTTTCTCGGTGGTGGTGTTCCGGCTGACGAAATCTTGTCAATTGTAGGCCAATTACGGCCTGAAGTCCTATTGATATATGGCACAGAACCCACGGGTGTCCCTATGGTACGCAATCTAATTGATACGATTCGCACCGTAGACTCAAACCCGACCATGAACATTATGGTCTCCGGCGGTGTATTCAACCGGGCTGATGGATTGTGGAAAGAAGTTCACGCAGATTTATTTGCCAATACCGCCCAAGAAGCGATCCCCCTAGCCGAGGCAGCTGAACCTCGTAAGGCTGAACCAAGACCTATCGGCGCACCGAAAAAACGCCGTCGTCGCCGTCGACCACCACTACTCACCGCTGCAGAACAAGAACTACAACAACAGCAGCAGCAATAATTAATTTTGGCACAAAGCACAAAAAAGGGAAATCTGAAGCGTGGCCAACCTTACTAGTTGTCGAAGCGCAAGTAAGGTTCTAGCCTGGCGGCGGTCTTAGGGCCAATACCCCGAACGCGTTGTAGATCGTTTGTCTTGGTATAGGCGGCATTCGTATTGCGGTGGTCAATGATAGCCGCAGCTTTGGTATCACCGATGCGCGGTAGCGTGGTTAATTCCCATAACTCCGCACGGTTGGGGTTGATGCGCAAGGTGGTGGGTGCTGGCTCAGTCTTCAATTTTCTATGCTGAGGTGCGCGAAATAATCCCGCGGTAACGATGAGCCAAAGCAGGCAAACCATTACGGCCATGCGTTTGAAAATGATGTCGCTGCCATCAAGGGTGGGAGGTTGTTGAGTTACGGGCGAAGTTGGTGGGTTCATGACGCACCGTTGGGTAGCGGACTAGGTCGCTTTTTTGAGTTCTTTATAGAAGTTTGTCATCTCGTGATAGGCCTGTTTAGGCGCTGCGTCTGAACGGAGTAGGCCGCCGTGTGGGACCGGTTGATTTCCGTAGTCGTAGAAGCTGCCCCACGAGACACTTTCAACGAACGGCTTGCTTAACGCTAAGACCGCAAATTGTCTCATCCAATCGGCTTGTATCTGCTCGTTCCATTCTCCTCGCCACGTTCCACCAGCTAAGTCTGGTCGATCGCCGTTATCAGACGTCGTGCCATCAGGGCCTGTGCCTGAAGGTACCTGCATGCCAGTAATCTGGATCGGTTTGCCAATTTTACCAAAAGCATCTAACAAGGAAGAGATTTGGAACATGTCTCTTACGAACATGCCGTCGAGTTGAGGGCCAAAATTAAATTGTAGACCGAAAGCATCGAATACGACGCCGCTTTGGACGGCCATGTCCGCGTAGAGTAATGGCGGAATAGTGCGCTGGTTTCGACTATAGTATTCTCCCCAGGGCATTGCGATGTCTATGACGATGCTAGCTTTTGGGGCGGTTTGTTTGGTTAGAGCAGCAGCCATCCGAGTCAATTCCATGATCTGCTCGAAATTGAAGGGCATGCAATTTGGCGCGTGTAACGCACTGGATACGTCCCACGAGTGGACATATTGTCCATATCGGTGCACTACGCGACGAATATGTTCAAACGCCAGATCGCGCAAGGTGTCAAAATCATTTTCCCAGGCGTATAACCATTTGGGGATCGTGTTCTCTTGGAAGCACAATAACGGCGAGCCTTTGATGGGGAGTTTTTGCTTGGCGAGTAGCTCAATCCAAGCATCGATGACCTTCCAGTCATACGTCTGTTCCGTAGGCTCGATTTGACGCCAGTGCATGGGGACGGTGACAAAGTTACAGATAGCTGCGATACGTTCCCTAGCCTGATCGGGGGGGGCTTCGTCCGCGACCCTGCATCCCAGCACGCGCCGAGGTAGTGACCCGGTACGCAAACGGCGCTCGAAGAATACGTTTGCATGATAGGCAGAAAGGCTTTCCGAGCCTTGAGCGGCAGCGGCTAGGGACTTATCTGCCAGTTCTGCAGCCTGGCCGGGGGTATCTGCCTGTAATGCCTGAATGAGTAGCTCGCGCGCTTCGTGAATTAGCTTGAAGGCGTCTTCAGGTTCTTGCTGGTCTAACAGGCCCCAGTCTTCGATTTTCTGATTGAGTCTGAGAAGTCGGCCTCGGGCTAATTCTACTTGTAGAATATAGGGCGCTTCGCGTTCCAACAGCCGGACGGTTTCTGTCAGCACCTCTCCGACGCCGTCTATTTTCCATAGTAAGGCTAATCCCGCAGGTCCAGCGGCTCGTTTGGTACATTGGATAATACCGTTGCGAAAGGTTATATCGGCCCGGAGCGGTACATCGTCGCTTCCGACGACATAGGCGCCAGCTAAGTTGGCGTTCTGAGCCAGTTTGTTAGATTCGTAAACTTCGAATGAAAGCATAATAAGCCTAAGTATAGCTGAAATCTCTCGCGGCGACATTCGGTCTAAGCGGCCATCATAACCACACACCTGCTATCATGCCCATTATGGCAAATCGTTTTGGCATCGTCGAGCGCGGACAGGCTGGTTTCCCAAATGATTTAGTCGGCATAGTTGCAAAAAGCGCTCCCATTTTGAGAATATTGCGTTAGCATGGCTGTCCGTGCTGGCCAAGAACCAGCGTATTTTCGCCCCTCGGACGGCTTATCGTTCGTGTGTCTGCCCCCAAGTCGGGCGGGAGTAGTTAGGGGTGGGCGAGACTAGACGTTTTATATGTACTTTAGCGATAGGGCCATACTCATGACCAGATTGAATGCACCGCAAATCGTGACAGAGACCCAAATTGCAGATGTCCCTGTTCGCCGAGGCAAAGTGAGGGATATTTACGATCTTGGTGACGAAATATTGCTCGTAGCTACGGATCGTATCAGCGCTTACGACGTGGTTCTTCCTACTGCGATACCTCAAAAAGGAATGATGCTGACGAGCGTCTCCAATTTTTGGTTCGACTTTTTTCAGGGCGATATACTTCATCACCTGATAGAAGTGATTCAAAATACTGCGCCCCCAGGCCTGGATGCATATCTGCCGCAATTGCAAGGTCGGACGATGCGGTGCATCAAGACTGAGGTCGTGCCTATCGAATTTGTTGTTCGTGGATACATCACAGGATCAGGGTGGAAGGATTATCTCAATACCGGCCAAGTGTGTGGTATCGATTTACCTGCAGGTTTACAACAGTGCCAACAACTACCCGAGCCGATTTTTACCCCGGCGACTAAAGAAGATGTTGGTCATGATGAAAATGTTTCCTTTGAACGTGCCAGCGAACTCGTGGGCGCGTCTTGCATGAAGGAGCTGCGCGATCGGAGCATCGCGTTATACAACAAGGCTGCGGACTATGCGCGTAAACGTGGGATTATCATCGCGGACACCAAGTTTGAGTGGGGAAAACTTAATGGCGAGTATTATCTAATTGATGAAGTGCTCACGCCGGATTCGTCGCGCTTTTGGCCCGCTGATAAATATGAGTCTGGTCGCGATCAGGACAGCTTCGACAAACAATATGTGCGTAATTATCTTACTACGCTCGTCGAAGCGGGTACGTGGGACAAGACCCCGCCTGGACCTCAGCTTCCCGACGAGATCGTCCGAAACACGTCAGCTAAATATGCGGACGTGGTGAATCGGTTGATTCGCGTATAATGCGATAGGCGTCAGGTGTTTACGATTACACCGCTACGTGTAGTTTCAGACATTTTCTGATGCGGATTAGTGTTTTATCTTTTCCAAGCAGCTCTAGCGTTTCACCGATGGGTGGGCTTACTGTCGAGCCGGAGACGGCTACGCGTATGGGTTGGGCGACGTTGCCCATTTTAGTATCTAGTGATTCGCATAAATCGTTGACTAAATCTTCGATCGGCGACTTCGTCCAGTCTTCCAAGGCATCCAGCTTAGTCAGCGTTTGATTTAATATCGAAAACCCCGCATTGTCGTTTTTAGCGAGCACTTTTTTGACAGCTTTGGGATCAAATTCGATGGCTTCGTCTTCGATGAATAGAAAGCCGATCTTCTTTTGCAAGTCTGCAAAGGTGCGAAATCCGGCGCAGGCCTGTAGCAGGCGCAAAAGTAGGTCGTCGGTTGCGCTGCAAATGGGAAGATTGTTGATCGTGGCGTAATCTTTTAGACGCTCTAGTAGCAGTGGCTCGGGCAGGCGGGCCGCCCAATCGGTGTTGAACGAAAGTAGCTTCGCCCGGTCGAATTTGGCATTGGTCTTGCCTATACGTTCCATCGAAAACGCCTGCGTAAGTTCGTCTAGGGTGTACGCTTCCTGGTCGTCGCCGGTACTCCAGCCGAGCAGAGCGATGAAATTTAGGATGGCCTCGGGCAGAAATCCTGCAGTACGAAAGTCATGGACCTCAATCTCTGGTGGCGCGAGACCGGCTTTGATCGCTTTTTCCTTATCTCGTTTGCTCATTTTGGACCCATCAAGATTGAATATGACAGGCATGTGGCCATAGATTGGCGTGGGGAAGCCCAGTGCATGTTGCAGCGCGACGTGTTTGTGCGAATTCATTAGATGTTCCTGGCCCCGCAAGACGTGGGTGATTTTCATCAGGGCGTCGTCGACAACACAGGCGAAGTGGTAAGTAGGAAAACCATCACTTTTTTGAATAATGAAATCCTCGAACTGATCGGCGGTAAGGGTGACGTCGCCGAGGATGCTGTCGTGAACGGTGATGTCTTCGTCGGGCATTTTGCATCGCACGACCACCTTCCTGCCCTCGCGCATGGCAAGCTGGCCTTGCTCGATGGTGGGGAGTGGGTCAGGGCGGGGATATCGAAATCCGCCTTGCTCTTTCTTGGCGATTTCGCGCATGCGGTCCAATTCTTGCGGTGATTCCATGGCGTAGTAGGCCTGCCCCGCGTCTAGTAGCTGCTGCATGTATTGGTTGTAGATGTCGAGCCGTTGGCTCTGGAAGTATGGCCCATAGTCGCCGCCAGCCTCGGGGCCTTCGTCCCAGGTGAGGCCAAGCCAGCGTAAGTCGTCGAGAATTTTTTGCAAGGAATCTTCCACATGGCGGGCTTGGTCTGTGTCCTCGATACGCAATACCATGCAGCCACCCGCTTTTCGGGCGACGAGCCAATTGAAGAGCATGGTCCTTGCGCCGCCAATATGAAGATAGCCCGTGGGCGATGGGGCGAAGCGGACACGGACGATTTCTGATGATGTTGGCATGGCTGATTCCCTTGAAAGTCGGCGACTACGCCCTGAATACTATTTCTGAGGCTAAGGTATTTGCAGGCTGCAATTTGTTCAAGCGCAGTGAGGGGTTTATTCTCAACAGGGCGGATTTTTAACTCATTCTCTGCTAGAATACGCCTTTGGAACTTGCTCTTTTGTTTTTTGCACATGCTGGGCGATTACATGGCTGGAGACTCTTCAATCATATCTCAATCCAACGAGTTCCTTTGGATAGAGCAGGGTCAGCAGAGTGAGGGTCTGGTGGCCGAGGTCGCGCCGATTCTTGCGACGGATAAAACCTATCATTTCAACGTGCCAGAAAGTATGGATGAGGGGATAGAAATTGGTCAGCGAGTATTGGTGCAGACTGGCAAGCGCGGGCGAGAGGTTGAAGGATTTGTTGTCAGCCTGGATAAAAAGTTTTGGGATTCTACCCTGCGATCCATCGAAAAATGCGTCGATGAAAAAACATTTCTCAGCGAAAAGCTCATCGCGTTAGGGAAACAGATTAGTCGTCATTATTCCTGTGCGTGGGGCCTGGCGTTAAAAGCTATGCTTCCGGAAGCAGTTCGGAAAGAGTCGGGACTGCGCTCGGTGCGTTATGCCAAGCTGGTGACGCCACTTGACGAAATCGATGAGCGAGCCAGCATAAGCGCAAAGCGGCGGGCGATACTCGAATCGTTACAGCAGGCACATCAGCCGATGTTGGTGAATGCTTTACTGAAACACGTCGGCGCGGGGGCGAGCGTATTGGCGGCATTGGTGAAGAATGGTTGGGTGTCTGTTGAGACGCGGAAGGAGCTACCCGAGCTAGACGATGCGTTTATCGAGCAAATTGATCCAGAGTTTACGCTTAATAACGATCAGCAGGCAGCCTGCGACCATGTCGAGAAGATGGCTAAGGGAAACGAATTTGGTGTGATGTTGTTGCATGGGGTCAGCGGTAGCGGGAAGACGGAGGTTTACATCCACGCCATTCGTCGGGCGTTAGCCCGGGGGCAACAGGCCATTCTTCTCGTGCCGGAGATTGTGCTCACTACGCAGTTGGTGTCTCGACTATTGCATCGTTTGCCGGATGTAGCGCTTTTCCATAGCGGGCTAACGGGGTCGCAGCGGTCGATCATGTGGCGACGCGTGGCTATGGGCGATAAGAAAGTTGTGATCGGGACGCGCAGTGCCGTGTTTGCGCCGTGTCCCAATTTGGGTCTAATTTGCGTAGATGAAGAGCAAGAACCAAGCTATAAAAACCTGCAAACGCCGCGTTTTCATGTGCGTGACGTCGCGATTATGCGGGCCAACTTGCACAAAATTCCCATCGTGCTGGGGTCTGCTACGCCCTCTCTAGAAACTTTTTTCCATGCACGCACGCGCCCTGATTATCATTTGCAGGTATTGCCCTCTCGTGTCATGTCGCTGTCGCTACCGAAAATTCATGTGATCGATATGCGCGACGAATGGGCGGAATGTAAACAGCCTGTGCTGCTTTCCCGGTCGATGCACCGCTTGCTTGGCGAAACGCTAGCTCGCAAACAACAGGCTATGATGTTACTCAATCGCCGTGGGTTTGCGTATCGCGTATTTTGTCCGACGTGCAAATCCCGCGTCACCTGCCCGAGTTGCCAAGTTGGCATGGTCGTGCATGCAGCCTCGAAGCAATGTCGTTGTCATTATTGCAATTTGCGAACGCCCATCCCTACGATTTGTACTAATCCGTCTTGCGGGCAGCAGCTACAACAAGTTGGCTTTGGTACGCAGCGACTGGAAGATGACGTGCGTGGTTTTTTTCCTGAGGCAATAATCGCACGTGTAGATAGCGATACGATGACACACCGTAGCGAATACGAGCGTATCGTGAAGCAGTTTCAGGATCGTGAGATTGATGTGTTGATCGGTACGCAGATGATCGCGAAGGGTTTGGACTTTCCGCATGTTAGCTTCGTTGGCGTGGTGGACGCTGACCCGTCGGGCTATGCGACAGATTTTCGTATGAATGAACGACTTTTCCAGCTCGTGACACAAGTGGCTGGTCGGGCAGGCCGGGCTGAGGGTGATGCCCAAGTGGTGGTGCAAACAACGGTTCCCGAGTTGCCTGCTATGCGCGCTGCGCTAACTCATGATTATGATACCTTTGCGGAAAACGAATTAGCAGTGCGCCAACGCGCATCGCTGCCTCCGTTTTCGCGGATTGTGAGGTTCATCTTATCGCATCCGCGCGAGGAGATAGCCAGGGATGAAACAGATGTGGTGGTGTGTAGGATTCAGGCTGTGCTTACGGACATGGCGCTAGCCGGCGCGGAGGTGTTAGGCCCAAACGCTTGTGCGATGGCCCGGATTCGCAACTTATATCGCTACGATGCCATCGTACGCACGGCTAATGCGTCGGACTTGCGAAGGCTGATGAAGGCGCTACGTGAGCAGAAGTGCTTGTTCTCTAAGGCGAAGTCGCTGGTTGTGGATGTTGATCCGGTGTCTTTTTCTTGATGCCGAAAATGAGGCCCATCTAGCCGGAGTTTGCCTGGAACATTAAGATGTTTTAGAGTTACGGGCTGTAGCTCGCACGTAGTTAAGAAGTTTTAACGCGTTAAATTTTTCATGAAATTTGTCATTGTATTACCAGATGGGGCCGCTGATGAACCCATTGCGGCGTTGAACGATCTCACACCCTTGGCTTTTGCCCAGACGCCAAACATCGATTGGGTTTCTATTCACGGGCGGCAAGGGTGCGTGGTGACCGTGCCAGAAGGGTTTAGTCCGGGAAGTGACGTGGCTACGTTGTCACTAATGGGCTATGATCCGCACACTTGCTATCCAGGCCGAGCGCCGTTGGAAGCGGTCGCGCGTGGCGTGTCTGCCGCTGCGGATCAACTCATTTTTCGCTGTAATTTCGTGACCATTGTCGATGGCGTGATGGAAGATTTCACGGCTGGGCACATTGGCGATAGCGAAGCCCGTCAACTCATCAGCGATTTGAACCAACAACTAGGCCAATCGGAGTGCGTGTTTCATGCCGGGGTTTCATATCGCAACTTAATGGTAGCCAGCGACATCGCCGAGATGAAAGCGTTGTGTACGCCGCCGCATGATATTCCTGGTCAAGCAGTAGCCAAGCATTTTCCCAAGGGAAAAGGGGCACATAAGTTGGCCCAAATCATGGCTAAGGCGCATGAGATATTGGCTGAACATGAGGTGAACAATGTGCGGCGCGACCTGGGCGAAAATCCTGTCACCGACATTTGGCTATGGGGTTATGGAAAGCCCGCGAGTTTAGAGCCGATGACGAAGCGTTTTGGCATCAGCGGTGCGTGCATCGCAGCCGTGGACTTGATACGTGGTATTGCGTCGTGTGCTGGTCTGACGGTGCTCGACGTTCCAGGTGCGACGGGATATTTGGATACCGATTATGCCGCGAAGGGGGCCGCGGCCGTCGAGGCGGTCGATGAGTACGATCTTGTCGTTGTTCACATCGAAGCGCCGGACGAAGCCGGGCATCAGGGGGACGCCGCGGCGAAAGTGGCGGCCATTGAACAGATTGATACTCACATTGTTGGCCCGTTGTTGGAGAAGCTACGTGCGTATGATGCGTGGCGCATTATGATAGCGCCGGATCATCCTACCCCAGTGGGCAGCCGGGTTCACACCATGACCCCGCCGCCGTTTTGCCTGGCTGGTCATTTGATTAACACGGTACTAAATCGACCGTTTTCTGAGGCTAATGCCTGCGACAGTGACCTGCAGATTAACCCAGGACATGAACTGCTGGAGTTTTTTCTTCGTCATTAGGGCCATTCCCGCTAGACGTTTTGATCGTTGGCGAAGTACAATCCCTAACGGAGCTTGAGGTAATTTTTGGTAGCTAGGAAAGTGAGCGAATGATGAGCGTAGACCCGCGGATACAACAATTCAAACAAATGGCAGAGGCAGACCCTAACAATGAACTCGGGCACTTTAGTCTGGGCAAGGCGCTATTGGAAGCCGGTCAATTTGCGGAGGCGATGGTTTCGTTAGATCGCGTCATACAACTCAAGCCTACCATGAGCAAAGCCTATCAGCTTTTTGGTGAGGCCGCAGCCGGGGCTGAGCAAAAAGATAAAGCCGTGGAAGTCGTTACTAAAGGCGTTGCGGTTGCCGATAAGCAAGGCGATGTCATGCCTCGGGATTCGATGATCAAACTGCTGCGCGACTGGGGGGCTGCTGTTCCTGAAATTGCCCAAGACACTGCACCCAAGGCGGTGTCATCTGGTAACGGCTCTTCTAAAGAGGGCTTCTCTTGCGCACGGTGTGGCCGGCCTGACCAACAACTCGAAAAGCCTCCTTTCAAGGGCGCGTTGGGTGTCACCCTGGCGGACAATATTTGCCAAGGCTGCTGGCAAGAATGGATTCCGATGGGGACTAAGGTCATCAATGAGCTAGGCCTTTCCTTGAGTTCTCCGACTGGGCAGGAAGCGTATGACCAGTATATGGTCGAGTTTCTCCAGATTGACGGAAAATAATTTTGTGCCAATTTGCGGCTAACCGGTAGTGACACCCGCTTGACTGGGTGCGATCGCTACTCAACTCAATTAGCCCCGATTCTAAGCCGACAATGACGTGCGCAGGGCTACTTTCTACTGAAATAGCTGGAATCGAGGTTCCTCGCTCGGTATAATGTATATGCTGGGAGTTTGGCGCTGGCCAAATCCTTTGTAAGGGGTACTTACGAAAAAGCACAGGAGTAGTATGCGCTTGCTCGGTGCCGTTATGACATCTGATTCGATACCCATTGCTGCTGCGTCTGCTCCGCGGGTGACGCTTAAGGTCATCGCAGGCTCAGACGACAAGGTCGACATCGAGTGCCGTCGATTGGTCACTACGATTGGATCACAACCAAGTTGTAAGATCGTACTGCCACATCGAAAAGTTTCTGCCCTGCACGTCGCCATTGTGAATAACGGTGAGCATGTATACGCTATCGATCTATTATCAAAGTTAGGTACGCGGTTAAACGGCTTGAAGATGGAGCATGAACAGCTAACTGATGGTGACATGCTGCAGGTTGGTCATTGGACGTTTCGCGTTGATATTGTGCAGCCTCACGATCACGATGTCGATTCCGGTGCGCATCAGTTTGGATTAGAACCCGTGCCTGTAGTGGTTGCCCTGGAACATCTCGATTCGAAAAGAATTCTTCAGCCTAACCGGGTGGTATGTTTGATTGGTCGGCGCGGGGGCTGCGATATTCACCTTGATGATAATCGTGTATCGCGTGTGCATGCTTTGTTGATGCGATATTTTGGACGGCCTGTCGTTGTGGATTTATATTCACATAACGGCACGCTGGTCAACGATGAGGCGACGATGTTCAGAATTCTTGAAGATCAGGATACGCTGCAAATCGGTGACGCGCGGTTTCGCGTAAGGCTCATCGACTCCCCTTACGACATGAAGGCCCAAGATACCAGCCAAAACACTGCCCCAGGTCCGTCTCGTCCGCAACATAATGCCGGGCTAGTAGATAAGATTGATCTCGAATCGACGGCGGATTAACTGCTCGTATTCAGATGCCCCCAAACCGGACTATCACCATTTAGCCGGTTTTTTGGGTTGGCCAATGCGCAAGTTGCCTCAAGTGTAAATGCTCACCTATAATATCACCTGTCGTGTAAGAATTGCTTGGTAAGCTATAAAAACGGAATTATCGCTATGACAGTCGCAGCCTCGTCGCAAAAATCATCTCGCACTATTCGAGCACCGCACGGCTCAACGCTTAGTTGTAAAGGCTGGCAACAGGAAGCTGCGATGCGCATGCTAATGAACAACCTCGATCCAGACGTCGCAGAAAACCCGGCTGAGCTTGTTGTTTATGGCGGAAGCGGGAAGGCCGCGCGATCTTGGCCCGACTACGATCGCATCGTCACCGCTTTGAAACAACTCGAAAACGACGAAACGCTTCTCGTGCAATCTGGTCGAGCTGTCGGTGTGGTGATGACGCACCTGGACGCCCCGCGCGTGCTTATCTCGAATTCGATGCTCGTACCCCATTGGGGTAACTGGGACGAGTTCCGCAAGCTCGAAGCTTTGGGGCTAACGATGTATGGGCAGATGACTGCGGGGAGTTGGATTTATATTGGAACGCAGGGCATTTTGCAGGGCACGTATGAAACTTTCGGCGCAGCTGCCCGACAGCATTACAGCGGTTCGTTGAAGGGGAAATGGGTATTGACCGGTGGGCTTGGCGGCATGGGCGGTGCGCAACCTTTAGCCGTGACGATGAACGAAGGTGTTTGTCTATGCGTGGAAGTGGACAAGGCCCGTATCGAGCGGCGTATTCAAACGCGTTATCTTGATAAGTGGACTGACAATTTAGACGAAGCCCTGCAGTGGACGACAGATGCCGTAGCTAATAATCAGCCGTTGTCGGTTGGCCTGCTCGGTAATTGTGCGGATGTGTTGCAGACGTTAATCAAGCGAGATATCACGCCGGATATGCTCACGGACCAGACTTCTGCCCATGACGCCCTCGATGGCTATGTGCCCAACGGGATGAGTTTTGGTGAGGCAGTCAAGTTACGCAAGACCGATCCCGATCGGTACATCACCGAATCCATGCGGACCATGGGCGAACACGTTCGTGCGATGCTTGAGATGCAGCAGCGCGGTGCGGTGACCTTTGATTACGGCAATAACATTCGTGGCCAAGCTAAGCTGGTGGGCGTAGAAAATGCATTCGACATCATCGGTTTCGTGCCCCTGTTTATCCGCCCGCTTTTTTGCGAAGGGCAAGGGCCTTTCCGTTGGGCGGCGCTGTCTGGAAACCCGGATGATATAAAACGCACGGACCGGGCGATTTTAGAAACTTTTCCCCAGCACGAACATCTTTGCCGTTGGATTCGGCTAGCCAGTGAGCGGGTGGCTTTTCAAGGATTGCCCGCGCGAATCTGCTGGCTAGGCTATGGCGAGCGAGCGAAGATGGGGTTGGTGTTTAATGATTTGGTTGCTAGCGGTGAGATTACCGCGCCGATTGTCATTGGCCGGGACCATTTGGATTGTGGAAGCGTCGCCTCGCCCAATCGCGAAACCGAGGGTATGAAGGATGGCTCAGACGCCATTGCCGATTGGCCAATTCTCAATGCGCTAGTCAACACCGCATGCGGAGCGAGTTGGGTTTCCGTTCATCATGGCGGCGGTGTGGGTATTGGTTACGCTATTCACGCGGGGCAGGTCATCGTCGCCGACGGTACGAAAGAAGCCGCAGCCCGCCTGCAACGAGTCCTCACGGCAGACCCCGCGATGGGCGTGATTCGCCATGTGGATGCAGGCTATGAAAAAGCGGACGAGATCGCGAAGGATCGCGGGGTGAATATACCAGGGCGTTAGCCATTCAGCCGGTTATTCTGAAACTCCATTTCGCCTAACGGAATTCGTGAATTTGGCTTTGCCATTACGGTGATTGAAATTGCATCTGCCACAGTTGCACGTCTTGTAGATCGACGTCGCTATCCTCATCCATATCGCCGACCCGGCATAGGGTAGCCGATTGGTTGCTGCTTGGGCCAGCTAGGCAAGTCGTGAATGCTTGCGCATCATCTAAGGTCGTGAGGTTGTCGCCGTCGAAATCACCGGCGTGTGGTTCGTAGATGGTGATCTTCTGGCCTGACGGAATATTCCTCATGATCGACGTCAAGCCGCTCAATGGCCAATCGACGCGCACGACGTCGGCGAAAGTTGCGGTGGATAATCCAAAATGTTCGACGATGTCGTTATGCGACATGAAATTAGAACTGGCAGATACTTCCCGCATCTGCGGATTGGTAGTTCCCGTAGAATACACATATATGCGGGCACCCACGCCGGAGCGATTTGTTTCGAAGCCCTGTAATTGTACTTGTAGCCAAGGTTTGGCATTGCCAATGTCGTTGCGATATAGCACAGGTGTATCGCGGTTGTTGGTCACGAATATGTCTTGGTCACCATCATGATCGTAATCGAATGTTAGAATGCCTTTGCCGCTGCGGGCGTCGGTCAGGCCTAGTGTGGCACTGATTTCGGTCATCTGGCCAGTGCCGTCATTATCCCAAAATCGTACCGGATTGAAGTTGAATGGGTCGTCGAATGTGACGGGGAAATTCACGCCGTTGGTCATCGTAAGGTCTGCATCGCCGTCGTTGTCGTAGTCGAGAAAGGTTGTGCCCCAGCCCCAATAGCCTTCGCGTACACCGCAGAAATCGGTTGAGTCGGAGAAGACGCCGCTTCCGCCATTGGCGTACATGCGATTACCGCTATTTCCCCAATTACAGCTATTAGCCGGAATATCGCACGTTGCTGCTGAATCGTAAATCGAAGTGACAAACCAATCAAGATCGCCATCATTTTCGAAATCGCCAACCGTAGCGCCCATGCCATTTTCGTCGGTGGCCACGTTAGATGCCGATGTTATGTCAGTAAAAGTGCCGTCCTGATTATTGTGATAAAGCTTGCTAGAGTTGAAATCCGCAGCGATGAGAATGTCGGGCCAGCCGTCGTTATCCACATCCGTAAAACGCGGCGAAAACCCCCATACGACGTCTTGATAAAATAAGTTTGCCGAGGTGGTCACGTCTACGAAATTGCCATTACCTGTATTTTTGAGAAGGTAGGTTCGTTCGCCGCCGGTGCTTGCAGTATTGGGTGACCAAGTAGCTACGATAACGTCTAGCCAACCGTCTCGATTGTAGTCGCCAAATGTTGTACTCGTAGATGACCGTTTAGCTGAACTCGTTGTTATGTCCGCGCCGCGCGCGATAGCCTGTTCAGTAAACATCCCAGTGCCATCGTTAATAAATAGATAATGGCGCGTCGCTGGTTCCGTGGTGAGGACGTAGAGGTCGAGGTCGCCGTCGTTGTCGATGTCCGCCCAGGCGCATCCGGTCGAAAAGCTATCTAACGCAACACCGCGAAGTGTGCCAACCTCCTCGAACGTGCCGTTTGTGAGATTTCGAAAGAGTCGGTTGGGTGCGCCGATACGTGTGACATAGAGGTCAGGCCAGCCGTCGTTGTCAAAGTCGCCAGCTGCCGCGCCGCCGGACATCATGAAAACGCCGTTGTCCACGCCGGCTGGCATGATGCCGTCCCATTGAACGTAGCTAACCCCCGCGTCCAATGTTTGATCGACGAACATCGGAAGGGCATGTGCAACGGCAGCACCGAAAGTGAGTGAAGCGAATACTGTGATCGCAATATTGGACATCCGCATGGACGCGTTCCCCCTTAGTTAGACAACAACTATCAGCCCGCAGTCCAAATCTACCCCTGTTCATTTTCTGGACGCAGCGAGGCCAATTCTCCCCACATAAGCGTAGGGCCAATTCGCGTGATTTTCAACGTTGGCTGTGTGGTAGAGAGTATATAGTCCGAAAAAACGTCCTACGACGGTTGGTCGGGATGCAAAAAGTAATAATTTCTTTAATTCAGCTCTCTGATCGACCGCCAAGGGGCTATAGCCGATGTCGGATGGCCCAGAGGTCTGGGAAGAGCGGTTGAAAAAGGGACTGCTTTAGAAAATCGACGCCCAGCGAACCGCCTGTGCCATGCTTTTGGCCAATGGTACGCTCGACGAGTTTTACATGCCGATAGCGCCACTCCTGCGCGCCTTCATCAAAATCCATCATGGATTCAAAAAGAATAGCTAAGTCAGGCTTGGTCGTATAAAGCGTATGCAACGATTGCTGAATGTCCTCATTCGCGGCCGTTGGCGCTGCAACGGGTTTTTCAAGAAGTAACTTGGGAATCGACGCGCCTTGGTGTTGCAAAAAGTCATAGAAATGGTCCATGACACTACGTTCATTTAATCTTTTGGATAGCGTCGCATGGGCTGCGCTAGCTTGCTCGTGGTATTTGAGCATATCCGGGCGCTTGTAACCTAGCGCGTATTCAAACTCGCGAAATTGCACGGACTGAAAACCGGAGGCCGTGTCGAGACGATCACGAAAACTGGTAAACGACATCGGCGTCATCGTTTCCAAAATATCAATTTGGCTTACCAGCGTTTTCATGATCGTGCGGACACGTTTGAAAGTGTGGATGGCTCCGAATAAATCATTGCCCGAAAAATCACGATTGATTTTGCCGAACTCGTGTAGCATCAGTTTGAACCATAGTTCGTAAACTTGGTGAATGATGATGAATAACTGTTCGTCATGCTCCGGTGGGTGGGAGCGCGATTGCTGCAAAGAAAGCAATTCGTCGATCATCAAATAGTCACGATAAGTTAATGGCATTTGTCGATTCCGTTGCGTTAGATCAAATTCAAAATAGTAATGTTCGAAGAACAGCGCCTGCGATAATTACCATAGCCGTAATAGCCGTCGTTGCTACGACCCGGTTTTGGAAATTTGCTCGCTTAATTGCATCCCCATAGCGCATACGTGAGTGCGTAGTCATGTTGTACAGCGGTGTGTACCAAAATGGCAGCATTTTACTGAGAAGTTTCTCCGTGTATTTTTTAAGGCGAAACATTTTCGATCCGGTATGATCGCGCATTTCAACAAAATTGCTAATTGCGAGGTCAGCTAATACGTCTACATGTTCCTTACGAATTTGGAAATACTCACGAAACGCAACTTCCCAGTTCGGTTTATGCTTTTCCATGCACTCGCACAACACGAGCACGTCTTCAAACGAGGCGTTCATACCCTGGCCATAAAAGGGGACTACGGCGTGGGCGGCATCTCCGAGCAACACAACCTTGTCGCGATAATACCAAGGCCCACAGCGCAAGGTGCATAGTGAGCTTGTGGGGTTGGCGAAATAATCTTCTGTCAGTGTGGGCATGATGGGGACGGCGTCGGGAAAATGTTCGCGGAAATATGACTCGACGTCTTGTTTGGTTCGCAGCACATCGAAGCTGTGAGGCCCTGCAAAAGGCCAAAAAATCGTGCATGTGTACGAGCCGTCTTCGTTAGGAAGCGCGATCATCATAAACGATTTTCGCGGCCAAATATGCAGGGCGTCGCGGGCCATCTGAAAGGAGCCATTTTTTCCAGGCGGGATGACTAATTCCTTGTACCCGTGCGCCAAATAATTCTGGCTATAATCGAAACGATCCAACTTTTGCATGGGTTTGCGTACTGCGGAGAAAGCGCCGTCGGCGCTGACAACAATCCCACCATCGACGGTCGAAGTCTCGTTGGTCTCCATATCCAGCAATTCAACTGAGCTGGTACTGAGCTGAACGTCGGTACATTTTTTATTGAAAAACAGTTTGACGTTGGGCAAGCGATCAGCGGCTTCGAGGAGTAATGCGTTTAATCCGCCGCGCGAGACGGAATGGATAACGTGCGAATCGTCCTTGCCGTATGGCTGAAACTTGAGCGAAGAATTAGCCTCATGAATCATCCGCCCGCGCATGGGGACAGCCGTCTTGAGAATTTCCTCGGCGAGGCCCACGCGTTCTAGCGCGACGATGCCTCGATGCGATAAGGCGAGATTGATAGAGCGACCGCCTGGAATGTTTCCGCCGCGCATGTCAGGGCGCATCTCGTATACTTCGACGTCATACCCCGCCTGCCCAAGGTAGACAGCCATGAGCGCACCACCGAGGCCGCCGCCGACGATGGTAAATTTTTGCGTTTGTGAATCACTCATTTTGTACGAACCCTGTTATGGGTGTTACCATCTGAACGAGCCGCAGGCTTCAGCCTGTGCGGACTTGGGTTCCAGTGCAGCCATCGGCCTTTGAGCAATCCGCATTAGTATTGTGCATCATATTGTATTTTCAACTCCACGTGGGTTCCCGATGAATCGGGGTTTTATTTTGCCCGCAGCTCGATTCAAGCGTTTAAGACATCATGCAATTTTAATACCTGGGCGAAGCGCCACACCTCATGGTACGAATTATACAGCGGAGTCGGCGCGACGCGAATCACATTAGGCTGGCGAAAATCGCATACTACATTGCCATCTTTCAAGGATTGTAATAACGCCTCCGGTCGGCTATGTACCAAAATGGAAAGCTGACAACCTCTCGCCTCAGGTCTGCGTGGCGTGATGACTTCAAAACGCTCGGGCGAAATATCGTCGATTAAAAATTGCAGATAGCCAGTTAGCGATAAAGACTTTTTTCGCAACGCGGGCATGGTGGCCTGGTCAAACACCGCAAGCGACGCCTTCAAAGGCGCCGCCGCAAAAATTGGCGGATTGCTAATCTGCCAACCATCAGCCCCTACCTGGGGTGTAAACTCAGGTAGCAGATGCATTTGAAAACGTTTTGTAGGATCGTTGCCCCACCACCCAGCCAATCGCGGCAAGTCGAGATTATTCCCGTGTCGTTCGTGTACAAAACAGCCCGCCAAAGCCCCGGGACCGCTGTTGATATATTTGTAGTTGCACCAACAGGCGAAATCCACGTCCCAATCGTGAAGCTTCATGTCTACGTTTCCAGCTGCGTGGGCGAGATCCCAGCCAACCGCACAGCCCTGGCTTCTACCGGATTGGGTGATTGTCTGCATATCGTAGTACTGACCCGTGAAATAATTGACACCAGCTAGCAGGACCAGCGAGATTTGCTGCCCGTCGCGTTCGATTTGCTTTACGATGTCTTCGCTTCGTAGCGTATGTTCGCCATCGAGTGGATGAACTTCGATCAACGCATCATACGGGTCATACCCATGATGTCGCAGTTGGGATTTGATCGCATATACATCAGAAGGGAAAGCCGGGTAGTCCATCAATATTTTGTATCGAGATTGCGTTGGCTGATAAAACGAAGCCATCATCAGATGCAGATTGACGGTTAAGCTATTCATCATGACTACTTCGCTCGGTTTTGCACCTACGAGACGAGCGCCGCTATCGCGAAGAATTTCATGATAGGAAAACCAAGGGTTTCGGCCATCAAAGTGTGCATCGACGCCTAGCTTAGCCCAGTCGTCTAGTTCTTGGGATAGTTCATCCCGAACACCCTTTGGCTGAAGGCCTAGCGAATTGCCGGCGAAGTATATTTTTGGCACTCCGTCGCCGCCGCTTGGCTGATGAAACTGTTGACGGTATTTAGCTAGCGGGTCGTGTTGATCGAATGACAATGCGCACGATTCGTCGGTAGTAAAATCTGATTCCGTCTCGGAAACGTTGTTAGAATCTGCGGACATAAAATGACTTAACCTTTAATTTCAAACTGCTGACGATTCACGCCGAGAAATTCAATCGCAGTACCCGCTAGAAGCTTATCTTTTGTGGATGCTGAAAAATCGCTTAACGATTCAATCATCGCGCCCGGCCGAGACTCTCCTAAGGGGAACGGGTAATCCGAGCCTAGCGCGACACGGTTGTCTCCCATTTGGTTTACCAGAAAGCGCAGGGCGTCTGCATCATGAACGAGTGAGTCTACGAAAAATTTTCCGAGATAATTGCGTGGCGAGTTTTTATTATCAACCGCGCATAGATCGGGCCGAACGTCGAACCCATGTTGTACTCGGCCTACGGTGAACGGAAACGCGCCGCCGCCGTGTGCGAATCCGATACGCAGATGGGGCAGTCGATCCAGTACTCCACCGAAGATAATCGAGCAGATAGCCAGGGATGTTTCTGCTGGCATGCCCACTAGCCAGGGCAGCCAATATTTGGGCATACGGTCCTTGCCCATCATATCCCAGGGATGTACAAAAACGGCTGCTCCCAGCGAGGCTGCGGATTCGAATATCTCGAACAGTTCCGGCTGATCGAGATTCCAGTCGTTGATGTGTGAACCGATTTGCACGCCAGCGAGGCCCAGTTCGTTTACACATCGCTCAAGTTCAGGCACGGCCAATTTAGGGGCTTGCATGGGAAGCGTGCCTAGTCCGACGAACCGCTGCGGATATTCGCGCACCACTCCGGCGATGTGTTCGTTTAGAATTTTTGATAAATCGAGTGAGTCTTGCGGCTTAGCCCAGTAGTTAAACATGACGGGCACGGTGGACAACACCTGAACTTGGACGCCAGAATCATCGCAGTCTTTGATTCTGCGGGTGGGGGACCAGCAGTTGTCCTCGATTTCGCGAAAGAATTTATCGTCGACCATCATGCGGGCACAGCAGGGCTTATGGTGTTCCAGACGCACGAACCCGCCGTAGCCAAACCGTTCGCGCAGGTCGGGCCAACGCTCGGGAAGAATGTGCGTGTGGATATCAATTTTTAGCACAACAAAGTCCAGCCGACAAAAAGGATCGAAGCTATCTGTTTACCCCTTAGCCGGTGGCTCCATAACGGCGCTGCATTTGTCGCAAGTGCGCAGAGATTCATCGCCCCAAAACTGTTCCATCAAAGGCCTAAGCTGGTTGACAATGTCCACGAGATAAAAGTCCGGGTCGAATAGCACGTTGTCACATTTCTCGCAGAAAAATCGCATGTGGTCATGTTGCCCTTTGGGCCTGCGACGTTCGACGACCATACCGACGGTGTTTGCGGGGCGTTGTGGCGAGTGGGGAATTTGAGGGGGCAGGAGGAAAATGTCGCCTTCATTGATAGCGATGTCTTTGCGTTTGCCATCTTCAAAAATTTTTAGGGTGATGTCACCTTCGAGTTGGAAGAAAAATTCTTCTGTGGGATTGACGTGATAATCTTTCCGCTGGTTAGGCCCGCCAACGATCATAATGATAAAGTCGCTATCTTTATATACGCATTGGTTGCCGACCGGCGGTTTGAGTAGATGGCGGTGTTCGTCGATCCACTCTTTCAAATTAAATGCAGCTAATCCCATAACGCGATCCTCCAGCTTTTGTGTCCGACTATAACTTCGTTCCACTACGCGACTGGATTGTAGTGTATCGTCGGGTGGGAGGATTGTGAAATAGGCTGGATGGATTACGTCAGGCAGGAGGGTGGAAGCAGGATATAGCCCGCTCACCCAGCCGGAGCGATTATTTTATGGCAGAGGCGTTCTTGCACGACTATTACGGTGCCTGCTGACAGTGATCTAACCAGTGGCCGCAGGCATCCACGTTGCCCTGATCTACACACTTGGTGTAGAGTACATCGCACACCTGTTTGAGTCTCAACCAATATAAAGGTGCCGACAAGAGGAGATTTCCCTCCTGGCTCAACTGTTTATCTTCACCGACTTCCTGGTCCAATGGAGAGAAGTGCAAAGCTGCATTCAGCTCGCCGTCTGTGAAAAAGAATGCCACCACCGTTCCGGATTCGATGAAAACCTGCGCAGCGTTAGATTGATTGAAGGCTTCAATAGCCGTTTCCGAGTTCAGGTCATCCACTTCCAGATCGAACGTACCGCTATTACCATTTTTACTAGCCATCACCCCCAAAGTGGATACAAGTACTTTTTCCTGGTTCTTGACGATCGGTACCGGGCCGACGGTGAAGGTAAACGAATCACTAGCTGTTTGTGCCTCAATATCAAGGACGATGGCCCCATCGTCATCGAGGATTAAATCGTAACGGTTGTTGTCATCCCAAAAGGTTATGGCTTCGATAGCTTCCACACCCATTTCGGCGCGTTCGGATAGTTCTCGTTCAATTTGTACAACTGGCGTCATCGTGGCACGCTGTGCTTGCCAATCGGAAACCATTTCTTCGTCTTGTGTGATTATCTGAGGTGCAATCGTTTTCAGTATCCGCAGCACATCGCTTCGCTTTGACTCGCCCTCATCAGCATGTGCCAAACTGAACCCTGCGGCAGCAAGAACAACCACTGAAAACCGAACCTTCATCGATACATTCATAACATAACTCCCCAGTAAATAGATTTGCCCCAAAATTCCCTTCAACAGATAGATAGGAACGTGTTCGGCAGCAACCAGAATAAGCTACCACCTCACACCCATGTATCCCTGTTATCGCCCCCCCTCCCTATTGTCAAGAGAAAAATAAAAAATATGTGGATTATCCGAATATTTCGCTATGCGCCAGACCTCCCTCGCCTGATGTACTGCGAGGGGAATAGGGGGATTTTCTGACGACTGCGTGGTCTACAATTTCGCTACTCTCCTCGATTTATACTTGATTTTTACACCTGTCAGAGCGATTTGAAGTTTTTAGTCGTCTAAGATTTGCTATGGGAATATAATAGGCGAAGGCCGGATTCTCCTGTATGGGGCGTGAGTGCGCTTTCCGGGAAACGTGTACAGGTATCTGAGATTTACGAAGAAGGGGTTCTTCTTGATTTATAATAGTCACGGACAGTTGCTGGTCACGCATCGTTTTGTGTATCGATGTTTGATGGGCGGATTGGTTTTGCTGACCATGACTGGGATGGCCCGCGCGGCGACGCCTGGTGCGGTGCGCGTGTTGCGGCGTTCTTCTGATTCTGGAATGGCGACGTTTCTTGTCCCGGCGCACGGTCAGGTGTTACCAGTGGAGGCAGCTTCTAGCCGGCGCGATGATATTGCTCTGGGATTTTTGCAACAATATGGGCAACATTTTGGTGTGGTCGATTCTAATGCGCAGCTTGTTCGAGATGATTCGCGCTGCGTAGCTGATGTTGTCGGCGGTTTTCATTCTACCTTTAATCAAGTACATCGGGGTGTGCCGGTATTCAGCGGTATGTTGAAAGTGCATCATCGTCTGGACGCTCAAGTGACGGCGGCCAATGGCGAGTTTCATCTAGTCCCTGGTAAATTGCGCGTCACGGCTGGTGTGACGGCGGATCAAGCCGGGAATGTAGCGATGGGTCTTGTTGGGCGAGATGACACGCACGTGACTCAGTCTACTCTGTTGATAGTCGATCCGGGATGGTATGGCGATCCGTCTATTGGTCCGCACCTCGCGTGGCATGTGATCGTAGCCAATGATACTGGTGATGTGGATGAGGCGTTTTTTATTGACGCGCAAACGCTTAATGTGCTGGATCGTTGGACTCAAGCGTGCTCGGTGAAAAATCGCTTAATTCACGATGCTTTCGTGGGGCTTGCGCTACCGGGCACGCTGGCTCGTAGCGAGGGCAATCCGCCCAACTTTGTTTCTGATGTGAATGCCGGTTACGACTACACCGGTGATATTTACGATTATTTTTTCCGCGCGTTTGGTCGTGATAGTATTGATGGTCTAGGATTAGGTTTGAAGATGACCGTTAGATACTCAGGCTCATTAACCGCTTGTCCTAATGCGTTTTGGACGTCTACACTTGGTCAGACCGTATTTTGTTCTGGCCTCGTGACTGATGATGTTGTCGGTCACGAATGGACGCATGGCCTGACAAGTTTTACCGCGAATCTGATTTATCAAAACCAATCGGGCCAACTCAATGAGTCTTTTTCTGATGTCTTTGGCGAACTCATCGATTTGCTTAACAGCGATTTGATGGATGTTGGCCCAGCTTCCGCACCATTTTGGCCAAAGGATGCGGACTATGTAAATTCGGGGTTGGATGAACCAAACAATCTTCGTATTGATCGTTCTGTAAGTAGTTTGTGTAGCTGGATTCAAAATGATTATGCTGATGGTTTTCGTTGGCTCATCGGTGAGGATTCGACGGTGATTCGCGATATGTGGAGTCCGGGATGCTATGGCGATCCCAACCGCGCATTTAGTACGGCTCAAACATGCGGTGGTAGTAATCATTTAGACAACGGCGGTGTACACAGCGGCAGTGGTATTCCCAATCATGCGTTCGCGATGCTCGTAGACGGGAGTACGTTTAATGGTTTTACGATCGAACCCATCGGGTTAATCAAGGCCGGGGCGGTTTGGTTTCATGCGTTGGTGTACTACTTGACGCCCGGTTCAGATTTTCAGGATGCGTTTTGGGCGATGAATCAATCGGCGAGCGATCTTATCGGCACCTTCGTGCTCGACCCACGTACGGGATTGCCTATTAACGAAGTATTCACGCAGTTTGACGCGGACCAAGTTGAAGCGACGTTAATGGCTGTGGAAATGCATCTGGTGGGTCGATGCGGCGCGAGTGTTAACGTGCTTGATTCTACACCGCCGACAATTTGCTCTTCGCAACGCGTGTTGTTTGAGGATGATTTCGAGAGTGGCGCTTTTGGTTGGACCGTGTTCAATCAAGCGCCGCTTCCGCCTACACCGTATAATTGGGAGTTGGATAGTTCGCTGCCTGCGGGTCGCACGGGTGTTGCCTGGAAGGCGGACGATCCGAATGTCGGAGACTGTGGGGCGCAGGATGAGTCCTCTCAGCATGCGCTGATTAGCCCCACTATCAACTTGCCGGCTAATGTGAAGCAGCCTCAGGTAGCCTTTACACATTTCGTGGCTACGGAACCAAGGTTTGATGGTGGTAATGTATCCTTCATGGCAGTAGGGCGAACGAGTTGGCTGGTGATTCCAGACTCGGCGTTTTCGTTCAATGATTATAATATGACGTTTAAGACTGTGGCCGAAGGTAACACCAATCCCCTGGCTGGGCAGCCTGCTTTTACAGGGGCAGGTGGCGGATGGGGGACGTCAGTTATTGATCTATCCGGTTTGGCTTTGCCGGGCGATACGATCCAATTGAAATTTAATTTCGGTAAAGATGGCTGCGGAGGGTTGGATGGCTGGTATGTGGATGACTTTGTGGTGTTCGATTGTTTCTGTAACTCGAATATCGACTGTGATGATGGCGATCCATGTACGGGCGATTTTTGTGATGCCGGCGTTTGCGATGCCTTGCCACGAAATCCTTGCGTGGCGATCAGCTCTACGATGCCAGCCAATGATAGTGTAGACGCTCGCCGAAGTGCATCTGCTGGCAGTGCGGCGAATTGGACTACGGTTGATGTGAATTTTGATGCAAGATATCGACCTGCGCCATTGGAATTTACATTGATCGATGGGCAAGTGGCCGGGGCTACACCAACGATCTTGGAGGTGCTAGGCATCGGATTCCAGTCTTTTAGGGCCGAATTATCCGAGCCGATAGCTTCGGATATGTGGTCGGTGTTTACGCACCTAGCTAGTGGCGAACAATTTTGCTTGGGGGTTTTGTCTGGTGATACCGATCAGAACGGTGTGGTTGATCAGCAAGATATTCGCGGGCTAATCGAACATGTCAGTCTGGCACCCATGGTAGATATTGAGCTGCACAGGTTCGATTTTAATCGTACCGGCAGCGTAACTTCTTTGGATTTGATTGACGCCATTGACGCCTATCATGGGGCTGGCGGAGCGCAAGCTACGCAAGGTAGGACACTTGGCGCGTCCCCGTGTCTCAATTGGCGTTAATCGGGCAATAATTTCCCGCCATAATTGTTAAGGTTTCCCCCACTACTACGCATGGGTCTATTTATTTGGTATGCTTTCCTGCTGGAATCGGGTGTTGGTAGGCCATAGCGCCCGTTGGTTGGCTTGGCGGTTTTTGGAATAGACTTTGTGCAAGAAGACATCAAAATGATCAGAGGTGTTGTGATGACGGAAAAAAAATGTTCGTTTGTATTAGGGTTGGTTACTTGCCTTCTTGTTGCGGGTTGTTCTACGGGGGCGCCGTCGAGCAAAGTTTCGATGGCGCAGGCAGAAACAAACGAGGCTGTGCCTGCTACCGAAGCATATTCAGGTATTCATGCTTGTGATGGTCTTCCAATTGTTGTAGTGGAGGAGAAGTATGATAGTGGCCAATTGTCTTTGCGGCAGGAAGTAGTGATAGGGGAAGATGGTGAACAGATTCCTCATGGGTTAATGACTCACTATTGGCAGAACGGAAATAAGAAACTGCAAATGGAATACAAGTGCGGCCAAAAACATGGTCTACGAGCTGCCTGGCATCAGGATGGAAAGCCTTGGTCGGTAGGTGAGCATCGATACGGTAGGGACCACGGCGAATGGATTGTGTGGTTTGCCGATGGCAAAAAGCAACAGCAATTTACGATTGACAATGGCACTTGGCAGGGCCCATATACTAGTTGGCACACGAATGGCCAAGTAAAAAGGAGTGTAGATTACGTGGATGGTCTGCGGCAAGGGCCTTCGCGTTTGTGGGATGACAAGGGAAACCTGGCACGCGAAATCCAATATGCGGATGACGCCGTTCAGCCTAGTCCTAGATAATCTTCAAGCTCAGCTTGTGGAATTTGACGTCATGACAATTCGTATCTCCGATAATTTTGCGGATTATCACTGCATGATAATGCTCGGGCGTGTAGCGTCCGAAAACGACTAACTTCTTTCCGGTTCTTTATTAATTTCAAGTGAATTACGACTTTGATTGCGTCGATCTTTCCGGGTGACGTGCGTAGTTTTTATTGTTTGCTTCGCTATTATATATAAGGATTTCTCGTGATGACCACCGCCACTATTGCACCAAGCCCTGCTGCGCCTGTTGGGGATGCTGCCAACGTTCGACCTGCCGCGCCGCACTTGAATTTCAATCAAATTGCTAACGAGCAATTTCAAGCAGCGGCGGACCATATGAAGCTGGATCGCGAGATTCAGCTTTTGCTACGCACGCCTTATCGAGAGCTGATCGTTCAGATACCTGTACGCATGGACAATGGCAGCTTGGAATTGTTTCACGGTTTTCGTGTACAGCACAATGCGGTTCGTGGTCCTTATAAAGGTGGTATCCGTTATCACCACAAGGTAGACCTTAACGAAGTGAGGTCATTGGCTGCACTGATGACGTGGAAGACTGCGCTCGTAGACGTTCCTTTCGGGGGTGCGAAGGGCGGTATTACCTGCGATCCAACAAATATGAGTCGTAAGGAGTTGCAAAGTCTGACGCGCGGATTCGCGCAAAAAATCGATATGGCCCTTGGCGTGTACCGTGACATACCTGCTCCGGATGTTGGTACGAATGCGCAAGTCATGGCCTGGATCATGGATGAGTATGGCAAGAAGCATGGATATACTCCGGCTATCGTTACGGGTAAGCCGGTTAACCTTGGCGGATCTCTTGGACGAGATGAGGCTACGGGGCGTGGGGTGATGATTATTACCCGCGAAGCTTGCAAGGCTTTCGGCATGGACATAAAGAACGCGCGCGTCGCCATACAAGGCTTTGGTAACGTAGGGTCATGGGCTGCACGCTTGATCTCAAACCTCGGCGCGAAAATCGTGGCAGTTTCAGATGTGAAGGGTGGTATCTACGCGGAGAAAGGGCTGGATATAGAAAAAGTCTTTACTCACTTGAATAGCACCGGCTCAGTTGTGGACATGCCAGGCACGCAGGATGTAACTAACGAGGAACTTCTCACGCTGAACGTGGACGTGCTTATTCCGGCTGCACTGGGCGGCGCGATTACCGAAAAAAATGTGGATGACGTAAAAGCAAAACTTGTTGTTGAGGCGGCGAATTCGCCTGTGACGCCTTTTGCTGATGAAAAATTTCGCAGCAAGGGCATCCGCATCGTACCAGATATTTTAGCGAACGCTGGCGGTGTGACTGTATCCTATTTTGAATGGGTACAAAACCTGCAACAATTCAATTGGGATCTGGATAAGGTGAACCATGAATTAGAGTTGCGTATGGTCAAAGCTTGGAACGCCGTTCACCAACGACACACCGACGAAAAAATTCCGCTACGGATGGCCGCTTATGCTGTCGCGCTAGCCAAGGTTGCAGAAGCTTCGCGTCAGCGTTTTTAACGGACGCTTCAGCGCTGTTCCGCGACAGTTTTTCGCTGGTTATTTATGGTCTTGGTCTGAAGCTGCGCCGCGGGGCGCAGCTTTGATGATTCGACCAGCCATGGTGCCGCCGTAATTCTTGGCGTAGGACCACCATACGCCGCTATAAAATTGGCTGTGCATCATCACTCTGGCGGAATACGTGCCCAGGATGGGAATGGCGATTTCGTCTAGCGTGATCACCGGCGTATCTCCGGCCCAGAGGACGCGCACTGGAACCGGGATCGTTACATCCTTGTCTTCGGCAATCTCGACGCGTGCTTGTATAAGCCAATCGTTTTCACCGATTTTGCTGGCGCTGACGATGGTGTATCGTTCTGGTCTTGGCGTCGTGAGAGGCAGCTTGCTTTGCAATCCGCCTTCTCCAGTCATTTGCCACAAGCCCTCAAGTACAGCATTCGAAAGTAATGACTCGAATTTCTTTTCGAGTTGTGAGCGATCGGTCGCTGTTGAGGGCTTATTCTCGATGTTCTGTTTCGTCTTTCCTGTTTCGTCTGCCATCAGGGTTTGTGCGGCACAACCGAAAACAAGTGATGCTAAGACTACATTCAATAATATTCTTCTCGTGGCCATATTGCATTCTCCCAGATAACATTACCTCTGTTAGGTCAATTGTATGTGCCGTTAACGGTGATGGCTACTCTGCCTGGTGGGTAGGCGTTAGGTAATTGACGCCTGAAGTAGCTCGATCGTCGCTGGCTCGCCAATGGCATTTTTCCCGAAGCCTCGTACCGCGCCGAGCGCTATGGCTGCATCTTGCGCGTCATCGAAGTTGCTGACCAGCATAATTTTAACATATTTACCGAAAGAAGCCTCTTTGACTTGGCTAATAAGTTCCTGACCTTCCTGTCCGTCGGCGTCGAAGATGCGGTTCACGAGTACAAGGTTGTAATCGTGGTCGCGAATGGCTGACAAGGCCTGCGACATATTGTGCGCTCGATCGACATCAGCTTGCAATGACGATTGTAACATGCGAGAAATGTTTCCGTGGTCTAGGTCGCATTGCCCGACGTCTAAGATTTTTGGTTTTTGCTGTTCCATTTTCTGGCCGTTCCTTTGTAGAAGAATGATGTTTCAATGAGCGAATTACGTTACTCCGAGCGCAGGGCTGGTAGTAAAGGAGTTTTCAAGGTTGGGATCAATGCGGCTGCTCCGCCGCCTATGCCTACGATAAGCGTACCCAATATGGTAATGCTGATGGATAACCAAGGTATCGCTTGCGGTCTGTTGATGAGATGGGGGGCGATGGCTACGGCTGCGGGTATGACTCCGGCGGCAAGGCCCAGGACGACTAGGGTGGTGTTTTCGGCTAAGACCATCCAACCTAAGCTGCGATGCGTAAATCCTAGAGCACGCATCAACGCTAATTCTCCGCGACGCTCCCATACGTTGCGAAGTAAAACCACCACAAGGCCTATCGTGCCGAGTATTAAACCTAAGCCGCCGAGCGTTTGGAAAGTGCCCAAGTACGTGTTTTGGACGGCTAGGAATTCGGTTAGTCGTTGCTGACTTGACGACACGTCAAACGAAAACGCTTGCAATTGGAATTCTAATAGTTGGCTGACGGATGCACTGCTGGCCAGTGGTGCTTCTATGAGAAATAGGCTATGTCCGTGAATGGATGGGAAGAGTTTAGTAAAACGAGATTCCGCGATGATGAGTTCATCTTGAAGAATGCTCCCGCTAAGTAGAGCGACAAAGCGCAGCGTAACCTCTTGGCCTTGCTCGCTTTGCATGATTAAATCTTTTCCCAGCCCCAGGTGCCACTGCCATAGCACAGCGTTTTCGTCGCCGATGACAGGGATTGCGCCATCGTCGAGGGTGCGTTGCAATAATAGCCAAGGGTTTTCAAGCTCTTCTTGGGTTTCTGCGATTGACTTGGAAAAAAGAAATCCGCCACGCTTGATGAACTCGTCTGGAACGCCAGCTAGTCGCGGGTCGGATGGCATGTACAAATTTAGACAGCTCGACGCGTCGCCAGGTCGCAATCGCATGGCGTATGTGGATGTCGAGGCTAGCGATTGACTGGCCTGCTCGGTGACATTTAGGGCCTCTCGTCCGCCGGCTGTGTTGAGGTCGTAGGGTAGTGCGAGCGTGGACTCTGCCATGAGCGAAAAGCCGCCACTGCCGGAATCCTTTTTGGTTACGTCCGTCGTGGCGTCGAGATGGAAGGCTTCCAAGGCCGTGACCAGAAAAGTCGCGGATGCAATGAGTGAGGCAATCAATAAGCTACGCCCGGCATGACGTGGGGCGTTGCGTATGCCGAGCAAGCACAACGATGCCGTGCCGCCACCCTTTATTGTGTTACGCTGATTTTTATTCAACCATCCACTGATAAGTGCGAGCATCATCACTAGCAATGATGCGCCACTAAGAAAAAACGCGATGGCTGGGGGGAGCACCTCTGCAAACGTGGGTAGCACCATAAGTGATATAGCCATAATGCCTGTTGAACCGGCAACGATAGTCCATTTCTTGCGGGAGTTTTTATGTTTGGGGGCAACTGGCCGGATAATTCCAGATAGCATAGCCCGGGTGGAACTTCGCTTGATGTCCCAGACGGCTTTGGTGATGGATGCCAAGGCTACGACACTGCTGGCGACATAGCCTATGCACATCGTGGTCGGGGATAAGGATAATGTTAAGAACGGCGCATTAGCTGCGGCTGACCACGAGGTGCGTAATCCCGTGAGCATAAGCCAGGCATAGCCCGCCGCCCCAGCTAGGCCGACTAAGGCGCTGACCATAATGACGACGGCCCCTTCCGCTAAGAGCAGTCGTAGTATAGTACTAGCAGGGATGCCAACGGCTGAGAGAATACCGACATCTTTCACGCGATGCTCAATGCCCAACCTAAATAGTAGGGCTACGAGCATGACTGAGGACGCAATGAGGAAGAGACTAAAGCCGATAAACAGCCCCCCAAAATCCGTGCTTCCGGAACTGGCGGTGATGGCTTTGTCGCGAACAGCCTCGAAACTTAGACCCTGTTGTGCAGGTCTTAGCGTTGCTAGCAGTCGCTGCGTTATTTGCTCATTGGTCGTTACAATGGACTGTTCTGCTGGCACATGAAAGCGCACGGATGTTGCCCGAGCACGCGATTCACCTTTTTCTGCCCACAAGCGTCTGCCATCTTCCAGAGAAATGAATGCTTTGGGTGATGGGCCATGTTTTTCCCAGTAGTCATCATCTTTATCGCGCACTCGTTTGAGATCAACCGGGAAGGGCGGATCCCAATCAGTCAGGCTTTTTGCATCTGTAATGCCGGGATAAGCCGGTATGAAGCCTCGGTCCAAAGACTGTGGATTATCCTGCACGACGCCGTGAAGACGAAAGGTTGAGGTGACAGTTTTTAACTGACCGAAATCACCGGTCACATAATAGGTCAACTCAACGGATTGACCTACCGCTGCACCTAAGTCCGAAGCTGCCCATTCGTTGAGCAAAAGGCTGCCGCTTGGGATGCTATTAACGACGCTAGAGTCCGTTAGTGTCAAGTTAATTGCACTGTTTGTATGGGGCTGAACAGCAACCACTGTGGAATAGGGGATTCCAGAGAGAGGCTTGGGTGGCGGTTGTATGTCCGCTTTCGACGGAGCTAATGCAATGGTATTCGCTAGGTAAGTGATAATCAGGGAGGTCGAAAGCTGTGACTGATTACTAACAGACTCCGCAGCCGATTCAACGGTTGGATCAAGCATCATGGCTTCGCTGTCAAGCGAAAGATAGCGTCGCGATTCATCCGTGCGTAAAGTTAGACCATAGTCTTCGAGCGATACCGATTTTTGCAGCGCAGCGGTTAGCCAATGTTGCGCAGGCTGGGCTTCGTTGTTCTGCTGAGCGACCAACAATATCGTATTCGCCCGTCCCCTTTGCCCTAGCGTGCGTTGAAGATATTCTAGCGGAATAAATACATTTCGAGGTGCGGACTGGCGCGGGTCAAGGCCAAAGTCGGCGTAGTCGTTGTCTTTGGCTAACTTGGCCACGGTCAGTCGAACTGTCGTCGTAGTATCATCGCGTCGGCCAAGCAGAGTCTCCGTAGAAATCGCGCTGGGTTTTCCTAGCCGAACCAAAATGTCGTCGCCAACCTGTACGCCAATCTCTGACGCCAGCCGATTATTGAGCATCACTTCGCCGCCAGAAAAGCTGACGATTTGAATGCGATTGGCGCGAGCGCCGCTATCGGCGTTAGCTATGCCGCCCGGCATTAAAATAGCTGAAAAGCCGCTGGAAAAAAGTTTGTCGAAATTCTCTTGCCCGCGTAGCGTATCAATCAACGAATCGCTAAAAAACCGCGTCGAGGTCATGGCGTGCGTGACTGGGCCTAGTCGGCCAATAGCTACGTTACGCAGGCTATCACGCATAGAATCGCCGACAATCATCGCACCCGCCAACGTAGCGGTGGCTACAACCACGCCCATGGCCACGGCTAGGTGGGCCCGATAGTGATGACGCAGGCTGCTGAATATTAAACTGAATATGCTCACGCAGACGTTCCTACTTGTTAGTATTCAGCGACCCATCGACTAGTTCTAGGCGACGGTCGAAACGCGCCGCTAGTGAATCATCGTGGGTGACGCACACTAAGGTGACGCCTTCTTGACGCTGTAATTCGAAAATCATCTCGACCACGCGGCCGGCTGTGCCTCGGTCGAGATTTCCAGTGGGTTCATCAGCCAAGAGCAAGGCGGGACGATTGATGAGGGCACGCGCAATGGCGACGCGCTGTCGTTCGCCGCCTGAAAGCGCTGCGGGCTTATGATCGAGTCGATCTGCTAGGCCAACTTTTTCAAGAAGCGAATGAGCGCGATCAATCGCAGACGAACGATCTGACGACACCAACGTCGGCAGCAGGACATTTTCCAAAGCAGTGCATTGCGGTAGTAAGTGGTGATCTTGAAAGATAAAGCCAATGGATTCATTGCGAAAACCGGCTAGGGCTTTTTCGGAAAGTGAAAACGGGTCATGTTGGTTAATCGTAACGTGTCCGCTCGTCGGTGTTTCAAGTGTGCCTAGGATGTTGAGTAATGTACTCTTGCCTGCGCCGGAAGGCCCCATGATCGCGACGGATTCGCCAGCTTGGAATGTTAAGGACACATCGCGCAGCACCGTCAGGCTGTCGGTGCCCGAAGGATATGTTTTACTCACACCGTCGAAGATAGCTTGGCTCATAAGGGTTCGTCCTGTTACGATTCGTTCGCTTAGATAAGGTTATGCACCACGGGCTTGTTTGACAATCGATGCGTAGATTGACCACGTTTGGGTAGCCATCAAATCGTCAGTATAGGAATTCGCTACTGCTTCTCTGCCCGCGTCGCCCATTGCCTTACGTTTGGCTGGGTTATCATGCAATTCGATGAGCGCCGTAGCCAGTGCTTGCGTATCGCCAGGTCTGTATAGCAGGCCCCCGCCGGTAGCTGTGAGGATTTCGGGGAATGCGCCGTGTCGTGGTTGAATGACGGGTACGCCACAGGCTAAGGCTTCGAGAATGTAGAAGCCTTTTGCTTCCGCGTAGGTCGTTGGCGTAGATAACACATGGAGCGATTGCAGCATGGACAACTTGCCAGCTCGATCCACTTCGCCCAAAAAGTCGACTTGGCTGGTCAATTTTTTTTTATGAAGGAATGATTCTATCTCATTCCAATATGGTTGATCCGCGCCGCCTAAATACCCCGCGATGCGCAGTCGGCTGTTGGGGCGGGATTGACACAGCAAGGCGAACGCTTCCGCTAAGTTAGCCAAGCCTTTTTCGGGGCAGATGCGGGCGAGATATCCGACTGTAAAGGGGGCGTCAATTGGCTGTGCTTGCGGAAAGTCGTCTACGGCGATGCCCATGACAGTCTGGTGGATGCGCTCGGTTGGAATGCCAAAATGGGTAGCGGCGTGCTGAGCGTAGTAGCTTGTAGGTGAGATGTAACCGTCGATATAGCCCGCACCCTCACGTACTAAAGAGAAGCATCGGTCGCGGTGATTTTCTGGAAGTGCGTCCATAAAAACATCTTCGCCTGCGAGCGAACATATCACGGGTACGCCTAAAGCCTTTTTAAGTTCGTTGGCCATGCCTACAAACATGAGGTTGGGTAAATGCACTAGCGTAGGAGACATTTTCTTGAGGTGGGCGATAAGTTTTTTAAGTTCCTTTCGCTGTGCTCCGTGGCTTCCTTCTAAGACGGATACGGTTAACGCGCCAACATCCTCCGCCCGTGTCTTAGCCGCCAATCGGCCCACACCGCGCAGTAGGCTCGGCGCGTCGAGGAGTCGATCCATGAACCAAGGCGTGTGCCGAAAGATGGCTGATTTTTGTTGCAGGAATACGTTGATGCCCCCGTAGTGGACATGATGCTCGCTGACATCCGTTTCGTCTGTGCGGATGGGTGTGTATAGTGGGATTAGGGTGACGTCATAGCCTAGCGATTTAAGCTTGGCTACGACGCGATTGTCTCGCATACAGCTACCGCAATACATGCCGCCTGCGCCAGCGATTAAGTAGGCGACGCTTATGGGTGTGTTGGCTGAGTCCACGTGCTGCGGAGTAGTCATGTGTGACATCATAACCAGACATGCCGGAAAGCAGCTAGTAAACAAGTATCACGAATGTCACATTGGTTGTGAGTCTCGTTAACTTACTGCGTAGTGAGGAAAAATTACACAATGAGACACTCGTTGGTCGTTGCCATAATAGCCTGATAATGGGAAGATGGATAATTGTTCGTAAGTGGTGGACAGATTGCCGACCATTGCGGGTGTTGCCTAGTTCGCCGATGTTGCTGAGAGTTGACGCGTATGCCTTATTATTGCGCTGAACAAGAGACGTTGGATCGAGATTCGATCGAACAACTTCAAAGACGCAAGCTAGCTGCGCTGCTGGATGTCGTGCGGGCGAACAATCCATTTTATCAACACAAGCTCGGCGGCATTTCGTTTGATCCGCTTTCAGACTCGTATAGTCATTTGCCATTTACGACCCGATCGGAGATTCAGGCAGATATTGATGCTCATCCTCCTTATGGTACGAATCATTCGTGTGCGTTGAGTGATTGCGTTCGATTACATCAGACGTCTGGTACGAAAAGCGGGCAGCCTTTGCGCTGGCTTGATAGCGAGGAATCGTGGTCCTGGTGCAAGACGTGCTGGAGTATCGTATTTAGGGCGGCAGGTCTTCGAGACGACGATGTCGTTGTGTTTCCATTTTCGTTTGGGCCATTCATAGGTTTTTGGATGGCCTTCGATGCGGCGCAGATGTTAGGCAATAGGGTATTAGCTGCCGGCGGCATGACAACCAAGGCTCGTTTGCAATACATTTTAGACAATCGCGCGACGGTCATTTGCTGCACGCCGACTTACGCGATGCGCATGGTAGATGTCGCCTCTGAGGAGTCGATCGATTTATCATCGTCGGCTGTGCGCATGATTATTGTTGGCGGCGAGCCGGGCGGCAGCATTCCAGCCGTTCGGCAGCGCATCGAGACTGGCTGGGGGGCAAGGATTTTCGATCACGCGGGTATGACTGAAGCTGGTGCGTGGGGCTTTGAGTGTGTCGAATCGCCGGGCGGTGTTCATGTTATCGAAACTGAATTTATCGCGGAGGTCGTCGATGCGGATACGCAAACGGCTGTCGCTGACGGTCAGCCCGGTGAATTAGTATTGACCACGTTGGGCAGATCCACCAGCCCCGTCATTCGATATCGAACGGGCGATTTGGTCGTTCTCACACGCGATCAATGTGATTGTGGCCGGTGTTTCGCTAGGTTAGAAGGCGGGATTCAGGGGCGTATTGATGATATGCTTTTTATTCGCGGCAATAACGTGTTCCCTTCTGCGATCGAGGCTATCATTCGTCAGTTTTCCGAAGTCGCGGAATTTCGCTTGATAGCTGACCATAGTGGCGGCATTTGCAATTTATGTATTGAGATAGAGACTATAAGTTCGGCTATGGTAGCCGGGTTGGAAGATCGAATCGCCAATAAGGTGCGGGATAAACTGTTATTTCGCCCCGACGTCGCTTCGGTCAAGGCTGATACATTGCCACGGTTCGATATGAAGGCCAAGCGACTTGTTCATACAAACCGTTCCGGGTAACAATATGTATTGAATAGTGATGTATTAGATTGCGATGAAACCTAATTGGCCAACCAAAGAAAAATATCAGCCCTCGTAGAGGGACAGTAGTCAGGATAATTCAAAGACGGCTACGAAGCTGTCGGGAGTAAAACGATCATCATGAAACGCACAACCTACTTAACCGCGATCATCATGAGTTTATGCAGCTCACTCGCCCAGGCAAACGATTGGCCATCATGGCGAGGCCCTCAGCAAATGGGCGCAACGCTAGAAAACGCGATGGTGACAGACTGGCCCGAAGACGGCTCTGGCGTACTCTGGCAAGCACCCGTCGGCGGTCGATCAACGCCCATCGTGATGGATGGTCGCGTGTTTATGATTGCCCCAGCCGGCGGCAACGAAACATTGCACGAACGCATCGTGTGTCTTGATGCTGACACCGGGAAAATGATTTGGGAACATCACATCAACGTGTTCCACACCGATATTGTGGAGAATCGTTTGGGGTGGACCTCTGTGGTCGGCGATCCCGAAACCGGCAACGTGTATGCCCACGGGACGGGCGGGCAGATGATTTGCCTATCTCGTGATGGTAAACTTTTGTGGCAACATTCATTGACTGAAACCTTCGGACGATCTAGCGGGTATGGCGGCAGATTGCAAACGCCGATCATTGATGAAGACCGCGTGATTATTAGCTTCACGTATATTCTTACACAGTGGGGCACTGGCAAGAAAAAAGCTGGACATCGCTATTATGCGTTCGATAAACGAACTGGCGACGTCGCTTGGTGGGCGCAGCCTGGTGACAAGCCGCTTAATACCACCTACTCCGCGCCAGTGGTTACGGTAGTAGATGGCCAGCGATTGCTCGTTGCTGGTAACGCTGACGGCAACGTATATGGTATGAAAGCACGAACCGGCGAGAAGGTCTGGACATTTAAACTCAGCAAAGGCGGCCTAAATAGCTCGGCGGTGGCTGACGGAAAATACGTATACATCTCCCATAGCGAGGAAAATATTTCTGGTACGGTGATGGGCCGGGTAGTGTGTATTGATGCTTCCGGTAAAGGTGACATCACAGAAACGGGTGAGGTCTGGCGGGCGGATGGGCTTCAAGTTGGTTACTCCTCTCCGGCACTGGCTAACGGTCGTTTGTATGCCGTGACGAATTCTGCGACGATGCACTGTTTGGACGCTAAAACTGGTCAATCCTATTGGTCAGAAAGCATGGGGCGGGTGGCGAAAGGCTCTCCCACGGCGACGGCGGATGGCTACATCTACTACGGCGAAGTGAATGCTCATTTTCACATTCTTAAAGATGCCGGTGACCATTGCGAAATGATTTCTACCAAGGAATTTACGCGTGAAGATGAGATCGTGATCGAGGTCAATGGCACGCCCGCAGTGGCCAATGGTCGCGTCTATTTCATGAACAATGATGCGACCTATTGCCTTGGTAGTAGAGATGCCAAGGCTATGCCCCTACCTATTCCATCGATGATGGCTGAAGTACCTGCCGACACGAAAACACCTTCAAGCCTACTAGTTGTGCCTGCAGAGGCTACGCTCTATCCGGGCGAGACGCTGAAATTGGCTGCTCAACTATATGATAATCACGGCGTATTGATTGCATCACCGGATGTCGTTTGGGAGGTCGCTGGTACGCGTGGTTCGATCAAAAGTGATGGCTCGTTTAGTGCCGACGCGGCCAATGCTTTCTCTGCAGGCATAGTCACGGCGACGTATGGCAAATTGAAAGCCCAGTCTCGCATTCGCGTCAGCCCGCGTCTTCCGATCGAAGAAAACTTCGACGATATGAAGGTGGGCACGCAGCCCCCTGGATGGATAGGCGTGGATGCTAAGACAAAGCTGGTCGATAAAGATGGATCTGTCGTGTTCCAAAAAATGGCGTTGCGTCCGTCTGCGAAGTATATGCGTATGCGGGCCTTCGCTACTTCGCCGATTCCTACCGGGTATACGGTGGAAGTGGATATGCGTGGTGAGCTAAAGCCGGGCAAGCGGCCTACGCTTCCGGATATGGGCATTATTAACGCCCGGTATAAAATGATTATGCTTGGCCGAGATAAACAGCTTAGGCTGGTAACGTATTCTCCAATACCGCGTGTACAAAAAGACATAGATTTTGTGATGGAGCCAGACGTGTGGTATCGGGGTAAGTTGAGCGTTGATATTCGTGACGGGAAAGCCATCGTGCGCGGCAAAGTATGGCCCAAGGATAGCGCAGAGCCAGGCTCTTGGACCATCGAAATGACCGACCCACTTCCCAACACAGAGGGTAGTCCAGGCTTATATGCTTATTCCAAAGGGGCCACAGTCAGTCGACCGGGAGCGCCGATCTTCTTTGACAATTATCGAGTAACCAAAAATGATTAGGAAATATTGCGAAATGCAAACAAAGAAACAACATGAAAATCGAGCCGCGGGGTTCAACCCGCGCGGCGCTGGCGCTAAGGTACTTGCGATACTGTTCACATCTCTTCTAGCCACATCAACCCACGCTGAACCTCTTTCCAAGGCCCATCGTGGCGATTGGACCATGTGGGGAGGCACGCCGGATCGTAATATGGTTTCGGGTGAAACTGGGATTCCAGGTAAGTGGGATATTAAGTCAGGCCTAAACATCAAGTGGAAGTCTAAGCTTGGTTCCCAGACCTACGGCAATCCCGTTATCGCGCAAGGTAAAGTATTGGTGGGCACCAACAACAACGGTAACCTTCGTCCGAACATTAAAGGCGATAAAGGTGTGCTTCTTTGCGTAGAAGAAAAGACCGGAAAATTTCTCTGGCAGATGACGCATGACAAATTGCCGACCGGTAGGGTGAACGATTGGCCTGAGCAAGGCATTTGTTCTGCACCTTGGGTGGAAGGGGATCGAATATACTACGTGAGTAATCGCTGCGAGTTAGTGTGCGCCGATTTGAATGGCTTCCTCGATGATGAAAACGATGGACCTTTCAAGGAAGAAAAATATAAAGACAAGCAAGACGGCGACATTGTCTGGGTTTTGGATATGTTCGACGATCTAGAAGTGTTCCCGCATAACCTAGCGACAAGTTCGCCCGTCGGCGCTGGTGATCTCATATTCGTATCTACCTCAAACGGCGTGGACGAAGGACACCTTAACATGCCCGTGCCAGACGCCCCGGATTTTCTAGCTGTAGATAAGCGCACTGGAAAAATCGTGTGGGAAGCGGGGCACCCAGCTGACAAAGTATTGCATGGCCAATGGTCGTCCCCGGCCTATGGCGTTATCGATGGGACCGCCCAGGCAATTTTCTCTGGCGGTGATGGATGGTGTTATTCCTACGAAGCTAAGACCGGCAAATTGCTCTGGAAGTTTAATCTGAATCCTGCAGATTCGAAATGGATTCTAGGCGGTCGTGGCACGAAAAATAATATCATCGCTACGCCTGTTATCCAAGATAACAAAGTTCTCTTAGCTGTGGGGCAAGACCCTGAGCACGGTGAAGGTCCAGGGCACTTTTTCAGCATCGATGCCACCAAACGTGGCGACATTACCCAGACCGGTCTCGTGTGGCATATCGGAGGCGACGATTTTCATCGCACCATGTCCTCCGCCACCGTGGCGGATGGCCTGGTATACAACGCTGATCTTAGCGGCTTTCTATATTGCTTCGACGAAAAGACCGGAAAGCAGTATTGGAAATACGATACCATGTCAGCTATCTGGGGGTCAGCATTTGTGGTAGATGGTAAGGTGTTCCTGGGAACCGAAGATGGCGAAGTTGTCGTAATGGAACATGGTAAGGAAATGAAAAAAATAGGCGTTAACGATACAGGTAATTCCGTGTACACCACGCCTGTCGTGGCCAATGGTGTACTTTATATCAGTAATCGTAATACGTTGTATGCGATCGAGAAATCGAAATAGGTTGCGTAGGTTGGCAGCTATGTGTTACTCGCATCCAAGCGCGTCCAATAAGGCTATTGTAATGTTTTTGATTGGTTAAGGAATTTTTCAGTGACACCATCTTCCACGACATCATCAGGACTATCTTTGGATCAGCGCATCGAGCAGGTGCGAGAACGCCTGGATGAGCATACCAGAGAGACAGTCTCCTGGCACTTTGATCCAGATACCGGATGCCCATTCTGGCTGGATTACGCTGCTAATCTGAGCTGGGATCCGCGAAAAGAAATCCAGGTCTACGACGATCTGAAGAAGTTTGATAATTTTCGTGACGAATGGCTGCGCGAAGGCGACATTAGACGGTGGGTTCCCAAGGGTTGTGCCGGCCAGCCGATTTACGTTTTTGAAACCGGCGGGAGTACGGGGCGTCCCAAAGCGCGGATCAACATCGAAGATTTCAAGATCGATTACGAACTGTTTAGCCGTACGCTTTCCGATGAAGCTTTTCCCAAAGGCGCAGACTGGCTCATGCTCGGTCCTAGTGGCCCGCGCCGGTTGCGCCTCGCGGTAGAGCATCTGTGTCAATTTCGTGGTGGCATTTGCTTTAGCATTGATCTGGACCCTAGGTGGGTGACTAAGCTGATTAAGTCTGGTCGCATGGCAGAAATGCACGAATACAAGGACCACGCCATCAACCAAGGGCTGACTTTGCTCCGCGCGCATAAAAACATTCAGTGCATATTCACGACGCCAAAATTACTCGAAGCTTTGTGCGAGCGGGTGTCACTCAAGAAGTTGGGTATCAAAGGCGTATTCTGTGGAGGTACGCAATTAACCGCTCAGTTCCACCGCTTCGCCCGCGAGGAATTGCTGGAAGGATCGATCGAATTCGTCCCGACATATGGCAACACGTTGATGGGTCTCGCTTGCCATAAGCCGTACGAGCCTGCTGATAATTATAGTGTTATCTATTATCCCCCGTCGCCGCGTGCGATGATTGAGGTTGTCGACCCCGATCAAACCGACCGCGTGGTTGATTATGGTGAGACCGGGCGTGCTCGTCTTACGACTTTAACCAAAGAATTTTTCATGCCGCGATTTTTAGAACGCGACGAAGGTATTCGACATGCGCCATGCGAGGCCTACGCGTGGGATGGTATTGGTGATGTACGTCCGTTCTCGGGCTTCGCTACGCCGATTGTTGAAGGGGTTTATTAATGTTACACATCCCCGCACTGCGACTCGGTCAACCTTACGAGAGCATGACAAAAGTAGATATTCTTCATCATGCCACCGGAGAGCCAGTCGCTTCGGTTAGCCAAGTAAACAGCGGCGTCATCGGTCGCGACAAAAGTCTCTTAGCCGACGATGTGCTTGAAGGATTTAGCGTGGCTGAGCTTATGGAAATGTCTCGCCACGCCGCAGAATTATTCATGACAGCCTCACTGCCGCTTGGCGATTCGAAGCAATCGTTCGATGATTATGTGAAACAGCTCTCCGCCACGACGGGCATGCCGATCACATATTGCCGCCACAACGCCTCGAAGATTTACAACATCTTAAGCAATATTGAAACTGTTATTCGCGGTCTGACGCGGGGCTTTGATCTATCCATTCTAGATATTGGTCATGGAACTAGCGCTGGTGGCACGCTCAGTTTCTTCAGAGATGGCCGTGTATTCGGCGCCGTGTTGCCAAGCAACTCGCCCGGTGTACATTCATTATGGGCACCGGCGATCGCACTCAAAGCGCCGATCATGCTCAAGCCCGGTCGCGAGGAACCTTGGACGCCATACCGTATGATTCAAGCGTTTATCGAAGCCGGCGTCCCCAAGGAAGCTTTCGGTTTTTATCCGACAGATCATGCTGGTGCAAGTGAATTACTTCGTCAGGTAGATCGTTCCATGCTCTTCGGAGGTTCCGCTACGACCGAGCCGTATAAAGACGATCCGCGTGTCGAAGTGCATGGGCCTGGCTTTAGCAAAATATTGTTCGGCGAGGATGAGGTTGACGATTGGGAAAAGCATATCGACATGATCGCGGCCTCCATCGCGGCCAATGGAGGCCGATCTTGCATCAATGCTTCCGGTGTTTGGACGCCAAGGCATGGGCGAGAGATCGCAGAAGCGCTGGCGAAAAAACTTTCAGCTATACAAGCGTTACCTTCGGACCATGCAGACGCTCAGATTGCAGCGTTTGCTAATGCAAATGTCGCCACGCAAATTTCTGCCATGATCGATAACGATTTGAACATTGACGGCGCGACAGACCTAACCCAAAAGCAACGAGGACAGGATCGACTCGCGCACCTGGGAAAGTGTGCTTATTTGTTACCGACGATTATTCACTGTGACGATCGAGATCATCCACTTTCCAACCGGGAATTTTTGTTTCCGTTCGCCTCCGTCGTTGAGTGTCCGATCGATCAAATGCCTACTGCAATAGGCCCAACGCTTGTTGCCACAGCCATCACACATGACGAGTCATTCAAGAAAACTTTGATGGCTTGTTCTCATATAGATCGATTGAATATCGGCGCGATCCCTACTTATCAGCTAAGTTGGGACCAGCCCCACGAGGGCAACCTGTTCGAGCATCTTTATCGTCAGCGGGCTTTCCAAGTCGAGTCAGCCGCATGACCTCCGATCCGTTCACGCTGCCAGCTATCCTCACCCACTCACCGGTGCGCGTCCTATTTGGCCATGGATTGCTGGATGATTTAGGTCAATGCGCACGAGAAGAGGGAGCGACATGTGCCTTATTGGTGACCGACCCCGGCATAGTCCGTGCAGGCTACGCTGATCGGGCAAGACAATCTTTACGGGACGCCGGCGTAGATGTTTTTCTCTTCGATGGCACGCACGAAAATCCCACCACGGATAACGTCGCAGCCGGTGTGACATTAGCGCGGCAGCATCCGATAGACTTCATCGTGGGTTTGGGTGGTGGTAGCGCGATGGACTGCGCCAAAGGAATCAACCTGATTCTTACGGGCGGACGAACGATAGCGGATTATTGGGGGGAGGGTAAAGCGACCGACGCATTGCTGCCAACGATACTTGTTCCCACGACGGCTGGTACGGGTAGCGAAGCCCAATCGTTCGCCCTGATTAGTGACGTAGATTCTAAACAAAAGATGGTATGCGGAGATCGTCGTTTGCCTAAGGAGGGTGGACTTCGCCCCAGACTTACCATTCTCGATCCTCAACTCACCAGCAGCCAACCGGCCGCAGTGGCTGCTGCCGCTGGAATAGATGCCATAGCCCACGCGGTCGAGACCGCAGGCACGACGCGCCGCAACGACGTGTCACGAGAATTGTCTAAACAGGCTTGGCTGTTATTATCCTCGTCTTATGGAACTGTAATTGTATCGCCAGGCGATGATCGAGCGCGGGCGAATATGTTGCTAGGTGCGCACCTCGCGGGGGCAGCTATAGAGCAGTCCATGTTAGGTGCCGCCCATGCGTGTGCCAATCCATTGACATCGCAATGTGGTATCGTCCATGGCCAAGCGGTGGGTTTGTTACTGCCGCATGTGGTGCGTTATAATTGTGCTAAAGGAAATAATGTCTACGCAGATCTCGTAGATGATCCAGAATTGCTTGCTCAGCAGTTATCAAAATTTCTAGCAAACAGCGGCCTGCCGACACGTTTAAACGATTGCGGTGTTAATCGCAGCCGTCTACCCGCTTTAGCTGCCCTAGCTGGTAAACAGTGGACTGCAGGCTTTAATCCTCGACCCGTAGGCGAAGAGGAGCTTCTAGAAATCTACGCATCGGCCTTCGCCTGAGATTCTCATCTGGGGCATGTAACGACTACGTCCCAATACGTTGGTCCACAAGATTTTACATTGAGTCGCTTCGCCAAGTCGCTATACTGATTAAGGAATGTAAGGAAGCGAAATCGTCCGCCAATCGCGCCATGGCCATTATTGGATGCAGGACGGCGGTAACCCTGACGAAATGACAGAACCAAGCGAGCCGACACTGTGGATTTGGAAATTCTTAACGATAAAACTGAAGTCGGCACCTATTTCGTCGCTAACTATCCACCGTTCTCAGAGTGGTCGGCTAAGCATATTTCCAAGGCCAATGACTTTATGGATAAACCCTTAACCGATACCTCGCCCGTCGGGTTGTATATTCATATTCCGTTTTGTAGAAAACGATGCAAATTTTGTTACTTCCGCGTTTACACCGACAAGAATTCCAACGAAGTCGAAACGTATCTCGACGCCCTTGGTCAAGAGGTCGCCCTGTACGCCGACCGGGCAGGGCTAAAAGATCGTCACTTTGAATTCGTATACTTTGGCGGCGGAACTCCCTCGTTCTTGAGCGAGGCCCAGTTACAGCGTCTTGTCGATCGTATCGCAAAATATTGGAACTGGGAAAAAGCGAAAGAAGTAACTTTTGAATGTGAACCGGGCACGCTGAAAAAAAGCAAGCTTGAAACCATCAAAGCCATCGGCGTGACACGTTTAAGTTTAGGCGTCGAACATTTCGACGACCACGTGTTAGAGCTTAATGGCCGGGCGCATAAATCCCCAGAGATTATCCGCGCTTACGATTGGGCGCGCGAAGTTGGATTTGATCAAATTAACATCGACCTCATCGCTGGCATGGTGGGCGATACCACGAAGACTTGGGAGGATACGGTCAGCAAAGCTGTCGCACTCGACCCGGACAGCGTCACCATTTATCAAATGGAGCTGCCCCGCAACACAACGATCTCTCATGAAATGACGCAATCAGGCACTGCTTCACCGGTGGCAGATTGGCCCACCAAGCGTGCCTGGACGGACTACGCTTTTCGAGCTTTTGAAGCGGCCGGATATGTGGTGTCCAGTGGCTATACGCTAGTCAAGCCGTCGGTTGGTTCGGGCTTTGTTTATCGCGATTCCATATGGCACGGCGCCGATATGATTGGCATGGGCGTAGCCTCCTTTTCTCACTTCCAAGGTGTGCATTATCAAAACGCCGACAAATGGGAAGACTATATCGGCAAGCTACAAGCCGGTGAACTGCCACTATCTCGCGCGATGCAAATGACACCGCGCCAAGCTTTGATTCGTGAGCTTGTATTACAACTTAAATTAGGCCGCATCGACGCCCCTTATTTTCAGGCTAAATTCGATGTTGACGTATTGGATGTTTATGCAGACGTCGTTAACTCGCTAATCGACAAAGGTTTCGCAACGGTCACCGGCCAGCAGCTACATCTGTCTCGCCAAGGTTTGCTTCGGGTGGATGGGCTGTTGCCTGCTTTTTTTGAACCACAATTTCAAGGTGACAACTTAGCGTGATCTCCCGGCCTGACCACATCACCAGTTGCGACAACGCGCTGTCGGCCTTGTCTCTTCTCGCGAAGCCTTTCTTCGATCAGCCGATGTGCCTTGACGGTATTCAACCGGTTGACGACAAGTCATTACCCCGCACAGTGCGCGAGCTACTCACGCATCAAAACCACATGACCACCACGCTCCAAAATTACCACGGCGAATCTGTCGCGCTGCGCGTATTGCGATACCATCTTGATGAGCATTGCTATACCAGAGAGATTGTGTTGACCTTGCCAAGTTCAAACACCATTGTTGAATACGGTATCGTTCGTCTAGACCTTGATGCGCTGTCAACGGAAGTGCGCGAGGAGATACTTGCCAAGCAACGCCCGTTGGGTGATATTCTGATTAGTCACAACGTGCTTCGTCGCATAGAACCATGTTGGCTGCTACAGCTCTCGCCAGAAGCGGCTATTTGGAAAAGCACTGAGCCTGTCGTCACCCAGGAAAGCTTTGGCCGCATTGGCATTATCTATTGCCATCATCAGCCCGCCATCGAACTATTTGAAGTCGTACTCAATGTTAGCCAAGATCATAATATTAGCCTCTCGGATAAAGGTGACGATCAACCATGAGCCATACAGCCGATTACGATTGTGCGATAATTGGCGGCGGACCAGCCGGTGCGACAGCCGCGACCATTTTAGCCCAGCAAGGTCGAAACGTGATGGTGCTTGAACAGTCATTGTTTCCGCGACCGCATATCGGCGAGTCGCTCATGCCGCAAACGTATTGGACCTTCAAAAGATTGGGCATGCTCGAAAAGATGGAAGCTTCAAATTTCCCCCGTAAGGAAAGTGTGCAATTCGTCTCGACGTCCGGCAAGGACTCTCAACCATTCTACTTTACCGATCGCGATGACAGTCCCTGCTCGATAACATGGCAGGTAGAGCGAGATGTATTCGATAGAATGATGCTAGACAACGCCATTTCACAGGGAGTGATTGTGCGTGAAGGCGTACGTGTTAAAGAAGTCCTCTTTGAAGGGGGCAAAGCAGTTGGCGTTCGTGTCGTGACCGATGCCGGTTCCGAAGATACTTTCGCCAAGGTAGTTGTAGACGCCTCCGGCATGAGTTCCATCCTAGCTAAGCAATTGAAACTGCGCCGCCCTGACCCAAAATTCAAAAACGCGGCGATTTATGCCTATTACAAAGGGGCGTATCGCGATGAAGGGCGCAATAGTGGGGCGACGATCATCATCCACATGCCAAAAAGGGATGGCTGGTTCTGGTATATCCCGCTTTGCAATGGCGTCACCAGTATCGGCGTAGTCGCGCCGCCATCGTATCTCTGTACTGGCCGCGGCAACGATCCCTTAGTCACGCTCGACGAGGAAATCGCGAAGTGTCCAGGCATCTTGCGTCGACTTGAAAAAGCTGAGCGTATCACCAAAGGCTTCGTTACCACAGACTTTTCCTACCGCGCCGATCAAATGGCCGGGGACGGTTGGGTACTCATCGGGGACGCCTTTGGCTTTATGGATCCCGTCTATTCGTCTGGCATTATGCTGGCACTAAAAAGCGGAGAATTAGCCGCCGACGCCATTCATCAAGGGTTAAGCGATAAGGATTTATCAGGGAACAAGCTGGGTTGCTTTGCGCCGGAATTGCTACACGGCATGAACATGATCCGGCAACTAGTCGAAGCTTTTTATAATCGAGATTTTAGTTTCGGCCAATTTATGAAGGAATTCCCACACCACCGCGACCACTTGGTGCGAATCCTGATTGGCGACGTCTTTAACGATGAAGTCGCGCAAATGTTTGACACCATGCGACAATGGATTACGCTCCCCCAGCCGAGCGATTTGAAAACGGGTACGGAAACCACATGAAAAAAATCATATACGGCTCAATCATTCTTCTCGCGTTCCTTCATCACGATTGGTGGTGGTGGGATAATTCCGAAACATTAGTATTCGGTTTCGTACCCATCGGGCTAGCCTATCATGCGGGCATATCACTCGCCTCCGGCATCTTGTGGGCACTAGCCGTAGTATACTGTTGGCCAAGCGAATTGGATGATGTCCAACCGGTAAATGCACGAGCTTCTAAAAACGGAGGCAAAGCATGACACAACTTCTCATTATCTTAGCTTATCTCGGCTTGCTCTTGATTCTCGGGGTTTTCAGTAGCCGATTGTTCAAAGGAACATCGGCAGACTATTTCCTAGCATCCCGCAGCATCGGCCCATTTTTACTGCTCATGTCGTTGTTCGGAACGACCATGACTGCCTTCGCCCTCGTCGGCTCGACCGGCGCCACTTTTAAAGATGGCATCGGCGTATACGGCAAGATGGCCTCTTGGTCTGGCATCATTCATTCCGCTTGTTTCTTCATTATAGGCATTAAGTTATGGTCATTCGGCAAACGGTTTGGCTACACAACACAAATTCAGTTTTTCAGAGATCGGTTTGAGTCTAACAACTTTGGATTATTGCTTTTTCCTATCCTCGTAGGCCTTGTGATTCCATACCTTCTCATCGGAGTCATGGGCGCTGGCACGACGATCGAAAAATTAACCGGCGGCGCATTACCTGACATCTTTCCCGCGGCTGGTGTAGGCCCAGCCGCTCGTGCTGCTGGCGCTATTCCATACGCCTATGGCTCAGCGCTAATTTGTATCGTCGTCATGATTTACGTTTTCTTTGGCGGCGTGCGCGGCACAGCCTGGGCCAACGCTTTTCAGACCATTGTGTTTATCATATTAGGCGTCGTCACTTTCGCAGCTATTTCCGACAAGCTCGGCGGAGTGAAAGAAGCGACAGCTATGGTGCAAAAGCATAATCCCGACAAACTGCGCCGCACCGTGCGAGAAAATGACCAACTCACCCGCTACAAAGGCGACGTGAAAGTCTATGAAAAGAGATTCGCCGCTTGGAAAAATAAGCCAGAGTCCCAGCGTGGCACTGCGCCGAACAAGCCGGTTAAGCCGCATGGCATTGGCCATCTGAAGTTTCTCACGTATATGTTTATTCCGCTAAGCGTGGGCATGTTTCCGCATCTTTTTCAACATTGGTTAACCGCGAAAAGCGCGAAATCGTTTAAACTGTCCGTCATCGCGCATCCCATTCTCATCATGCTCGTGTGGGTGCCCTGCGTATTGATTGGCGTATGGGCTACCAGTGCCATGATAGACGGCAAGCCCATTATTCCTTACGGATTTTCTAACCCCAACGCGGTCCTCGGCAAGCTTGTCGATTCCAGCACGGGTCCGGTACTAGGTGGATTGCTGACCGCAGGCATCCTCGCCGCGATTATGTCTTCATTGGATTCGCAGTTCCTTTGTCTTGGTAGCATTTTCACTAACGACATCGTGGCTCACTACGCCAAAGATGGCTCACTGTCAGATAAACAGCGCCTATTACTAGGACGCGGCTTCGTCGTTTTCATTGTAATCGTTACGTATCTCTTGGCTCAAACACGCCCTGGCGGTGTGTTCACCCTCGGCGTATGGTGCTTCAGCGGATTTGCCAGCTTGTTCCCACTAGTCGCAGCCGCCCTTTATTGGAAACGCACGACGACGGCTGGCGCATACGCCTGTGTCATTAGTACCGCCGTCGCTTGGGTTTATCTGTTCGCCCAAGCAGGCTATGGCGCCAACCGTGAGTATCTATTTTTAGACATGATGCCCGTAGCTACGATCATCTCGGTCTCGACAGTGTCGCTGGTAGTGGTATCGCTAATCACAAGACCGCCGTCGACAGCCACAGTAGAAAAGTTCTTCGGCAAGGCGTGATACCGGCCGGAGCTTTACGATACTTGAGCCGTGAGTTTTAAGCCCGCGCTGACTAACGGAAACAGTTAGTCGTTCGCAGTTATGTAGTAAAATAAGAATCGTAAAGATACCAAGCTTTACACCGTCGCCACCGTGCATCAGAGGTTGGCGCGATTTTGATGGAAAATCGAGAATGTCCGATCACTATACAATGACCAGAATAGTTCAGTTCGCCGATACCGACCTAGCCGGCGTGGTTCATTTTTCCAATTATTTTCGATACATGGAAGAAGTGGAATGCGGCTTCTGGCGATCGTTGGGCATCAGCGTAAATATCCCAGCCGGTGACGGGCATATTGGCTGGCCTCGCGTGTCCGTTAGCTGTGAATACGCCCGTCCCGCTCGTTTTGAAGATGATGTGGAATTAGCCATCACTTTGACCGAAATCACCGACAAGTCCGTCTCTTTTAAGTGCGAGTTTCGAATAGACGGCGTGTGTATTGCCACTGGTCGATCGTCGGCCGTATGTTGTTCCACCCAAGGTGGAAAATTTCACTCGATAATAATTCCAGATGAAATCAGAGAAAAATTGCAGGCCAAAATAAATGGCTAGTACCCCCGCGCCGCAAGTTTCAGGCCGCGCGGAGCCAAGATAGTCATACTGACCTCGACCGCAATTTACATTTTGCGGCAGAACAGACTATAATTAACACAGATACAAGAGTCGCTGCAAACAATAGATTGAGATTCGCAGCTAATTCCAAGAGGAGCACCCCATGAAGCTTTGGCCAATGTTTGTCATCCTGACTATCCTCTGTTGGGGCGCGTATGTGCCCACGCTACATCATGGCCAAACTGCGATAGGCAAGAACAGCGCACTACGCGCGTTCCTATTCGTAGGCGTTGCATATTTTGTTGTGTCCTTAGCCTGCGTAGCATATATCTGGTTCGCCAAATCAGAGCCGTGGGAATTTACATCCAAGGGCGTCAACCTGTCTACCTTAGCAGGTATACTCGGCGCAATCGGAGCCTTGGGGATCGTGTTCGCTTTCAAGCAAGGCGGTAAGCCAATTTATGTCGCCCCGCTAGTTTTTGCGGGCGCTCCGATCATGAATACGATTGTATCAATGATCTGGAATAAACCAGCCAAGCCTCCGCACATGATGTTCTACGCGGGCATCGCATTGGCTGGCGTGGGCGCAGCCCTGGTTCTTAGATTCAAACCTTCGTAGTCGAAGTGGCATTCGATTGTGAGAAAATACGACACACAGTATGCGGCCATAGCAAATAATGGATTCGCCAACGCGAACCTGCGAAGCGCATGGCGTGTATACCTCCCACTCATAATTTTGATATCGATAACCTCGTCGACAGTTTTTGCCCAAGTAGAAAAATCGCCATCCGTCGCGCCTCGCGCTACCGCCCAGTCCTGGCCAATGTTCCGCGGTAACCCTCGTCTAACCGGCGTCGCCGTGAGCCAGTTGCCAGAAAAGCTTGCCGTGCGATGGCGCTTCAAGCGAAAAGAAGCCATTACCTCGTCCGCCGCCATTGTCGATAGCACCGTTTACTTCGGCTGTGACGATGAATACCTCTACGCAGTAGACTTGCACACCGGCAAAATGAAATGGAATTATCACGCCAAAGATTTCATCCAATCCTCACCCACCGTGGTCAGTGGTAAGGTCATCTTCGGCGACGACAGCGGCATCGTTCACGCCGTGGACGTCCAAACGGGGCAAGGCTTGTGGACCTACGCCACCAATGGCCAGGTGATTTCATCTGCGAATGTCGCCGGTGATACTGTCATCATAGGCTCTTACGACGGCTTCATTTACTGCATAAAAGTCGCAGATGGATCACTAGCTTGGAAAGCTGAAACCGAGAGTAAAGTTCATGCCACTTCTGGCATCGTGGACAACCACGTGCTATCTGTAGCCTGCGATGAAAACTTGCACGTGCTGGACGCCAGTAGCGGAAAAAAAATTCGAGAGGTATCGATCGGCTCACCCGCCGGCGCTTCCGCAGCCATCGTCGGCTCAAATGTGTACCTTGGAACCTATGGCAACCAAATCATCGGCGTCGATTGGAAAACCGGGGCCAGACGCTGGACATTTGAAGACCCCGACAAGCAATTCCCGTTTATGTCTTCCGCCGCTGTCACAGAAGAGCTTGCCATCGTCGGCGGTCGAGATAAACGACTCCGAGCGATCATCCTAGCCACCGGGGAAATGAAATGGATATTTCCTACCAAAGGTAGAATAGATTCCTCCGCCGTGATCGTTGGCCAGCGCGTCTTCGTCGGATCGAACGACGGAAACATCTACGCCGTAAATATCGAAACAGGAAAAGAAACTTGGCGATTTGAGGCCGGCGCACCCATCTCGGCCTCACCGGCCGTAGCTGAAGGCTGCCTTATTATTGGTACACAAGATGGCGTACTCTATTGTTTTGGAGATAAAAAATAAGATGGAAAATAACCATATGTCATCGAGCCGACACTATCAAACTTTACTATGTACAATCTTTTGCGTGAGCCTAACTTCGTCGCTGGCCAGTGCCCAATGGTCGCAGTGGGGAGGCCCCAACCGAGATTTCACCATCCCCGACGCCTCACTAAAAAAAACCTGGCCCAAAGAAGGCCCTAAAACGCTTTGGTCTAAGCCTATTGGGGATGGTTATTCCACCATTTCCGTCGCACAAAACATGCTACTAACCATGCACCGCCAAGGTGAAAATGAAATCGTCGTCGCGCTGGACGCTGATACAGGCGAAACCAAATGGCAGCATACTTACCCCGCGCCGCTATTTAGTGAGTTAGACAGAGGCTTCGGCGTAGGTCCGCGATCATCACCACTCATTGTTGGCGATCTTGTTTTCACTGTCGGCATCACCGCAAAGCTGTATTGCCTAAACTTAAACACTGGTGCCGTTGTGTGGTCACACGATTTGACGAAAGAATATAACGCCAACAAATTAATGTGGGGCTATTCCGCCAGCCCGCTCGCCTTTGAGGACACCATCATCCTTCCCGTCGGTGGCAAAGGCTACGGTGTCATGGCCTTTCGTCAAAAAACCGGCGAAGTAGCCTGGTCGAGCCTGGACGTAAAATGTTCATACGCTTCACCATTGCTCATCAACGTTGACAAACAGCAGCAAGTCGTCATTCCCATGACCGATGAGATCGTAGCTGTGGACCCAGCCAATGGGAAACTACTATGGTACCATCCGCACAAAACTTCCTACAACGTCAACGCTTCATTACCCCTTTGGTGCCCAGGTAACATCCTCTTCATCTCCTCCGCGTACAACACCGGAAGTCGCGCATTAAAGCTCTCTCAGGCCGACGGAAAAACAACCGTCAACGAACTTTGGCATCATAGCAAAATGCAAATACATTTCGGCAGCGCCATTCGAATCGGCGATTACATCTACGCATCCACCGGCGGCAACGGCCCATCATTTTTCGCAGCCGTCAACGTCAAAACCGGGAAGATGGCCTTCCGGAAGCGAGGCTTATTCGGCAAGGCCCAGCTCCTCCTAGCCGGTGACAAGATAATCGTACTAGATGAGGACGGTCAGCTCCTCCTAGCCTCAGCCACGCCCGAAGATGTGACCATCCACGCCAAGGCCAGCGTCCTTGAACGCATAGCCTGGACAGTCCCCACCTTGGTTGGCCAAAAGCTATACCTCAGAGATTGCAAGACCATCAAAGCTTTAACCCTGAATTAATGGCGTTTATTGAATGACGAGCCGAGGGCTTCAGCCCGCGCGGTGTCCTGGTGGCCTGTGGCAATTGTGAAAGGAATGAGGTTTCATTCTTCGTGCATTCCCAGCGGGTGGGCAATAGACACGCATAAATATCTCGCAGGCATTCGGCCGTCGCGGTATATTCGCTGTGTAAAGCACTGCCTACCGGTTTCAAGCCACGCCACCCTAGCGTATCATGTGCGGTGAATTGACAGACTTTATACTTAGGCGTTTTATGGACTACGAAACTCATGACCGATGAACAATCAAAACCAAAGCTGAACTTTATCCAACAGATCATTGAAGAGGATTTAGCCGCCAACAAAAACGATGGCCGGGTGCATACGCGATTCCCCCCCGAACCTAACGGCTATCTTCACATTGGCCACGCAAAATCAATCTGCCTAAATTTCGGCCTAGCTGCTCAATACAAGGGCAAATGCAACCTTCGCTTTGATGACACCAATCCCAGCAAGGAAGAAACAGAATACGTCGAAGCCATAAAGAAGGACGTCGCTTGGCTAGGATTCGATTGGGAAGATCGCCTACTTTTCGCTTCCGACTATTTTGAAAGATTCTACAACCATGCCCTAACGCTGATAGAGAATGGCAAAGCATTCGTGTGCGACTTGAGCCTCGAAGAATTGCGCCAACGTCGTGGCACATTGACCTCCCCTGGCTCAGAGAGTCCGTTCCGCAATCGCGACGTAGCAGAAAATATAGATTTGTTCGATCGCATGCGCAGGGGCGAATTTCCCGACGGCTCACGCACGCTCCGTGCCAAGATTGACATGGCCGCCGCCAACATGAACATGCGCGACCCCGTCATGTATCGCGTGATGCACGCCACGCACCACCGTACCGGCGACGATTGGTGCGTCTACCCCATGTACGACTGGGCACATGGCCTAGAAGATTCGATCGAAGGCATCACGCATTCGATTTGCACATTGGAATTCGAGGACCATCGCCCGCTGTACGATTGGTTTTTAGATCAACTACACTTGCATCACCCACAGCAGATCGAGTTCGCTCGCTTAGAACTAAATTATACGGTAATGAGTAAGCGCCGACTGCTCGAACTCGTACAAGGCGGCCACGTGACCGGATGGGACGATCCTCGCATGCCCACCATTTCCGCCATGAGACGCCGCGGCTACCCCCCCGAGGCCATTCGTGAATTCTGTGCGCGCATCGGCGTCGCCAAGGTTAAAGGTGTTGTAGACATGGCCCTGCTGCAACACTGCGTGCGAGACAATTTGAACAAGCGGGCACCGCGTGTCATGGGCGTGCTCAATCCGCTCAAGGTCGTCATCGAAAATTACCCAGAAAATCTCACCGAGGACTTGGATGCTGTCAATAACCCCGAAGACCCCTCAGCCGGTACGCGCAAAGTGCCATTTTCTCGCACATTATACATCGAACGCGACGATTTCATGGAAGACCCGCCACGCAAATTCTTCCGCCTATCGGTCGGCAAGGAAGTCCGACTAAGATATGGCTACTTCGTCACATGTACCGACGCGATCAAAAACGACGCTGGCGAGGTGACAGAGTTACGTTGCACCTACGACCCCGCAACGCGCGGCGGTGATTCCCCAGACGGCCGAAAAGTCAAAGGCACCTTGCATTGGGTCAGCGCCGCTCATGCCGTTAACGCCGAAGTTCGACTCTACGACCATTTGTTTACGCTTGAAGATCCTTCTGACCTGTCCGAAGGCGCTGATTTCAAGGACAACATCAATCCAGATTCGATCAAAGTGCTTACGGGATGCAAATTAGAGCCTTCTGTTAGCGAGGTGAGACCAGGAGATACTTTCCAGTTCGAACGCAATGGTTACTTTTGCGTCGACTCAGACTCCACCACCGAGCACATAATCTTCAACCGCACTCTAACACTAAAAGACGCATGGGCTAAATTACAAAAGAAGCAATAGTAATACATCAAGTTAGTGCGGATTATTTGATGGATGGCAGAGTTACTGAGTGACAAGGGTAAGCCACAGCTTAACAGTGGATCTCGCTAGCAGTAAGGGTTGCGACGCAATAAAGCTCTCGACGACTCGTGCGTGTCGAAAAAACTGTCAGATAATTTTCATGAGCGCAAACATCTATGGCCAATGGGACAAACAACCCGCGCATCGTTTCCATGCTAGCCAGCGCCACGGAGATTCTCTACGCATTAGGCTTAGGCGACCAAGTCGTTGCCATTAGCCACGAGTGCGACTATCCGCCACAGGCCTGTGAAAAACCGCGCATAACCCATGCAAACATCGACAGCACAAAGTCCGCCGCCGAAATTGATCAACAGGTACAACAGCTGGTGCGCACCGGCCAGACGTTATACGAGATTGATGTGGACGCTTTAGCTACGCTCAACCCAAATTTAATCATCACCCAAGCCCAGTGCGAAGTTTGCGCTATCAGTTATGACGCCGTATTAACTGCGACTACTACCCACGACAGCCTCCGCCATTGTGAAGTGCTAGCGATGAACCCCACGACGCTGGACCAGATACTACTTGACATCCAGCGCGTAGCTGACGCCGCGAACGTCGCCCAACGAGGCCAAGAGTACATGGCGCGGTTGCGACAAAGACTTGCGTTTATTCATGGGCGGTGCGGTCACTTATCGACTGAGAATAAGCCTCGTGCCATTTGTATCGAATGGGTGTCGCCAGTAATGGTAGCCGCAAATTGGATGCCTGATCTATTTTCACACGCAGGAGGCTGTGGAGACTTCACCACCTCAGGCCAACGAAGCACCTACACCGATTGGTCAGACGTCATAACCTACGACCCCGAGGTCATCGTTGTCTCACCCTGCGGTTTTCCGTTACAACGTGCCATAAGTGAAGCCGCTTCGCTGGTTCATTTGACCAACTGGAAAAGCTTGTCAGCCGTGCGTAATGGTCGCGTTTACGCCGCCGACGGCAACGCCTTCTTTCACCGTAGCGGCCCACGGCTGATTGACACTATCGAAGTATTGGCTTTTCTGTTACACCCAGAATTGTTTCCAGCGTTGTCACCGTTAGCTAGCCAAATAACGCAACGAGTAGTCTAATGCTGTGCCGTGAAGTATCTTCTAAGTAGCATGGGTAAGCCTCAGCTTACCCGCGAGCAAGGTGGCTACCGGGTTACAACTTATATACAGTAGGAACGACCATGACACTAAGCGTCGGACGAAAAAGTATCATTAAGATTATTCCCAAATGTGCGCAGGTTCAAATTTTATGACCACATGTTTATTAGTAAGTAGCGACCTAATTTTCTCCTCGCGCATTCAGCAAGCCGCGAATCACGCAGCGGTAGAATGCGTCGTCGCACGAGACGAAGCCGCCATGTGCGCGGCCCTTGTCCGAAGCCCTTCACTTATTCTTGTCGATTTACAAACCATGGGTGAAACGTCCAGTTCGAGTATTCAAGCTGCCAGAAAAGCCTTGCCCGATGCCCGCATTGTTGCCTTTGGCCCGCATGTTCAAGCGGATTTGTTAGCAGTGGCCAAACAAGCTGGCGCAGACCTAGTACTTCCCCGATCCGCCTTTGTGCAACAGTTACAGGCCTTGTTAATCGAATAGCCCCGCGCATAAAAAAAGCGGCTGACGAATCAGCCGCTTTCGTTGAACTAGTTTACTTAGTCTTACGTCAGAGTTATGGGCATAGTCCCGTTGGCTGTTGCACCATATCACGAGCAGTACGTACCAAACCAAGGTCGCCATTACTTACCGTATTGTCATTGTTAATATCCGCCCGAATCTCAAACACGCCAGTCGCCCCAAACGGATCGATAACCTGCATACCAGCTGGTCGTGCCAGGATAATGTCACGAGCCGATCGAACAAAACCCAGGTCGCCGTTATTGACCGTAATCGGTGCGGGATTGGCATCGCCGAATATCGCCCACACAGTGCGGGTTTCATCCAGAGCAACGCCAATGCCAGGATTACCCATGTCGTCACAAGCCACCTCGGAGATCGTAATGTCATATACAACTGGTGTTTCACCAATTGCAGCGTTGTTACCAGGAAGTGATGGGGTAAACAGCAAGACGGCCTCATTGGGGCTGGCGCCTGGGACAACGGTCATGGTAATGCCAGCGGTATTTTGGACGAAGCCATCAACATCACAGCCATCGACCGTCACAATCGCATTGCTTACATCCACAGGGATGTCATAAACAACTACGATCTTATTGATACCTGTCGAACGCGATTCTGAGAGTGCGCCACTAGCTGGAATATCTTGACCGTATTCAGCACCGCCACATGCCGGATTGAAAATACAACCGGGTCCGTGTTGACCGATAGAAGTCCACGTTTGTGGGACTGGAATATCGTTGCAACCGGGGGGGGATGCCATATTAATCACCAACGGGTTCCGGTTTGTCACAGGGATCGAAGCGGAGCTCTCATCAAGAAAGAAGTTGACGCCAACGGAAGGCGTAAATCCCAATGTAAACGTGCCATTGGCGTCCGAAGACGGGCTCAACAGTATCGTACCAATGTTCTTTTCCTCTCTCTCGTCTAGCACCGGTATTACGTTGCTATCCCCCGCATGGGTGTATTCCAAAATAAAGCTGTTTCTAGCAACTGTAGGAAATCCCCCTCCAATCTGATCAGCAAAAATGTAGTCCGGTCGGCTTTCCTGTATGAAAGTCGTCGCCGGGTTACTGCACGTTTGATCCTGCATGCACAAAGCGGAAGTACAGGTACATAGTGCCGAGATGGTTTCACCATGCCGGCAGTCAGTATCCACAGTACAGGGAAGCGTGGCAAAGTCTATCGTACCAGTAGTACCACTACTCATGCCAGGTAAGTCAAAACCCCATTGGTAACCTGTCAGTAGTGGCGAGGTTACACATTTATTCGGAATACAAGTCGCTCCGCCTGAGCAATCAAGATTAGCACAGTCAGCATTGGAGGCACACGTAATATCGGGACGCCCTTGGCACGTAGCACTGGGGAACTGGCAAATTCGAGCGGGGTTGCAATCGCTGAATGTATTGGAACAAACCGATTTGGCTATGCAAGAGTTTGGTGAAATAGTGCAAGTACCTTGAGCATCTGCTGCGAGACAGAAGCCAGTGTTAATAAGCTCATCCCACAGTTCGATGAATGCGTCAACGCGAATGACGTCGCCTGGGAGTACATCGCCAGCATTCAGTACTGTGGGTAAAGTGCAAAAGTTACCACCAAGATCAAGTTGGCAGGAGCTATTACCGACCGGGCAATGTGCAGGAACACCAGTATCGCACACCACAGGCTTGCAAGCAGGCTGACGAGGAGCGGTGCATTCACTATTAAACTCACATGACGCCCCAACCACATCTGGCGTGCAAACGGCGCCGATTGCCCCGTCACAGCATGCCTTACCCAGCGCTATAGGGGTGCCATTTATTTCGCTTACTTTTAGGGAGTAAGTCCCATCAGCCCATGTGGATGTCGCCATCAAAGCGGCGACACACAACGCCAACAACCAATTACGTAGCCACAATTTCATGGTCTTCTCCCCTTCTGTCCGGCGCACGGCATCGCCTGCACCATTATCGTTATGATTCATTTCAATCAACACCACAGCTTAGAACCTCCAACACGCAAAGGTTCTACAATTGAACCTTCGAGAATAAACGTTTGTGCGACGAGTCAGACGGGAACCTCACTCAGTAAAGACAATTGACAAGGATTACATCAAAGCCTTAGTACCGCTGATAGCGAGGATTACATCTCCCAAATCGTCAAAACACCCCAAATGTCGCGGCTACGAAATACGATACGCCGCAACGAAACTGACCGCGCGCTCGACAATACACCCACCTGCTACAAGCACGCGCGACTGCCCATTGTAGGGCAATTAATCTCAGTTGTCTAGGATTGTCGGCTGTTTTTGCGCAGTTACCAGACCTAGAATGTGACATTCTTACCCAAAACCTGCCCGTTTGTATCGGTCATATCCCTAGTATTAAGCGCACAGCGTCAAATTCGAGGGCACCCTCTGGTACAAATGATTATTTAGAGCGTGACTTTGAGGTGTCATCCGATCCCGATAGTCCGAGAATATCATTCACATCTGCCGACCGGATTGCTACGCATATCCAAATAACCACCGCCGCGATGACCGTGCCGCCTGGCGAGTTGAACAGGAACTCGTACGCTGTCTTCAGAATGCTTGCAATAATCGTGTTTGGCGTAAACAGCCGAAATGGCGATTCCAGGCTATATACATACAAAAGATAAAGTCCTACACGACCAGCGACAAAAATCTGCGTCGCCACGAACCCAGCTAATAGACGCAACAGCCGCCGACGCCAAGAAATGGGCGTAGCCGCAATTAATGACAAAGTCAGCGCTTTCGTAGTGAAACCCACCCGCCCAGAATGGATGTTGGCTCCACCAGCAGTACGTGCCTTCACGTTTTGCAAAGTGATTTCAATATCTTCCTCGCTGCCTCCCTCGGCCTCGAACCTCACATCACCGTACTCACCGAAATCTTGATAAATCGCCGTCGCTCCAGCAATGAACATGCTTCGGTAGGCGGAGCGAACGCCCGGCCACGGAGCGGACAAAGCGATATAGATGGCCAGGGAGATCAGGCAAAATCGGGCTAAGACAAAGATGGCTGATTTGCTCATGGGCTTGCCGTCCGACGAGCGGCCCACACCGCCCACAAGCCCCACGCCAGAATAGCCAAGACAATAAAAGCCGCCTGCCAAACATCGTGATGCATAAAATCGAACATTTCAGTCGAATATAAGGCACCGACGTAAAACAGGCTGATCACGCGTACCAGATTCATCGTGGCCAGAAAAAAGACACCGATCAGTATGCCCGGAATTTTTGGCCAAAATAATACCGGCGAAGCTAAAACCCCAGCAATAAACAACGTCGTAGGCTGAACAGCGTCGCACCCGCGTTTGATATTAATACTAAACCTGGAAGATGAAATCGTAGAGTCGTGGATCGTGGCCTGCTCGCCAAATACATTCATCACCGCACCCGAGGCTCGAGCGCAAAACCGTAAGTAGCTGGGAATGGCCTGGTCCTTAACGGGCGACCATTGGATGAATAGTTGGAAGATGCCCAGCAGAATGATAAGGCCCACCACAAAGCGAAACACCGGATGAGGCCGACGTCGCCATCGCTGCCAACGACTCAGTTGGTCGCGACGATCATCCTGACGCTGCGCACTTTGAGCCTTCGCGCCAGCCTGTTGGTCACCATCGGCAGCCGCAAGCTTTTCCTGCGGTTGTTTAGTGCGATGTCTCTTCCCTTTGTCACCCAATGATGCAGCTCCAAGGCTAATGAATCGATACGTGATGATTAATCACTCGAGTTGTGATTATATTCTAAAAACCGCGCGGTTGCACGACAAAAGCCAATTCGCCTGGGGTAGTTGATAAAACGCCACAGGTATAATGAAAACAGCCCGGCAGCGCACAAGATTGCGCCACCGGGCTTCTAATTAATGCACACTATTGTCCACACCAGAGCATAAAATCACGGTTGTGGATGGCCGTAGGTGCGCGTTCCGAATGATCACGCTAAGCGCTGTGCAGCCACACGTCGCAGCACTATAGAACCCGCAACGAGTACTAATAAAGCCATAACAGCCATACCCCATTCGGAGACGGTGGGGACGGGAACTAGCGATAAATCAGAAACAAGCTCAGCATCTAACTGTAGAAACGTATCGCTAACGGCAGAAGCTAATGCAACGTCACAGGACATTGAGACTATTAGAGATGGATCATAACCGAGCAGTAAATATTTCTCTGTCTCTCCTGGTAAAAGCGTGAACGGGCCAGGAATACTCGTGACAATTGTTCCATCGGGTACGAATTCTCCTGGGATTGATAAATCTCCAGTGCTATCGATCCGAATCTCGAGGTTCGTTATTTCAACGCTCTCTATATTATCGTTGGTTATGGTAGCAAATATGTGCTCGGTCGTATCTGTCACTCTTGTCCAATTTGCCCTTACTCTGATGCTTGTAGTGTCAATCTCAACTGCATCTTTAGTGAAATAGCTTGTGGCTGTGTTTGCCGCGCCGCCGGTAGTACAAATGACAAGGATTCCGCCGGGCAGAATCTCTTCACCCGCATTTAACTCCGCAGCGGTCCAGTCAAACGAATCGACGGCCGTACCAAAAGCCTTGTCAGGGAATGACTTATTGCCAGAAGCAACTCTACGGTTGGCCGCAGACTTGATTTGGCCGCCACTTTTGTTGACGTGGAAATCGTTAGCAGAAACGACATCATTATTTTTGAATGCTCTGTGCTTTTTCCCCGCAAATGCTTGAGAAACATCGAATCCATATATCATAATTGTTGAGAGTATGAAAAAAGTAGGCACCAACCCTCTACAGTTCATTTTTGTAAGAAGCATCATGTACAGTCTCCTCCCAGTGTTCAATGGACACCTAAAATTGAATTAACCAACAAAATACAGTAAGAATCTTCGTTATTAATGGCGATTGATCTGATGGATGCTATCCGGCGGTGCCCGTGGGTCCGCCTCTACAAGCTCCAAAATTTGCTGTAGCACGCGGTCTCCACATAAGGATTGAATAATAGTAGGAATCGCTTTAGATCGATGCCTTGGTACAGATACACGGGCATAAACAATCATCGCCCCCGAAACGATTGATGCTGTGATAAACGCTACGGCGAACCCGACGAATACGCAGCCTAGCGAATGTGAGAGCAATGATAGCCAACCGCTTGAAGCATAGACGTCAGCCATCACCCGTTCTTGCCAACCGAGAGGCGATAAAGCCATTTCGACAAGCATCCACGCAACGCCCAGAACCAGTGGATGAAAGCCGATGTGTCGGGTCGCCCATGCGCCCATTCCGGCATAGAAAGAGATAGCTATGATGCCACATAAGCCTGCGAAAAAAGTCACTGATTGATCAGGCTGGGCGAATAATAACATAACGGCTAACAGTGACACGGACCAGGCAGTTCCGCTTAACATCGCTCGTCGTGGCGTATGAGATCGGATTGAGATCAACAGAGGAAATAAGCTTGCCCATGCAATCCACGAAATGCTCGGAAAACATAGCGCCATAGCCATCGCGCTTCCGCCAGCGATTTGCGTAATCAAACTCAACCAGGTGGCCCAACTGATAATGTGGCAGCGGCTGGACATAGCCTTCAATCTGTCGACCTTGGTGAAGGTCATGTTATGACGCGCCTCTCATGACATGTGGAGTGCGATGATGAATCGAGCGGGTCTGCATTCGCGCGTTCAGCAATGACTACCGCTGACGTGCGTATACATAAATCTCAAGTGACTAAGCTGATTCGCTTCGTTCCTCGCCTCTCACTTCCTTGCATTGCAAGCGATTGGATTGCCGTGTGGGCCAGTATGAGAAATATCTAGCCAGAATGACGACAAAGCAACGGAATTTAGCATACCAAAATGGTATATCGTAATGATAGTCAGTTTTTTGTTGTAAACTGAACAGCCTAAGGTGTTACCCTTGCATCTGCGATTGCAATGTGATTTGGCAATCGTACTTTCTGGAATGTGACTCAGGCGCTTTACTAAAGCTGATGTCAAACTAAGAGCTTTTTATGTGCATAATCAGGGATTGCGACCACTCGATGCGCCCGAATTTAGCGCAATATATTCAGCGAAGATGCGCACCACAAGATCGCAACGGCAGCTTACGTTTAACTTGCGGTAAATTCTGTCAAGATGGGTATGTACAGTGTGAGCGGATATGCACAGGCGCTCAGCGATGACAGCTTCATTGAAACCGCTGAACACGCCTTGGATAATTTGCATCTCTCTGTGCGTGATGCTAAGTGCGTGTGCAATAGACGTCCACTGCTCATCGGAAAGCATCGCCTCAGACCGCTCGTGTAACGTAGGCTCTATTTCTGATCGATGCGTATGATTCATATAACCTGCTCCATCTTTGTGATGTACATCAAAACCGGTCGTGACAGACCATAGCGACGATGAATAGTGTCTATGGCCTACCCGCATAGTTTTACTTGCAATGAACGAGAACAGCCACTTAAAAATATGTAAGAGTGACCTATGTATGGCACCATGAAGCGTGAATTAGTTCACGCACTCAACAAACCTGTTAACCTGGCGACAACTGGCACAATGCGCGGAATGGCCATAGTGACCATATAAGTACCAGGGCACGCGACACTACTATAAAAATCGCTGGACTTAGGGGGGGACTAACTAGTACCAACGACACGAAACAATTTGACAGAACGGCGATCGAGAAGCAAAAACGCTTCACAGACCCTATCCTCAGGCCAAGAGAGCAATTACTCAAGCTTATCAACCGCGCATTCTAAAGAGTTATATCGCTTGGGTCAAGATAAAAATAGCTGCTAGGAGACTCGGTATAAGTTGCAGCGTTGTATATGTAGGTCTGTTGCTTTACATTAGCACTTACATCAGCTTCGTCATTAACGGGTGTGGGATAGGGACTCGAACATATGGCCTATAAAAATTGCCTATCGTGTTGTCAGTGACATGAAGAAGACCTACAAACAAACCGAAGCTACCATCCCAGCGATGACCCCCAAAAAAGACATCGACAGTGGGCTAGTGAAGCGTTCTAGCCCTGTCTCCGAAAATTTGCGCCGTAGCTGCTTGAAGGTAGTTATCGCGTTGTTTCTAGTCGAAATGATGACCGGCGTTCTGTTAATGTTGTACTACGCCCCAGCCGTTCAAACGGCCTGGGGGAGTGTGTGGCATATTCAGGCCCAAGTGCCAAGCGGTTGGCTGATTCGTGGGCTTCATCATTATGCTTCCAACGTGATTCTCGTAGCGGTGGCTTTCTACGCGGCGTTACTGCTATTTCAAAAGGCATACACGGGCAACCATGCCTGGCCCTGGCGGATGGCGTGGGGATTACTGTTGATGACCGCGGCTTTGTCGCTGAGCGGTTATCTTTTGCCCTGGGACCAATGGGCGTATTGGGGAACGCAGGTCCGTGCGAATATCCTGGCCACGACGCCATACGTCGGCCGAACGATGCGTGATTTGTTGCTTGGCCCAGACGGATTAGGACAGGCCTCGTTGACTCGTTTTTATACTCTTCATATTGTCGTTTTACCTTGTTTATTCGTGTTGATGCTGGTTGGGATAGTCACGAGCCGCAGATGGAATGGACGCGGTCAGGGGCGGTCGATGGAAGCATCTCGAGATGTTTCGTGTTGCTACGGATTGGTAGTTGGTGATGTATTATTAGTTGCTGTGTTCGTCGCGGGAGTTCTTGCATGGACTTGTTATACACACGAGGTACTCGGTTGTACGCTGCTTGATGCACCGGCTGACCCTACTAGTTCTGATTATCCCGCGCGACCAGAATGGTACGCACTATTTCTATACCAATGGCTAAAATATTTTGAAACGCCAAACGCTCAGATTGTAGGCGCCATTGTGGTACCGACAATTGCATTCGTCGGAATTATGCTGGCACCTAACTTTGTGAAAAACACCTCGCATAGCGTGCGTCACATCATCGTTGTGAGTACCTTGGCCATTGGTTTTTCCGCGGCTGTTGCGTTAACGGTGGTTGCGATGCAAGCAGATCGCCAGCCACCCGACCATGCCATTGATGATGTGAAACGAAGAGATGGTGAAAAGCAATCGCTGGCCGCTAGCGATAAAAGCATCTTAAGCGCGGCTACGTATCACGAGCAACGTCGCTGGGCGGATTGGGTCGCTAAGCGTTCGTTTGAATTGGCTAATCAGCATGGCATTCCTGTGGAAGGGCCATTGGTTATGCTGGCGCGAGACCCACAAATACAAGGACCGAAATTGTTTGCCGCGCATTGTGCTACGTGCCATCGTTATGACGGTCATGATGGTCGTGGTCGAGTGTACGACGAGTCAGCTACATCTTCCGACCTAGCAGATTTCGGTAGTTTTGAACGGATTCGTGGCTTCCTTCGTGAGCCGATGAACCCACTTTATTTTGGACGGATGAAAAAACCAGACGGCGAGCCAGCGCATACAAAAATGCAGCGATGGTTGGAAGAGCGGCAAGAAGAATGTGAGAGTGAGTCGCAGCGTAATGCGTTCGAATCAGAGTTAGACGACGTGGCTATTTTTTTGGCGTCTGAGGCTGCATCGCTTGGGGATATGGCAACAATGAATCCATCAAAGAATGCCCCTGGTCGTATTCCGCCAGTGGATGAAAAAGAGGCCATAGAGCGCGGGCGGCGGGTGTTCATGTCGACTTGCAATGAATGTCATACATACCAAGGCCAGCAAAGTGGCACTAGCAAAGCACCGGAAATGTACGCTTACGCATCTTGGCGATGGATTTTCGATATGATCAGCGACCCCAGCCACGATTCTCTTTATCGAGCACGTGGGCGAGAACCTGCGCAGATGCCCTCATTTCAGGATACACTCAGTGAATCGGATCGAAGGGCCATTGCGGTTTGGCTCTCTGGGAGACGCGGGCCATAATACGCGAGTGCAAGCGAATCTCCTGAATGTGCGTTTCGCGTGCCTGGGGGGGGGATGCTCATTGGTTACCGGTCGTTACAAAGCAGAAAGCCTATTCGTGCTTTAGTCTGACACCAAAATACGTTAAGCTATTGAGAGTTGTAGTGTGGAGAAGTGTGTAGGTGCGCAGGATTACATGCGTGCATGGAATTGGGTATAGGTGCTTAAAATGATTGGTCGATTTATCGCTACGGTGTTCGTGTTGGCTGCAATGGGGGCATGGGTGCAAGCTCAAACGAGTAAGTCGCCAATAAAAATACCCCAGGAAAATATTGAGATCGTTGTAGCGAATGAAAAGCCAAACCCACGACTAGACATAAGTGTGGTCGCCCCTGAACATCAAATGGACTTTTGGCTAGGCGAGTGGAATCTCAAGTGGGAGCGAGGTGAAGGTACAAATGTCGTACAGCGAACTTTAGATGGAAAAATCATTCAAGAAAATTTTTTAGGCCGCTGGGATGGAACGCAGTCTTTCAACGGAAAGAGCTTTTCTGCATACGTTTCCGCAGAGAAAAAGTGGAAACAAACATGGGTGGATAACCAAGGCGGTTATGTTGACTTAACAGGCAATGCCGAAGGTTCCTCATTTATACTAATGCGAGAGGAAACAAGCAGCGGGCATAAAATATTGCAACGTATGTTGTTTAGCGACATTAGACGTAATAGTTTTACCTGGGATTGGCAGCTATCACGCAACAATGGCACGACCTGGGAATCGCAATGGAAGATAGAGTACACGCGAAAATAGCGGTTCGTACGTTCAATCGTTAGACTCGGCGGGGGGCGAAGCAGAGTCGTTTGCCCAAACGAAGATCATGGCGGGTGACAGGCCGGCCTGATGCCATGCCAACTTGCATAACCGCATCTTTTTTTTAGTATACAAATTGTGATTATTTCGCACTTGATATTGTTGTCAGAGTGTGTCAAAATAGGGCAGCGCCAAGTATATCAACTCATATAGAGTAGATAGACGACTATACAGGAGCGTGGCAGTGCCCAAATCACAACAGACAATGGACAAGATGGCCGAGGAAATTTTCGAGCTGTATCGGCTCATAGCCATCGCTCGTTCACGCCAGCCAGCTGGTGCTCAAGACCTGTCCGAAGGTGAGTTCCTAGCTCTGGATGTACTAGCCAAGGAAGCGCCGCTCACAATTGGAGATGTGCAAAAGCGGATTGGCGTGGTCCCCGCCCAAATGTCGCGTATTGTCCGTTCCCTGGAAGTGAACCGGGGCAAGGGGTTTCTATCCTGTGAGATCAACCAACAAGACCGCCGTCGTGTCGATGTCAAATTGACCAAAGAAGGTCAACAAGCCTATAAAGATTATCGGACTAATAGGCTAGCCTCGATGTACGCAGTGCTTGATGCCCTGGTCCCAAAAGACCGCATAGAGTTCATGAGAATGCTGCATTGCATACGTGAAGCATTCGCGGAGCGCCTCGCTAGCGATACAGGCCAGACCAAAAAATAACGCATCAAAATAAAATAGTATCTATTTGCTAACTATTTCTCTTGTAAACGGTCTACTAGTCTATGGAGGCTGATATGGGCTATTGTGGCCAGGTTAGTCGCAGCTGGATTGTTGGGTTTCGTTTTAAGGAGAATAGCGATGAGTAACAGATCAAGACAATTGACATGGCTAGCGGTTGGAGCGGGCGTGGTTGCGGTAACTGCTTTGCCACAGCGGTCGATAGCTCAGTGTAATAATTACGCCAACACTTACGCCCCGCAACGGGTTCGTGTTAATTATGGCCCAGCGTATCGAGGAACGCCGACGTATGCGGCGGTCGATCGTCCGGCTGAGGTGGTTTATGCCAGGCCTTATGCTCAGCACGCGACATACGCGAGACCGGTTGTACGCCGTGAGCCTGTTTATGCACCCGTTCAGTACCAAGCACCTGCTGTTGTATATGTTGAAACTGACAATTACAGATATCCGACGAGACGGGTTTATAGGGACGATCATCGTAGCAGGCGTTATGTGACATCGTCTAGTCACGGTCGTCACAATCGACATTATAGTCGTCATAATAGTGGGCATCGTAGGCCTGTCATACGTCGTTCACATTCAGGGCATGGTCGTCGCGGTTTTGGCGTGCGTGTTTCTGCGGGACGTGGTCATCATGGCCGAGGTCGCGGTGGGGTTAGTTTTTCGTATCGTCGATAAAGGGTGGGCAGTCGCCATAGGAAGTGGCGGGCAAGCGGTAACTAACCCATGCCACCCTGCTGCTGAGCATAGAGATTCGTATCCCCGGCTACATGCTTGTCGGGCAATGTAAGACAGAAGCGATCTTGAGGGAGCGGCCGGCAGCTTGCCAGTCGCTCCCTTTAGTCTTATGTTCACCGCCCCTGATCGTGCTATAATGAGCAATCGATCAACTGTCGCGGATGTGGCGGAATTGGCAGACGCGCTGGCTTCAGGTGCCAGTGGGGGCAACCCCGTGGAGGTTCGAGTCCTCTCATCCGCATTTCACTTGTTTCATCTTATATACCTAACGATATCGTCACATATGAGAGACGCGATCCTCCGCTGAAGATCGTTTGGTTTGTAGCCGAAGCCCTAGTTATTGCTTAGGTTATTTTCCGTAGATTTCCAAGATGTATTTTGCATGAAGTCCTGTTACATGCAAGTTTCTCGCATGTAATGGGGAAACTCTACGATTTCTTACAAATGTCAATCTGCGGTCAATCACTTGAAACGGCACTCAAACACATTTTACTTGCTCGTGAATCAAGAACTCAACTTTATTGTTTGACTTATGGCGAAAAATCAAATATAACTGAGGCTGATGGCTCAACGCAAAATGACAACCCATATCGTTACTAGCCGCGCACAGCGCAATACGCTTGCGTCACCGCTACGACTTGAGATTATCGGTTTTTTTGAGCATGGTGGGCAACTCACAGTGCGCGATGTAGCGGAAAAACTAAAACGTCCTATCGCTTCGATGTACTTCCATATTCACAAATTGGTTAAAGCTGGCTTATTGGTTGAAGTTTCGACGCGAGGGAATGGTCGAAGCGCTGAAATTGTTTACGGCGCCATCGCCGATCGTATCGCGATCCAGTTAAACCCGCGGTCACCTACTAGTGTCAACGCCGCTGTAACGGCGGTGCGTTCGGCGCTGCGACAAGTGAGCCGGGAGTTTGAAGCTGCCGTTTGTTCGTCTGCACTGAAGGACAGCCTGAAAGAAGATGATGTCGCTGTTCGGCGTCAGCGTGTTTGGCTAACCGCTGAAGATGCGGTCGAGGCACGCAAGAGATTAGACGCCATTGAGCGTTTTCTCATGCGTAAGAGTTGCCTAGCTATGGGGGACGAATACACGTGGACATCGCTACTGATACCCGTAGCCAGCACGCGTAGGAGTGCTACATGTAACAAGAAAGGTAGCAAGAAATCAATAAATGGATAGGAATCATCTTAACGACCGTCGCAGTTTTTTCCGCGGCGTCAGTATGCCCAAAACTCGTCCACGCGGAGAAAAACGTGCAACAGAACATGGAAAAAAAGACAAGCAGTTTCGTATTACAGGCCAATCTCATCATTATCGAGGTCCAAATCAACGGCGTCGAGGCTCAGTTTATTCTCGATACCGGAGCCGGCGCCTCGGTCTTGACCAAAGAGTTTGCGGATCGATTAGGTCTAAAGGAAATGGACCGGTCAGCTGGTGCTGGGGCGGGTGGCGCGGTGGAGATGTCGATCGTGCGCTTGGAGACACTTTCAGTAGCTGGCATTACAGACCGGAATGTCTCATGCCCTGTCATGGACATCAGCGCAGTTCGTGCTCAGGTTGGTGAAAATATTGATGGGGTCCTGGGGTTCGATTTCTTTGGAACGGGTTCGCTCCACATCGACTACCCCAACCGTCGTGTGACATTTGAACGGCCTATTCGAGTGGAATCCAACGGAGCCGTCATTATCGATGAGACGATCCGATTGCCACGATTCTCGGTCGAATTGACCATCCCGTCTTCAGGATGGCAGGCTACGACTGACACACCTTTATCTATGATTCCTGTGATTGTGACAGGACCGGGCGATTCGAAAATCACGGTCATGGAGGCACAGAGCCATGGATTGTCCGTCGCAACGATGAAAGTATCAATTGATGCATCTGTGGCTGCACAGGTAGGGGATTATAAAAAACGAGGTGATGCCCGCGACGTTAAACGCGTGGATCGGCCAGCACATCGGCTTGAGTATTATGGTACGGCTGACGGCGTGAGCAAGAGATTCATCTCGGAAGCAGTCTTGTTTGAAACCGGCTTACTAATCCTTACCTGTGAGGCTCCTGTCGATTCGTTCGAAAACGACGCATCTGCGATGGAGTCCGTACTATCGAGCCTACGAAGCATGAAGTAGATTCGCCGCGTACGTGTGTGGGTAGTGAAAGATCTATCTGCAGGACGAATTTTCATCGGCGAATTCTATCCATGAGCATGTTGTGTGGGGTGAATTCAATCTACCTGATCTTTTTCCCGTCTAAGAAAATTGTCAATTATTGTATGAACAGTATGTGCGTTGGCATATAATATGCAGTACAGTCTAGGGTCCGCGTCGCTTTCGTAGGAGTAGTGTAGACGCGATTCTGGCAGATGGTGTATTCTCAGAAATAGTCGGTTTTATCTCAATAATAAGGAAGATGCTATGATTCGATCGATCAAAGTAACGGCGCTCCTGTTCGTCTTGATGTTTGTTGTCACGGGTTGTGCGAGCAAAAAATGTGAGCTAGCTGTAGCTGGCTGCAAAAAGCCTTGCGACACAGGTGGCTGCGGAAATACAAGTAAATGGACTGCCTTTGGGAATAAGATGAAGCTTACAAGCGGTAAGCCCATCTGCGCCAGCGAGATTCTGGCCGACAAGGCCAAGCACGCCGATAAGCTCATTCGAATTTGTGGCAAAGTTGATACTGTCTGTGCCAAAAAAGGATGCTGGATTCGGTTGGCAGGGCCCATTACCAGTGAAACACTATTCGTCAAGTTCACCTGCCCTGTAAATGGCCGTCTGGTGCCCATGGACGCTGTCGGTCGACTTGCCATCGTCGAGGGTGTATTAGAATTGAAGGAAATCTCTGAAGACGAGGCCCGTCACTACGCCGAAGACTCCGGTAAATCAGCCGAGGAGATTGCTAAGATTGTTGGCCCTCAGCAGATCGTCAAGCTCAACTCGCCAAGTGCGATCATTGACTTGACTAAAAAGATTGCTTTGGCGGATTGATACTACAATTGGCTATAGCTTTAACTTGATGTGGGTGCAGTGCAGGAATTAGATCTTCCTGTCATTCATCCATTCTCGACTGTATTGAAGATAATAGTCATGGGGTTTTGGTCGGGATTAACTATAGGGATCGGTATTAGTATTGCCGTAATCATTGGCTTGTTAATCGTTAGTGTACGGCGACAAGACAGCGACGAAAGCATCATGTCGCAACCAGTACCTCTGCCTGGCGATCCTGAATATGACCGCGATCCTCAATTGGATATCGAATTGCGACTGGAAGTTGTACCAGCGGAACTGCACGAGGTTGTGCCAATCGCTCGAAAGTTTGGCGTTGGTTGCGACGCTCTTAGGATGGAGGTTATTGAGTCTGCATCCCCACAGGAATTATCCGAGCTGCGTCACCAAATGGAGCGACACTGGTTTGTTATTCAGAAGTGGCTTAACAATACATGCCACCCCATGCCTGACTGGCTTGTTCCAATTATGTACGCCCGTGATGCTTCGGAGTGTATTGACCCGCCTGTGGTTGAGCCTTCTCCCGATACTCATTGAGATTCGGTTGCTACTTTGGGGCGGTACACGACGTGGTGTCGTTTGAGCAGATTGCGCCATGTAGCCAGCAGGTGTAGCAGGCGCTGTGGCGTAGTGGATAATCTTGCATGGCCCCTTGTAGCGAATCGCTCATGTGGGCGTGTGGGGAGTCGAGCAGGATGGGGCAGACCCATACGCCTTGGTCGGTGACTAATCGCGAGTTATGGCAGAGCAACTGTGCGGGGTCGCGATTTTGCATCATGTCGTGGGTGATGCGATCAGTTTCGGTGTAACCTGTTGTGCGGTCTACTTCCGCACCGAGCTTGATTGACGGCAGAATTTTAAGTCTGGGCTTAGCGTAGCCAATGCCTGCAAGTAGGGAGACGAAACCTTCCAACACCTTTTCGTCGCAATCATCCCAAGTGCGGGTGATGGTTAGGATGGGTTGAAACCCGTGTTGTACGAGTGCCTTGGTGCCGGCAATCGCACGATCAAAAGTGCCCTCGCCGCGTATGGGATCGTTCATCTCGGGCGTGTAGCCATCCAAGCTGACGCGGATTTCGATTTTATGCTCACTGGCTTGGGCGATATTTTTTAGTCGAGCGAGCTTCTCTTCTGTCAAGACAGTGGCATTGGTGAGAACGGTAGCCGGTCCATATTGGGAGACGGTTAGTTCGAGAATGTCAATCATTTCCGGATTGGCGAATGGCTCGCCGCCGGTGAAGTAATATTCTTTTGCACCAAGGGCCTTGGCATCGTCTAGATAAGGCTTGCACATTTCAAGCGGCATAAATTTGAATTTGTCGTTTTCAGGGGTGCAGCTAATGAAGCAATGGTGACATCGCAAATTGCAGATTGTGCCACCGACCTGAAACCAGACGGCGTCTAGCTGTTTGATGGGCACCATCGGTGCGTCGTCGTATAACGTTTCATGGCTAAATTGTGGTAATGGCATCGACATAAGCTGTACCTAGAAAAACCAATGCAAAAGAGATCGTCCTCATTATTGAGATCGTCTTCCGGTCCGAATCTATTGTAGCCGAGGATTCGGATGTTGTGTATCATCGCCAGCAAGCTGACACGGTATAGAGGTATATGACGCTGCGAGAGCAATCTATGGCAAGAATCTACTCCAGCTTCATGATTACTTCTTCGATTTCTTGGCCTCGTGCCTTCGCAAAAGCCATTTCGCATCCGGTAGCTACGAATCCGCATTTTTCCAGGACGCGGATAGAGGCGAGATTGTCTGCGGCTGCGTGGGCGAAAATCGGTCTGGGTTGATATTCGGATAAGAACAAGGCTACTGCACGAGAGGTTATCCCGCGATTCCAAAAGGCCCGGTCGATTCCGTATGTGATCTCCGGCTTATCGAACATGACAAACTTGGCCACGTGACCAACCACTTGTTCATTCATCAGTATCGTTCTCATTGTGACCGTATCGTCGTTCAGAATTTTGGCGTAGTGCGCGTCAAATGCTTTTCGGTCGGTCGGGTCTCTAGAGATAAACGCGGCCTGGTAGCTGGCCTGGGGGTCTAATTGATGTACAAAGAAAATGGGCAGGTCAGTACCGACGACGTTTCGTAGGCTAATATCAAGTTTCGATATGTTTTTCATTTGGGTTGAACCAAGTAAGTATATTTAACAGTAATAACCGTGAGCAACTCATACGCGAATGTGATTCTATCGATATGATGGTCGGTCGCAAAGATTCACTCTGGAAAGCGTCATGTACTATGTGCGTAATTTGATGATTGGTTATTTGGCTATCGAAAACACGGGTAAGCCGCTGCTTTCCCTTGCCGCGCAACTTTGTGGCACTTTACTCATGTCAAAAATGGTTTTATGCGACGGCGTCGATTGACGATACGGAAGCGGCGCTCACTACTCCGCTGCCGGTCATAGCTGAGGTTTGTTGGTTTGCGGCGATAATTGGGCTTGACGACTCCATGACGAAACTGGTGGACGATGAATAGAAGCTGATGAACTGACCTTGCTGTCCCATCGATCCATTGCCTGAGCCTAGCTCTTGCAACTTTTGTTGGTCTGTCTGATCCTCGATGTTGTTACTTCGGAGTAGGGCTGATAGTAGCAGAAGCGCGATAAGTGCTTTGAGCATTTCGTTTTGATCTAATCCGCCGCCAATTGTTTGAAGAAGCTTGGATACAGATGCTTGGATGGTGAGTAGCGATTGGCATGATTTGGAAGTTGTGACGCCAGTGATAGAAACTGGAGTCTCACCAAACGATGCTGCGGTCATGCTTTGAAGATGCTGCGGCGGTTTTATCCACCCAGTAGAATTGCTGCCAACGGATTCAATAGGCCCCATGATCGTCGCTCCTTGTTATTACCCCCCCCCGATCACACGCTAGGTGCGTGGATCACTCCAACTGAGGAATGGGGCAAGCAAAGGGCCGTAGTCTTGGATTATGGCGAATATGATGTAAGTAGTTTACTGGTAATAGGTTATGCGTTTCATGGTGAGGTCCAGTTGTACGGGATGTTGCCAAAACACCACTTGGATGATGTTTGCGGGCTGCGATGGGCAGTCGGATGATTGTTGGTTCGTTGACAGTTTTGAGGCGTCGTTTACTATCGAATCAGCCAGCTTCGGTATGTAGCTGGCTAATTGCACCAATGGCTATTACATCGACGCACTGCATGACCGAACGCTCAGACACCTCAGAAGTCATTGAGGCCAACGCCTACGCGAAAATTAATTTGACGCTTGGTGTGCTCGGCAAACGGGCCGACGGTTTTCACGATATTGAATCTGTCGCTATTGGTGTTGGTCTGCATGATACTGTGCGATGTGCGTTGTCCGATGAGGATGGCATTTCTGTCGCATGCAGCGATTCGACGATTCAGTCTTCGGATAATCTCGCATTTCTGGCGGCTACTCAACTTTCTAAGCGGGTGAAGCCACGCTCTGGCGTTTGCATTGAGCTGAATAAACGAATTCCGATAGGCGGTGGTATGGGGGGTGGCAGCAGCGATGCGGCTACGACCTTGCAATTGTGCAATCGCTTGTGGGGAGGCGGTTTGCGGCGGGATACGCTGGCTGAAATTGGCGCTTCGCTGGGGTCGGATGTGCCATTATTTTTCTCGCTGCCGGCTGCTAGGGTGTCGGGCAGGGGTGAGTGCGTTGAATCAGCTAGCTTGAGGTGGTCTGGTTGGGCGCTGTTAGTTTTTGGCGGGCAGATGGTACCTACCGCACAGGTGTACGCTGCCTTTCAGAAGGCGGACGGCTCGGCACGCGGGCCGTATGTGAATTCTCGGGTGTTGGATGCTTCGACGGCGGAGGGGCT
>JAJDDW010000113.1 GCA_029260115.1 Phycisphaerae bacterium | reverse complement strand
TGCTTGGGTGACCGCGCGTTTGGGGTCAGTGACAATCACGTTGGGCGGGTTCCCCCCGCCTCCTTATCACCATCGAGCTCGCGGCGGGTGTACCCCGCCCTACCCCAAAAGAGCAAGGACGCCGTCCCCGAAGGATTGGCCGGTTCAGGCTGGAATAGCATCCGCCAGGTGTACGAGCAAAATCTCCACGCAGCCGTAGCCGTGGATGGCGCGTTCCGCACTCGCAATCCTGGCCAACAATGGCTAACCCATTTCGACGGGCGTGGCTTTATCGTTAAGCCAGACGGTGCGAGTTGGCAATGGGGATTAGAATTGCAGAGCTACGGCTTCCCCGGTCATCAGCGCAGCATTAATGGCCAAGCAAGCATGACTGCGGATAACGATCGAGTGACATATGACTGGCACGACGGATTGCAAGAGTGGTTCGTCAACGATCGTAGCGGATTAGAACACGGCTTCACACTGTCCAGTCGTCCGCCGGGCGCGGGCGGCCCCCAACTAGGGGAGAATGATCGATTAGAATTGCGGCTAGCGGTGCGCGGCGGCTTGCTTGCCAAGGGGAATGCTGACGGACTCGGCGTAAGCTTCGTGAATGGGCAAGGAAGCATTGTCGTTAATTACGCCGGGCTGAAAGTTTGGGACGCGGATAACCGGCAGCTCTCCGCGCGGATTATTGCAGACGCTACGGGGCTGACGCTGACCGTGGACGTGCGCGATGCGCGCTACCCGCTGACCATAGACCCCATCGCCCAGCAGGCCTACCTCAAGGCGTCTAACACTGAGGTATATGACAAATTTGGCCGCTCGGTTGCCGTGTCAGGCAACACGGTGGTTGTCGGGGCGTTATTCGAGTCCAGCAATGCAACGGGTGTCGATGGGAATCAGGCTGACAACAGCGTCTTCGCTTCCGGCGCTGCGTATGTCTTCGTCAAGGGTGCTGGCGGCATCTGGAGCCAACAGGCTTACCTCAAGGCGTCCAACACCGATGCAATTGACTTGTTTGGCACCTCGGTGGGCGTATCCGGCGACACGGTGGTGGTCGGTGCTCCGGGCGAGGCCAGCAACGCCGCAGGCATCAACGGGAACCAGGCTGAAAACAGCGCTCTCAATTCCGGTGCGGCGTACGTCTTTGTCCGCGACTCTGACGGCGTCTGGAGCCATCAGGCCTACCTCAAGGCGTCCAACACCGATGCCGGTGACGTGTTTGGCAACTCGGTGGGCGTGTCCGGCGACACGGTGGTGGTCGCCGCGCCTTTGGAGTACAGCAACGCAACAGGCGTGGGCGGCAACCAGGCCGACAACAGCGCCAGCAATTCCGGCGCGGCGTACGTCTTCGTTCGAGACGGCGACGGCACTTGGACCCAACAGGCCTACCTCAAGGCGTCAAACACAGATGAAGGTGACCAGTTTAGCATCTCGGTGGGTGTGTCCAGCGACACGGTGGTGGTTGGGGCGCGGTACGAGTCCAGCGACGCCAAAGGCGTCAACGGGAACCAGGCCGACAACAGCGCGAGCGAATCCGGCGCTGCGTACATCTTCGTGCGCGACTCTGGCGGCGTCTGGAGCCAGCAGGCCTACCTCAAGGCGTCCAACACTGATGCCGGTGACGTGTTTGGCATCTCGGTGGCCGTGTCCGGCGACACGGTGGTGGTCGGGGCGAATCGCGAGGATAGCAACGACACGGGCGTCAACAGGAATCAGGCCGACAACAGCGCCATTTATGCCGGCGCGGTGTACGTCTTCGTCAAGGGCGCAGGCAGTGTCTGGACCCAACAGGCCTACCTCAAGGCATCCAACACTGATGCATACGACAATTTTGGTTTCTCGGTGGCCGTATTCGACGATACGGTAGTGGTTGGGGCGCGTTACGAAGACAACAACGCCACAGGCGTCAACGGGAACCAGGCCGACAACAGCGCGAGCGAATCCGGCGCTGCGTACGTCTTCGTCCGCGACTCTGGCAGCTTCTGGGTCCAGCGGGCCTACCTCAAGGCATCCAACACCGAAGTACGCGACGAGTTTGGCTACTCAGTGGGCGTGTCCGGCGACACAGTGGTGGTCGGGGCGCAGCAGGAGGACAGCAATGCTGCGGGCGTGGGCGGCAACCAAGCCGACAACAGCGCCAGCAATTCCGGCGCGGCGTACGTCTTCGTCATCACCCCGGTCGTCTGTGGCGACGGGACGGTGGAAGGCACTAAGGAGTGCGACGACGGTGACACTATCGACGGCGACGGATGTTCGGCTACATGCCAGGTTGAGTTTGGGTTCGCATGCTTAGGTGAGCCAAGTGTGTGTGTCCCCAGCGATGGACTATGCGGTGATCTGGACGAGGACTCGATTGTGGACGGCGACGACTTAGCCGTGCTGTTAGCCGCCTTTGGACGTAGCTTGGGCGATCCACGATACAACGCGGTAGCCGATCTTGACGACGATGGAACCGTTACGCTTTTGGACTATCAACTATGGTTGACCTGTTACCGCGTTAACATCGCAGACCCCTTCGCAGCTGCGCCCCAGCCGGGCATCCCCGGCGATCTCGACGCAGACTGGGACGTAGACCTAGCTGACCTTGCAGATTTTGAATTCTGCCAATGCGATCCACCTGGATTTCAGTTTCCGTGTTTGATGAAGTTCGACTTCGACGGTAATGGCCAAATCGACCTCAATGACTACGCGGAATTTCAGGGTTTAATGTTGGGGCCATGAATGCTGCCGCCGCGAGAAGCAATAGTTGAGGCAGGTCAACCTTCCGCCAGTAGGCGAATCAGCGACCGTGCCCTACGATATTGCAGATTGACGTTAATGAACATTTGTTCATCAACTCCCCCCATGTCCAACAAGAAGGGCATGGGCCACCAGCCGTCGGAGATCAGCCAATGGTTACCAATCAAAAGTCAGTTGTGACGGGTGCGTTTGGGTATTCGGGGAAATACATCGCCCGACGACTTCTCGACTCTGGTGCGGAAGTTCGCACAATTACAAACGCACCTGAATCGCAAAATCCTTTCGGGTCGCGAGTAAAATCTCTACCGTTCTCTTTTGACGATCACGTTCGATTGGTTGCAGCCATGAGAGGCGCAACCGTCCTATATAATACCTATTGGGTCAGATTCAACCACGCCAATTTCAAGCAAGTGGATGCAGTTCAGAACACGCTAGCATTGTTTCGGGCGGCGCGTGAAGCGGGTGTGCGGCGCGTCGTCCATTTCAGCATTACGAACCCTTCAGAAGAATCACCGCTGGAGTATTTTCGCAGCAAGGCCATACTAGAAAAAGCGCTGATAGGTTCGGGTATGTCGTACGCGATTTTAAGACCGACGGTACTGTTTGGTCCCGAAGATGTACTCGTTAACAATATCGCGTGGTTGCTGCGAAAATTCCCATTTTTCGGCGTATTTGGAGATGGCTCTTACCAATTGCAGCCCATGTTTGTCGACGACATGGCCAAGCTCGCCGTGGCACAAGGCGAAGAGAATGGAAGCCACATCATTGATGCCATCGGGCCGGAGACATTTACTTATCGAGAACTCGTCACGCAGATTGGACGCATCATTGGGGTGTCGAAGCCAATAGTATCCGTCCCGCCTGCAATTGGGCATCTTATTGGATGGGCGGCAGGGAAAATTGTAAATGATATCATCATCACCCGCGAAGAAATAAAGGGACTAATGGCCGGGCTTCTCTGCACAAACTCCAAGCCAACAGGCGAGACCAGCCTCACCGAGTGGGTTACCGCCAATCGTGATATGCTCGGCGCTCGATATGCTAGTGAACTCAGTAGACGAAAGGGTAGAATGACGGGACCACTTGGCTCGCTATCGTGAACGAAGCTCACCCTTCCGTCAGTAAGCGAAGTAGCACCGTGTCCTTCCGGCTGGATACCCGCCTTCGCGGGTATGACGATCATTAATCTGCGAAGTGAATTCTATCATCGACTCCCCCATGTCCAAAAAGAAGGACATGGGCCACCAGCCCGAATCAAGTCCATGACAGTAACTAGGCACGTATCTCACGAGATAGAAAACTGTGTAGTTTGCTCAAGGCTGCTGTCCAGCCACCTTTTACGATATCTCCAAGTTCGGTAGGTAGATTTTCATGCACTAACTGGACATGCGTTTGATCGCCATCTTCAGTAAATGTTACTGTGACGCGCATTGGATTAGGATCGTCAGACGTATCTTCATAGGCCAATAGCTTGGGAGGATCATAGGCTGTAATGCGGCAAACCATTGGATATTCACCGGCCCCCTCTATGGTCATCAAGTGGCAATATTTACCGCCAACTTTTGGCTCTATCTCTGATTTGACGGCTGTTGTCTGGGCACAACCCCACCATTGCTCAACCTTACTGGTTTCTACCCACGCTTCAAACACGGCCATGGCAGGCGCGTTGTAGGTTCGGGTTATAGTCAAAGTACCATTTTCAAACTTAGCATCACTAGACATTTCTTTTCTCCCGCTTCTTCAGATATTCATCGACGGCGTCGAATTGCTGTTTCCAAATTTTGGTGTAGTGTGAAATCCAATCTCTTGCCTGCTCAACTGTATGCGAATTGACTGATATACGATGTTCCCGACCACGTTTCTCTCGTCGAATTAATCCCGCATCCTCCAGCACACGAATATGCTTTGAAATAGCCGGTTGGGACATCTTGTAGGGCGTGGCTAGGGATCGGATGTTAGTCTCGCCAGCCGAGAGCGTCTCAAGAATGCCTCGTCGGGTTGGGTCGGATAATGCTCCGAATACAAGATCGAGTTTTGTTGCCCTATCCATAACCATAAGGTTATATGTTATCAGTTTGGATTCACATGTCAACCCACTAAATCGAGCCGTGCTTGTTAGTACGTCAATTATCGCCAGAGAAATGTGGCTTGTGTATAAGATGTTATCATGCGGATGATCTGGATGGGTATTTTGTATTGAAAAGCAAAGGTGTGGAACTATGCAAGATGAGCAGCGGGTTGTATCGCGGCGGGTATTTCTAGCCGGGTCGGCTAGTGGGTTGGCGCTGGCTGGGCCTCTGGGTTCGCGAAAGCGCAGCGCGCTTAAAGAGCCTGGGCCTATGTTGCCTCCGGTTCCGGCTATACTTTTGAGCGTGAAAGGTAAAGATGGTCAGCCTGATGAGGTTTCGGTGGTGTGGACTTTTGTGGTGAATGGCTCGCCGCCTCAGGTTGGCGTGAGTGTGGACCATACGCACGTCGCACATGGCGGCATTACCGAGCATGGGCAATTTGTATTGAACGTGCCGGTGGCTGAGATTATTGTGCCGTTTGATCATGTCGATATGAACACGCACAAAGTGGGTGATAAATATAAGCTATCCGGACTAACGCGCGGTAAAGCTATGATGGTTAATGCGCCGACAGTGGAGGAGTGTCCGATTCATCTGGAGTGCAAGGTAATCAAGGCCGTGGAGCTGCCGCCTTCGCGAACGCTGTTTATCGCTGATGTTGTAGCGACGACGGTTGTGGAAGGCATCTGCGATGAAGCAGGACGGCTTAAGGTTTCTGCGGCAAATTATTTTGGCATGACGCCGGGAAGTGGGGAGTTTTACACAATGGGAAAACTCGTAGGGCATATTGGTGAGACGGTTGGGCGGAGTGATATTAAGTATTGAGGGTAGATATATTTTAGATTTCGCACAAACAGAAGTCGGCCATTAGGTTGCTCTGCCCTGCTAATCTACAAAGCTGCATGATGCATACCGGAGTAACTTCGTGACACGAATATGGGGCATAGTTCGCGGATGGATGACCCGACGATGGTGGCTCGGCGTTTCTGTGGCGCTGGGCATGGTGTGCACTTTGCCATCTCTTAATGTCGGTCTTGTTCTTGACGATTACTGGCACTACGCAACTTTTGTGGATGTCCCTGGCTTAGCGAAGTCAAAATTGATTGCGCCAAAAGATGCGTTTGATTTGTTCGCGTTCTGCGACGGTGATGAAGAACGTATGCAGACGCTGAAGAATGAGGGTGTTTTGCCCTGGTGGACCAATGTTGGTTTGAAAGCTGCGTTTTGGCGTCCTGTCACCTCGCTGACGCACTGGGTGGATTATCGTCATTGGCCTGAATGGCCGGTGTTGATGCATGTTCACAGTGTGCTTTGGTATGGCGCAATGGTTTTTGCTGTGGGGATGCTATATCGCTCCGTGCTAGGTATGACCTGGGTGGCGGGACTGGCGATGTTGCTATACGCCGTAGACGATGCACATGGCATGCCGGTAGGATTTTTGGCGAACCGTAATTCACTTCTGGCTACATTCTTTGGAACGATGTCGGTGGTTTGCCATATAAAGTGGCGAGGTAGTGGGTGGCGAATTGGTGCGATACTGGCCCCTGTTCTGTTTGGTGTCGCTCTGTTGTCAGCGGAAGCTGGCGTCGGTGCGCTAGCATATTATATTGCATACGCACTTATCTTGGATGGCGCTGGATGGCGGCGCGGGTTAGCGAAGCTTTGGCCATACGTGGTCGTGCTGGTTGCTTGGCGCATAGCATGGCAGTTGTTGGGATATGGCATATCAACTGGTACTGGGTTTTACGTCGATCCGATTCGAGAGCCTTGGGGATTTTTAGAGGCGGTACTAACGCGCGGCCCTATTCTACTATTTGGACACTGGCTGGGTGGTTCTGACGTGAGCATTATGCTGGACGTAAGAGGATTGGCGATTTTCTGGGGAGTCGCGGTAGTACTGAGCGTTGTCATTTTTTCGGTGATGATAGGTGTAATCCGCCAACGAGCAACGGCGCGATTTTGGCTGGTAGGCATGTTTATGGCACTGATTCCTATTTGCTCGGCTGTCGCGAATGATCGTATGTTGGTGTTTGTAGGTATCGGCGGAATGGGACTTATCGCGGAATTTGCAGCCTGGGCTGGGAAACATAGACCTTATTTATTTGGATTCAAACGTAAAGCATTGGTGGTGGTATGCGGCGGGCTTTTGTTCGTGCATGTAGCCCTCGCACCGGCGGCATTGGCGTGGCGTTCTGCTAATGCGGTGGGGCCGAAGGCGATGATGGCGGCGATACAGGTGTCAATTCCAGACGAATCGCAGGTCGACCAGCAAGAACTTGTCGTGGTAAATACGCCGCTGGTACTGCCGATTGGGTGTTTGTCTGTGGAGCGTGCGCTGGCGGGAAAGCCGGTGCCACAGCGTGTTCGATTGCTAGGGCCAAGTGCCGCTGATCTGACATTAACTCGGACAAATCGTCGGACGTTGCGTGTTCGACCTAAGGGTGGATACTTGACGGCTCCGTTTGATCGTTTGTTTCGGGGAACGCATGCGCCCTTCTTGCTGGGCGCGTTAGTGAATCTAGATGGGGTAGAGGTAGAAATTTCGGAGTTGACTGAGGACGGTCGGCCTGCCGTGGCTACGTTTCGATTCGCGGAGCCGCTGGATGCGGAGTCTTATCAATGGGTGGTATGGCGCGGGGGAATGTATGTACCATTCGAGGTGCCCGGCGTGGGGCAAACGGTGCAAGTGCCGTGCGCGTTGCCAAGCTTCTAAAAATTCGATACAAACATTTTGTGCTTAAATATATTTGATGAATTGTAATTAGGAGAAAACCCTATGGCAAAATCACCGGAAGAAATGGCTGCGGCTATGATCAACAATCTAGCTGAGAAAACAGGAAAAACGCTTGCCCAGTGGTTGAAAATATCCAAGGCAAGCAAGTTGGCTAAGCATGGCGAAATCACGAAATATCTCAAGAGCGAACATGGCATGACGCATGGCTTTGCTAATTTAGTTGCGAGTAAAACACTAGAGATCGGTAAGAAACCAGCATCTGGCACTGATTTAATTTCGAGTCAGTACGCTGGGGCAAAGACGGGCCTGCGTCCGGTTTATGATGCGATAATTGTCGCATTGAATAAGTTTGGCAAAGACATGGAAATCTCTCCCAAAAAAGCATACGTGAGTTTACGGCGCAGCAAGCAATTCGCCATCATTCAGCCCTCTACGGCAACGCGCGTAGACGTGGGTATCAATTTGAAGGGGCATAAAGCAACCGACCGACTGGAAGCCTCAGGCAGTTTTAATTCGATGGTGAGTCATCGAGTACGAATCGCTGACAAGAAGGAAGTGAACAAGGAACTGATCGGCTGGCTGCGTGAGGCTTACGATAACGCCTAGACAACTCGACACCGTAATACAGTCGGCAAACTACGGCCTGCCAAACACCTCGACGTATCGTGGCCAAAGTTTATCTAGCCAATCGTTAGCATAGTCTTCTGCGAAGGGCTCTTGGCCATTGGTTTGGTTGCGGTTTTTGTGTCGCAGTCTGTCTACATGATGCCCCAACTCGTGCATGAAAATGTGAAGTAGCATGTAGGCCTTGGCTTTGGCTTCTGTAAAGCGGCATTCCCAGCCATCTTTTACTTGCTCGTAAGCAAGGCTGATTCGATCGAATATATGGCGATGCTCTTCGAAGTAATCATCGTTTAGTTTTATCCACAAGTCTTTTTCCCAGGCCGGGAGTACGATGACTCCGGTTTGCTCATGATCGAAATGTTCGTACATGCCGTCGAAGTCCGCGCCTTCGCCGGGGCTTAATATGATCGATTCAATCAGCTCTGATACTTCGCTCCATTGCGGCAAGATGCTTAAGAAATCTCGGATGTCTCGCTTAGTCAAAACGTGACGATAGCCTTTGCCTGGTGATTTTCGATCTAGCACGCATCGCTGGTGAGAGGTCAATGCATGGCGGTTCTTTTTTTGTACTTGGCCATCTTTGACACCGGGTGCGGTTTTTCTATGTTGAGGGCGCTGCATGATAATGATAGTCTAACAGTGGAATCTAGTTGCGTCGATTTTGAAAAACAAATCGGATGGGTCAGCACCAAATTACATCTGTAACTCCGCGCAGGCTAAAAACCCGCGGCTCATTGAGCACCTAATTGGTCTTTTACAACTTGCAGGAAACCTTGGGCGTCGGGGTCTATGGGGTCTAGTTCTATGGCTCTCTCTATGTGATGCAGAGATAGCTTTGGCTGTTGGTTCATGAGCAGGGCAACGGCTAGGTTGTAGTGATATAGCGAGGTTTCGGGGGAAAGCTCTGCGGCTTTTTTAAGATGCTCGATAGCCTCTTTGGTTTTTCCGCTGGCTAATAGAGCATAACCGAAATTGTATTGCGCGGCTGGGGACTGAGGGGCGAGGGTTACGGCTTGCGATAATTGTTTGAGGCTCTGCTCGGCGTTGCCAAGTGCGGACTCGGTCATAGCAAGGGAGATGAATCCTTGGGCGTCGTTTGGATATTGCTGCGTGTACGCCAACCAATGCTGCTGGGCCATGGGGAATTTCCGTAACTCGATTAACACATCGCCTAACGCCTTGCTCATCGCTTGAGGGTCGTTTGTAGCGCTTACACCTTGGGCCAATATATCGATGGCTTGGTCAGGCTTTTCTTGTGTGATTAGAAACCGGCTTAACTCTCGGCGCGCTAGGTCGTAAGTGGGGTCTAGCATTAGCGCGCGTTCATAACTTTCGATGGCCTCTTCATTTTGGTCTTGTTTTCTAAGGACGCAGGCCAGTGCCCGGTAGGCATCGTGGCGATTTTTTTTATCATCGATGACGCGGCGAATGATTGTCTCAGCGTCTGCGGCGCGACCTTTTGCAAGGTGTAGCCAAACTAGGTCTTGGAGGATGGAGGGTGTGGTCATTAAGCCCCAACCGTCGGCGCGTTGCAAACTCGTTAAGGCGTAATCCAGCTTGTCTTGTTGGCCTGGCGTAGCATTGGTCCACCAGAGGTTTCCGGGTAGCCAAATGTCGTCGTTGAGGTTTAACTGGGCCAAGGATGTTCTGCCTTGGGTCGCGGCGTACTGAATGAAACTGCTGTGCAACGTGAAAGTTAGCCAAAGTGTCGCCAAGGAGAGGAAGAATACACCCTGGCGAGTAAGCTGATTGCCACGTTTAAGTTGCAGCTGCTGCAAACGAACGTTGGCGCTCTTTATCAGGTATAGGCTTTTCATCACGATGATAACGGTGATGCCTGATAGCCCCATAGCCATGAGTAGGGGGATTTGGTCGTATAGGCCCCGAAAAGTCATCAGCGAAGCTAGACCTATGGCGACAGCAAATAATTCTTCTAATAGCGTCAGGTCGTAGTGGACGCCTCGTCTTTTTTCTTTTGGCTTAGCCACGAGTGATGGTAGGCCAAAGCCTACGTATAGGGCATCGTTGGGGCAGACGCTAACGCAGTCCATGCACTTCATGCAGCCGGGGTCAACGACCATGCCGTATAGGGCGACTTCTTCATGAACGCGGACGTTTGAAGTACAGGTCGCGGTGCAATGGCCACAATGCTGGCAAGCGTCGGTGACTCGGATGCGGCCTGGGGCGAATCTTTCTGCGACGCTGAAGAATCCGCCGTAGGGGCAGGCGTAGGTGCAGAAACCTTTTGCGCCGAGAAAGTAAACGATGGCGAAGCCGACGCTGGCTACAGTTAAGATGGTGATAGCTAGGCCTGGGAATGTTTCCCAAAAGTTTACTTTGATGAGGTGATTGGTCCAGGTTGGAGATGGGATGCCGAACCAGGCGCGGTAGAGAGAAGGCCAAACGAACATGTAGATGGATAGGGCCAGTGGCGCGAAAATCAACAAACGTGACCTAAACGGTTTTGGTTTAACACCGAGCTTTTTCATGAAGGAGGACGCGAGGTCTTGGTAGGCGATGAAGTGACATCCCCAGCCGCAGACAAATCTGCCGGTGATGAGCGTGGCAAAAATGGCCAGCGCGAAGAAAATGAACCCGGCGTTTAGGTGGCCATCGTTGAGGGTGTACATGGCTTCGGAGGGTTCGACGGGAGATATTGATTGTCCGGTGAAATACCAATGGGCAATGTGAGCGATCATGGCTAGGTGTACGGCGATGAGGACGGCGGCTCGTTTGCGTGTCATGCGCGATGGCCGGGGTCGGTTTGGCTGAGACGGGAGTACCGGCAAGGAGGTGGAGCTGGATGCGGCTGACTGGTCTGCGGCGGTCATATCGTCTCTCAATAAATATCGCGTCCTGGCATTACTATTAGTATATCGAGCAAATCGGCCTGGGGGGTAGAGCAAGCTCTGAAGAAGTGTTGAGGTGAGAGAGCAACAGTGCCAGTATTTTTTCGTGATGACTTGGGATTTGGCTTGGTATTGGGCATTTAAAGGCGGGTAAGCTCTAGCTTATCCATGCCACCCGGTCCGTGATATTCGATCCTAGCTTTTAAATACATTGGAGGCATTTCTCTTGCTAGGGGTTTGTGGTGGCGCGACAATGCCGGTACGATGAGATGGGTAGTGGATTGATGATGTCTGAATCGGATAATCTAAAGCGAAAAGATGAGGTGACGGCGAGGCTTGCGCATCATGTGCGCAAACTCCCGCATTTGATCGAGCATATTTATCGTGAACTGCTGATCCTGCTGCATCGACGCGGGATAGCTAGCATCGATACGATCCAAGATGAAGTTCGCGTTCGTCTGGGGCAGGAATCCGTCGAGGCCTCTACTGATCCAAACTTAGCAGAGCGCGACCGGTGGGATGAAGCCGAGCGCCAGCTGGTGGAGTCGGTCACGCGCGAGTATGCCCGCGAGCATCTATCGCTACTGGACATCGATGATCTGATCAATCTCATTATCAAACGCGAGGAGGTGCAAAGCCTCGACAATGTGACGAACCGACCTAACGTGACATTTCGCGAGCTGGCTGACCAGGTGCAACGCTTTTGCGAACTGCCTCTAGGAGAGACTTTACTTCCGCCGGCGGAGGTGCTGGGCACGCGGGTCGCGCTGACGCGGCATTTATTGAGCGATCAACTCGAATTTATTGGCATCGCCAAAAATCATCTAATGATTCGAGACTTTGATGATATTACGCGGCGCATCGTCGGCAGCGATGACGCGATGGGCCGCATCGGCGGTAAGGCTGGCGGTATGATCCTGGCACACCGCATCTTGGCAAATGCGGAAGAAAATAAGGATCCGTTTCTTCCGGTAGCGATGCCAGAGTCTTACTATTTGCGTAGTGATGTGGTGTTGGATTTTCTTCGTCTGAACCGACTCGATGAATACCAAAGCCAAAAATATAAGGATGTCGATGATTTAACACGCGAGTATCCGCTGATTCGGGGCGTGTTTCGCAATGGCGATTTCCCACTAAAGATCATCCATGGCCTGAGAAAAATCCTTGAAAACATAGGCCTACATCCGCTGATTGTGCGTTCGTCTAGCCTGTTAGAGGATCGCTTCGGCACGGCTTTTTCAGGTAAATACGCGAGTTTTTTCCTGGCGAATCAAGGCAGTCTTGAGCAACGCCTGCGCGCGCTATTAGGGGCGATCGCTGAAGTTTATGCCAGCGTCCTGTCACCCGATCCCATTGTGTATCGTCGAGAGCACCACCTGCTTGACTATGTCGAGGAGATGGCCGTCCTGATCCAAAAGGTGGTTGGCGTGAAGATAGGGAATTATTTCTTACCTTCTTTCGCGGGCGTCGCTTTTTCTCGAAATGAGTATCGATGGTCGCCGCGCATTAAAAGAGACGATGGCCTGGTTCGGTTGGTTATGGGGCTGGGTACGCGGGCGGTTGATCGTAGCGGGCCTGAGTATCCGCGCATGGTAGCGCTGGGTGCGCCGACGCTACGCACGGAATCGACGGTGCAGGAAATCAAGCGATACGCCCAGCAAACCCTCGATGTGATCGACCTGAAAAAGAACCGGCTACGCTCGGTACGTTGCCATGATGTTCTCGAGCAGTCAATGGATATCGCCATGCTCGATAGAATTGTGTCCGTACAGCGCGATAGCGAATTATATGCGCCTGCAGGTCATTATATTGATGCTGACCCAGCGGACTTATACATCACCTTTGACAAACTGCTTCGAGCGACTCCGTTTGCCCAGCGTGTTCGTGACATGCTCTCGACACTTGAAGATGCCTATGGCGCGCCGGTGGATATGGAGTTCGCCAGCGACGGTCAGCATTTTTACGTGCTGCAATGTCGCACACAATCACAAGCACTCGACGCTGGGACGGTGGAAATTCCTGAAGATATTCCTGAAGACAAAATAATTTTCAACGCCCAGCGATATGTGCGCACTGGCTTGGTGCATGGGATTGCGCATATCGTGTATGTAGACCCGTCTGCATATGATGCCATCCCTACGCGACAGCGGCGCGTGGCCCTGGCTAGGCTCATTGGCCGAATCAATCATAAATTGCAGCGGCGATCGTTTATCTTGGTGGGTCCGGGTCGATGGGGTAGCAACGATGTCGGACTCGGCGTCCCGGTTCGCTATGCAGACATTAATCACTGTCGCATGCTGATCGAAGTCGCACGGGATCGCAACGGGTTTGTCCCGGAGGTATCGTTTGGCACGCATTTTTTCCAGGACTTAGTCGAGGCCGATATCCACTATCTGCCACTATATCCCGACATTACGCCCAATCGCTTCAACGAAGAATTCTTACTTCGTTCGCACAACTGCCTAAAAGAAATAGCCCCGGACGATAGTGATTTTGAAGATTTGCTGCATGTCATCGACATACCACGCATAGCGGATGGGGCTACGCTGAGTATCGCGATGGACGGCGAAAGCGATCGGGCAGTGGCCTGGCTAAACAAAGCGTAGATGACTTGAGATATTACACCTTGCCATGACCGCACGGGTGGGTATCCAGCCATTCGTAATTTGCATGAAGTTGTAACACCTGAAATATGCCGCCACTGGAGACCCGCCTGCGCGGGTATGACGATCCGTTGCGGGTGCGACGTTCGATTTGATTCGCTATAAAGTTCATAAGATACGTTGGTTTGGCCCCGTTACCATTCTTGCCGATAAGTTTCATGGAGGAATTACATGATGTGTCCTATAATAAAACGACGGCGAAGATGGCAGAAAATAGTGGCTATCCCCCTGGCTATGCTGCTGTCTAACGTAGCATGTATAACGATTGATCTGCCTGAAAATATTGATTTGCTCGCGGTGGGAACGCCTTTTGTGTTATCGGGCACCGCAGCGCTTATTGATAACAACGGACCTTGTTTAGTCTGGCTTGGAGAGAATGGCATAACGTATCATTTATTCCAGGATGCTCGACTTGACAACGATTTGTTCGATGAGGTGACCGAGCCAGGTACGACATCGCGCCTGGAAATCGTCACGCGATCCGACTTAGAAGTTGTGTGTCAAGTGGGTGATGTTGTGGAAGTCCGAGATGTACTTGATATAGAAGGCTGATACGCGCTAAACTGCGTGGCGTCAGCTAAATGCCGCGGAGTATTTGGCTGTGAAATTTAATCCCACTCACCGCACATTTGCGATTACCCGGCGCAGGGCCCAACGCTTTGTACACACAGTATTACCCTGGCTCATCTTATCACTGGGCGTCGTTACTAACCTCAACTGCATCAACATAGACCTAGGTGGCGACCCCTCGGTGAACAGTGCCACAGCGGGCACGTCGCCGGTCACGTTAGTTCGATCAGAAAATGTCGACACCCCAGCCATGGGTAGCGCGACGGCCTTCAAGCCAACCACACTTCGCAGCTTGGCGGCATTGCCTGAGGAAGAGGCCAACATGCCGCTTTTTTTTATGACCTTTGCCACCCGGAGTCCGCAGGCACTACAGCTGCAGAGTACGCTCAAACCGACGCTATCCTCTTCATCGCTGGTCGAGATAGCTGTTCCTGCAGGCGCGGGCTTAGTTGATGTGCCTGATGACGAAAGTTTTCGCCAAAGCGCTCAAACCAATCTTGACGCAGGCCGTGGAATATTTTGGGTAGCTGACGATCATACGATTACATCTAATAGGCATCGGCGGGTCGGTATGATGATACCGCCGTCCTGGCTAGCGTTTGGCTTTACGATCGAAGCTTTCGTCACAAAGGATTTGAATGGCCAACCGATGGACGCGGCCCGCATATCTATCGTCCGAGATTTTTTCTATCTAGCGGTCATTGGGGATTCGGTGCTGTGGGGAAATGGGCTTCGTGAGCAGGACAAGATGTCCGCGCTCACCGCGAAAACGATTGAGCGCGAACTTGGCGTAAAGGTGATTCAGCAGCGATATGCTCACGCTGGTGCCCGAATCGTACCCGCGAAAGGCGACGGCATTTGCCTGCTAAATTGTTTCGGTGAAGCGCCCACCAGTTCGACTTCCGTCACGCTTCAAGCTGAGCTAATTGAACGGCCTGACCTCGTTCAGTTGGTGCTAATGGACGGGTGCATTAACGATGTGGGTGTAGATACGATCATCGATGCGAACGTTTCGCGAGAAGAACTCGAACAGGAAACGGCGCGCTTTTGCGGTGAAGAAATGACTACGCTTCTGAGCAAGGTGCGCACGCTTGTGCCCGAGGCGAATGTGGTGGTTACAGGCTATTACCCCATGGTCGGCGCGGAGAGTGATTTGTCGAAGGTGGAGCAATGGCTAGGCTCTGAAGATGTGCCCGCTGATATCGAAGCTGATTTTGTAGAGATATTAACTGCGCGGGCCAAGCTCTTTCACGATGTAACGAAAAGCAACCTGCAAGAAGCGGTGGACCTGACCAATGCTACATTCGGCGGTTCGGCGCGGGTGGCTTTTGTGGATGCAAACTTTAGTCCAGACAACGCAGCGTTTACCGAACTACCTTGGCTATGGAGCTTAACCGACGATGACCCACTATTCGGCGATTTGATTCGTGACTTAGCCGTCTTCCCGGAAGACCCCATGTTTAGACGAAGGCTCGACCTTTGCCTTGAGCAGGGATTTGAAACAGACTTGGTCGGCTGCATCTTCTCCTCCGTTGGGCATCCGAATGAAAGAGGCGCACAAGCCTACGCTGAGGCGATTATCGAGCAACTTCGCACGCTGGCAGTGTTGCCTCGCTGACGTAGGATACGATTAGATACCCGCCTGACCATTCTTCTCTTCAGTGAGCCGCAGGCTTTTAGCCCGCGCGGAATTACGAGCAGGAAAGGAGTGCCGACCGTCATTCTCGTGCAGGCAGGCGCGAAGAAGTCGTCGGGCATAGCGCATTCAATATCATTTAGCCGAGGTCTTACTGACCGCAGCTACGAGGTGGTCTATTACATTGTGGATGGACATATTGGTCGTGTCGATGACTTCCACGGTCCCCGAGGTGAGCAATGGCTCCCATTGTTTCGAGTCGACGTCGTCCCTGGCCTGTAAATTTTCGCGGACTTGTTCGATCGTTACCTCTTCTGCGTCTGCGGTAAGCTCTTGATGTCGTCGCTGTGCCCGGGCTTCTAATCCGGCATCGAGTACAAATCGTTTGTCTGCACCGGGAAAAACAACGCTCCCCTGGTCTCGACCTTCTGTAACGAACGAGCCAAGCTGCTGGCCTAGCTGCCGTTGACGGTTGACCAATAAATCGCGAATGGCTTGGCACCGCGCGACGTAGGGTGTCACAGCGCTGACATCCATCGAACGAATCGCCTCGCTGACGTCGTGGCCATCCACGCGCACGCGGGTGAACGTTGGTCCGCAATCAAGCTGTAGCTCAACGTCCTCGGCGACGCGTAGTAGAGCTGCTTCGTCTTCGACGTCGGTGTTAGAGGTCATGACCGCGTAGGCGATCGCCCGATACATAGCGCCGGTATCGAGATAGGGTAACTCCAGCCTGGCGGCGAGCTTTCGGGCAGCGGTAGATTTACCAGAACCAGCAGGTCCGTCGATGGTGATGATCATAATCGCGGATTATACGGGGGAATTGTAAAAAGTCGAAAGTCGAAAGCCAGTGACCTATGGGCCAAGGTCTGTAAGGTCTACATTTTCGACCATAGACATTCGACCTAGTGCGAAACTGCCGTTTCTTCTGGGCCGACTAGCGATTCGATCATCGTCCGAAGATCGCTCGTCCGGAATGGCTTTGATAGGAAATGGGTGAAACCATCCTGCAGCAGCGCCTGCCCTCGTGCTTGTGTCAGGTGTTCGCCCGTCCCGATGATAACCGTGCTGGATACTGTTGCGTTGGATTGGATAAAGCGGGCTATCGCGCGGGGGGAGACGTCCGGGAGCGTCAAATCCACCACGATCACATGGGGCCTATGTTCCATGGTCATCGCACCACCCTCAAAAGCAGAATCAGCCAGGATAACATCGTATATTTTAGTCACGGTGAGCGCGTCGCGAATAGTCTGGGCGAGCGTGAGGTCGGCATCAACGATCAACACACGTGTCAAGCCAACATCCAGACCATCGAGGGGGATGCCATGCGATTGCATGAAACGGATCAGTTGATCCACCGGAATGCGGCGGTCCTTGCTACCGGGAATTCGATAGCCTCGCAATTGACCTGAGTCAAACCACTTGGACACCGTACGCGGCGCGACGCTACAAATTTTAGCTACGTCGCCAGTCGTTAATACTTGTTTGCTAGAAAGCATACTTTTACAAACACTCCCACAACACGCACGTCGGTAGTCAGTCGCATCGCTGTATGATCTGTGCCCCAAGGCCCACTACCCCTACTCAATTCTCGGCAGGTTTCTTCAGCGACTGTGACCAATGGGTGTTTATGATAGGGCGCGGAGCGAATGATGATTACGACCGATAGACGCTGCCCGCACAGTGCTCAGATCAAGCACAAACAAGGCTATCTATCTAGTCTGATAATGGGGAGCGGCGGTCAAAAGTCTTCGGGTAATTTTCTAAAGTCGAAGGTCATGCAAAACCTTCGACTTTAGAATTTCGATGTTCTTATCCTGGCAGTTGAATCACTTGACCAATTTGCAGTTTTCGCGCGTCGCCTTTAACTACGGCCTTGTTGAGCTCAAAGAGTTTCTGCCATTGCGCAGCGTCGCCTAACTCGTCCCGCGCGATAGAATAAAAGCTATCGCCGCTCTTTACCGTATACATCCGCGCTTGCGACTTTTTCGCCGCGACGGCATTCGGGGCCGCTTTGGCAACAGCTGGCGTCGAACGCCGGGTCGCAGCTAATAGCGTGTGGTCTGTAGGTCTAGCGGGGATTAATACCATTGTGCCAACACCCAACTGAAGCGGATTAGCCAGTTGTGCGTTATTGTCGATGAGGAATCGTGTGTACTTTTCGTCGCCGTAATAATTGACCGCAAGCGAAGCCATCGTATCGCCAGGCTGCACACGATGACGCTCCACAGCCTCATCATCCGATCCTGCGGGTGATGTGACCTTCACGGGTGACGGTGACTTCGTTATCGCATTCGTAACTGGGTGACGCGGGTCGATCTTTTTCGATTGGTTCGAAGCTAAACGATTGGCTACAGGACGCTTGTCCCTAGCCACTGGGTTTGTTGCTATAGGCTTATTCTGTTGCGTGGCTTTATTAACGACAGGAACCGTCACCTTATGTGGGGCACGCCCACTCGCCGGGGATGCATGACGTTTATTGTTATTCGCTACGCGCGGGTTAGTCGTTGGCTTTTTGGTAGCCAGCTTATCGGCGCTGCGATCAACATTCGCAGGCGTCGTTCGCTTGCCGTTAGCCTTAGTTTTAGGTTGGTTGGTTTTACTCGAGGCGCGCTTTCCGGGAGAAACTTTCTTGCCCGTAGCGATTGCATCCGACGAAACGGGAATGGCTCCGTCGTTTCCATCGCGGTAGAAATAGTATCCCCCCGCGACCAAGATAATCATCATCGAACTAACGATTCCTAGCTTAACATCCGGGCGCATGGCAAACTCCCTTTTGACTCGACCCTTCAGACTCGGCTGGGATTTGAGGCTTGAAAGCGAGGCGACCCTGCATCTAGCACAGGCACCAAAACCGACGCCCGCTGTCTCGACCCATCACAACCACCCATGATGACGTTCGCGATCTCGCTATGTTTTCATCACACCGCGCATCATCCACCCTAAACTCTAAATCCCCATCGTAACCCGGTCAAGCGGGCCACTACTCATTTTGAGGGTATATGACAGTTTCGGTGACCTCGGTTCATGTGGGGCAACCCTCGTGACTGTCATGTTCCCTCATTCTGGAGCAGGCAAGAATTCCGTAGAAGCGACAGCGGAGATAAAAATCGGCTTCTCACTGTGTGGAAATCGACCAACCTCGCACAATTCACAAGTCAGGCCCATGAGAGTCGTCTCCCATGGGCCTGAAGGCAATCTATTCGTGATATAGCGCGAACCGCTTACCTCTGACTAAGCGCCCGCGCCCGCAGAAGTTTGATAATTCTGATTTCCGCCGCTACGCATGAGACTATAAATCACTAAAGCCACGGTGATTCCCGCACAGACCAGTTGGGCGGTCGCGTTAGGTACTTCCGCGTAGATAATTCCCACGACGCTAAGTCCAACAATAATCGTGACCACCCGTCTTAAGATAACCGGACGGTGCAACAGCGGCGCAGCCACCGCTATCGAGCTATATGTACCCACGACAACACCAATGAGCAACGCGAAGCTAAACCCATGCACACCTTGCCCGCCAAACACATACAACACAAGCACAACCATAGCTGTTGTGAACGATGTAAGCAGCGTTCGAGACAGCGTCTGATTGATACTGGTGTTAATCAAGCTGTGATTCAGCTTGCCGACCTTTCCTTTATTTTCGCGGATGCGGTCAAAGACAACGATCGTATCATTCAAGCTATAACCCACCACCGTGAGCAAAGCCGCAATCATGGGCAAGTCAATCTTGAAGTCGCTAATCATCAACGCCTTACCGATGAAGGTATTGAAGATAAAATGCGAAAAAGCCACGAGGCCCAGGGTGATGGACACATCGTGTACCAAGCAGACGATGGCCGCCAATCCGTAATCCTTAGAACCAAACCGTAGCCATAAGTAAGCAACAATAGCCGCAAACGCTAGCACCGCGGCGAAGATGGCGCGATTTTTGGTCTGCTTAGCAATTTGCGGGGCGAAAGCAATAACTTTCGAGAACGATTTTTCGCTCCCCAGCGCCGCTTGCACCTGAGCTAACTTGATTTGAGCCAGAGACGTTTCCCATTGGGCAGGATCATTGTCATACAACAAAGCCTCGTCCACCGCGAGCACGGCAAAACTATTGTAGGCGTCCTGTCCATCTGTATTCTTGACTACATTACCCAATGGAAACACAACCGAGTCCAACGTACGCAGCTGATCATACTCCGGCTGTAGGCTAACCTCACGTAAACGTCGGTCTACTTCTTGCAAACTAATGGGCTCTTCGTTCGCATCGAGTGCAACCTGAATGGCTGCCCCACCGCGAAATCGTCTCACATCATAGGTCGCGTCGCCACCAATCACGTCTGATAGAAAATGATCGTCAGCTTCAACGACAAAATACCCCGCCCGTGTTAGTTCCGGATCCTCAACTATCTCAAAATTAATCGAACGCTGCACAGCGAGCTTATCACCCAACACCGCTAACACCGCCGTTTGTACCATATCACGATTGGTCTCGATGGTGGAAATTTCATAGGACGGGCCTTTGTCTTCCGCACCTTCGGTATCGGTCACGCTTTGAACCCGCGCGCCACCCAGTCGATCTCCAGCCCGTCGCATGCCCTCTTCAGCATTGACTCTTGCCTGTTCAAATCCAGCCATCACCATCTGCCCAGACTTCGCTATGAAGGTAGCCGTGCGTCCCTTCACCTGAATACCGTCACGGTCTATGTCGCTGCCCAACGCTTCTCGCATGAGATCACCCAACTGCATACCCGAAAGCTCATCGGAAGTCAGTGTGAATTGTCCCGGCTGCTCACCCGGTGCGGCCGTAGCCGAGGCTAGCGAATCCGCTGCGCTACGAAGCCAACCAGCAGCACTGGTCGCGTCGATAGACGTAATCGCATCGGTCACCTCCTGGTCTTTCATTACGATACCCTCTTTGAAATCGATTTGGATGCTCGTGCCGCCAAGAAATTCGATATCAAAGACCGCTTCTTTATTCACTTTGGTTAACCCGAAAAACATGGTTAGCCCCAGGCTCACCGCGATGATTGAGATGGGTACAAACGAACGATACATACCCAGCCAATCAACCGTCAAATGGCCAATAATTCTACGCATCGACAAGTCTTTCAACATGCCCTTGGCGATCAAAGTATTAAACGCAAGACGTGTCACAAATAGCGACGTAAACATACTGGTGACAATACCAATGCCCAACACAATCGCGAAGCCCTTGACTTCTTCACTACCCACAAAACCAAGAATGACACAAGTAAGCAGTGTCGTTATGTTGGCATCGAAAATAGTAGAAAACGCTTTGTCATATCCGGCGTTCAGCGCCTTCTTGAAAATCACGCCGCGATCGCGCTCTTCTCTAAATCGCTCAAAAATAAGCACGTTGGCGTCAACAGCCATACCTACGGTCAAGATCAAACCCGCGATGCCCGGTAGCGTAAACGTCGCCTGCACCAGCGCCATAATAGCCAGCACCATGAGCAGGTTCATCGCCAGCGCGACATTGGCCATGCCGCCGGCTACGATGCCGTAATACAATAGAATGAACACCGCCACGGAAATGCCACCAATCGCTGCGGCCCGTAGACCTTTCACACGATTACTTTCACCAAGACTAGGACCAACCGTCTGCTCTTGCAGCGGCGTCTCACGTAATCGAGCGGGCAACGACCCCGCGTCAAGAATACGCACCAGGTTTTGGGCGCGTTCTAGCGTGAAACCACCCGTAATCTGACATCGCGTCGTAATACGTTCATTAATCCTCGCACTAGACATAGCCGTATTGTCTAGAACGATGCAGAGCTGACGCCCCTTATTGTTACCCGTCAACTCGCCAAACTGCTGACCCCCGTGTGGGTCTAAACCAAACGAAACAACATTCTCGCCAGTCATAGGATCACGATCCGGATAAGCAGAAAGCAGCTTCCATCGCGCCCCGGTTCCCTTGGCCTGTAACATGGACATGTTGGCGTCGTTGTGGAACAACACATAATACCGCCCTGCGTACGCCTCAATAATTGGACGTCCGGGCGCATCCTGAGTCGATTCAAAATCTTCAATATTGTCCGCGCGCGTAAACCGTAAAATGTCGTCAATGGGCAACCAGATAAAACGGTCACCCGCTTGTGGACGTGGGCCTAATTTGGCCAATTGGTCAGCATAGCGAGCGATAGGTTGCGAAGGTTCCGTCGTATTGGTCGGAGAGGCGGCGTCGCGGTCAGCCAAGATGCGAAATTCCAACACGCCCGCACCACGCAACAACCGTTTCAAGTCCGAAGGGTCTTCCAAGTCCGCCTTATTCTTCGCCCACAAAGCATACGCATCCTCCACGGTCGTTAAACGCTTGCCATCCGATGAATCGTACGATGGAAACTCTGCCCGCAGTTTTTCTAGCTCTGTATCGCGACGCGGGCTGATCTTTAGCGACAAGATATCAGTAAGTCTATTTATCGGCATTGACGTGGCCAGAAGATCGCTCATCGCCACTTCATAACCGGCCTTAGCCGTATCAGACCCAGCTAAGTCTGCTTCACGATCGATCGCAGAGAATGCCCTGTAGGCCTCTTGAAGCTTTTCGATCAAAGGCACCCGCTCATCAACGCCCTTCACGAGCTTCGCTATCAAAGCCTCGCGATTGTCCCCACCATCGTTAAGCGCCGATTCCACTTCAAAACGCGACAGGTGCATCTCCGCTAGTCGCTCAATCGCCGTGTTATATAGCTCACGTCGTTCGATAGCTTTTTTCGGTGGACGCGGCATACGAATTTCCAGCCGGGTATTACCCACCGGACGCCACTCCAGGTTGCGCTGACCGTTGGGGTCCACGCGATCTTTCAAAACTTGCATCACCTTCGTAGATAAATCTCGCATCTGGTTAGGTTCTAAGCCCGTCGTGTCGATCTCGAACAACATGCTCGTTCCGCCGACAAGGTCAATACCACCCTTGAGCTTTTCGTCGGGGGGATACAGAATCACCAAAGACAACACCACCAGGCCAATTATCAATAGCCATTTCATTAGCCGATTGGGATCATTCATACCGTTTCATCTCCATATGTTATATAACGTCGTAAACGCACCATCGCGCTGACAACGATTCAATCGCTTCATTCAATAAAACTGCGAATCAGAAAATAAGTAAAGCGTGCATGACTGCATGCGTATATATTTTCATTGTGTATTCATGTTTCCTGGCAACATGTCGGAATAAAAACCTAACGCCCCCGCTAATGATCAATGGGTAGCCTAGGCAAGCAGCGCCTTACACAAACGCTTCCGACCAAGTACACACACAACTTGTACAAGACGAGCCAAAAACATCTTGCAAACAAGTGCGACTGGTAGTTAAGCCAAAGGCGGGGCATGAGGCCTGGTCGCGCGTGCGAGGGCCAGTAGATGGGCGGTTCGACAACGCGACGCAGCAGCCACAAGTTCGGAAAGATCGCCGCGCGGATCACACTGACAATTCACAGCCTGTCCATGGTTGGCCAAAACCAATACTCGGCTGGTGCTCAAAGGTTTAGTTAGACGCCCGCTCTTGTCAGCAAGAACTGCTCGAGCGAGTATTGGATTGAGAGGCTTATCTTCTGGAGCGCCAGTTTCACTGTCTGGCTCACCATCAACAACATCAGAGGACGCATCACCCTCGACAGACCGACCCCAGCACGCACATGGCAAACCCTGACACTCCGGTGAATCGTCAACCTCAGATTTCGCTTCTGCCACACTATTGTCAGTGTGAACGTAAACTGGTCGCCACCACAGTTGGGTAGAGAGAATGCAGCACACCAAGCATATAGACACGGCTTTTGTCATCTTGGCCCATTATAGCGCAGTCAAAACCACGAGCAACATCCAATATGTACCTAAGTCTCCCCAGCCGATGCTCCGGGCAGCATGGCCCTTCGTAACGGTATTGTAAACAGGGGCGCAATAACTGCTCCAATCTGCTGTATCGTCCTATAATACCTGACGTTATGTAAAACTATGTACATTTACATAAATTTAACGATATAAGCAAGAAAAACATGGAATTGACACGTGCTAGCCTTATAATCCCATTGAGTGAGAGAAACGGAACCTTTTATCAGAATAGGTATCAACAGTGGAACGAGGACAGTTAGAACCAGCGCAGACGAAACAGCGGGTGGACGACATGCATTTTTGCCTTTACCAAAGGGCGCTGCACCCGGAGCTTTTTAATATCCAACGTGTCGCACGCGTTGAGCGAGAACGCTACCAGGCCGAGATTTGGGTAGTGGGTCTATCCCACGTCGTGAGCGTGCAGATTGGGGAGCAGATACTAACGGAAGTTATTGCAGATGATCTCGACCTTCTTCCCAAAGCGGGGTTAGCTACATCTTTCCGCTTTAGGGGCGAACGCGATCATGCGCAGTCTTTTCAACACGACGTGAAGTATATTTTGTCGACTCAAATTGAGCGATTGACGCCTCAACTGTTCCCGGCCACCCATCGTGATTACATGCATTATGCTGAAAATCGTGGATTATTTGAGGTTTTCCCTGAGTGGGAACACGAAGGACTATCGCCGTTTTCTTTCGTCGATTTCGATGCAAGAGATCACGAATTGCTAATTCATTCATTCCATGCGTTTCCAGACGAGTTAACACTGCTGAAAACGCAATCTATTTTTGAAGTCGGTTCGCGAAAAATCGCGGCCTGGTAACCAGTCTCTTCCAAGGCTGTTACGAAACATTTTATAAGCGTACCCTGCCACCATGTGGGGTACGCTTTTTTTGTTTGCGCCCCAAAAAAACGTCGATGACTTATGATCGACAGCAGAACATGGTTAGCAGGTTTACAAATAGCCTCGTATTTGCCGATAAGTTACTTAGATTGCAGAAGGTTGCGCGATTGACCCGCAAATGCCAAAACCGGAAAAACCAACTCCAGTTCCGATGGTCTCGCGCCGTACGTTCTTGGGCATAGCTTCAAGCACCGCCGTGATTCCCGCCCTGAGCACATATGGGCAAGATGCGCTGGCCCTTCTACCAACGCCGAGGACAACCCCTAGCTCAGCCCACGTGGTGGAGGTTAATTCCGATTACGTAGTGGTTGGTGCCACCGTCCATAAGATACTTCTGGGCGAAATGATTGAAGCGGCACTTAAAACTCTAACAAAAGAAAAATCTCTAAAGGCCTCATGGCACGCTTTGCTTCATGAACGCGATGTCATAGGTTTGAAATTCAACTCTTCCGCGCAGCAGGCCATTGGTACATCTGCGGCAATGGCTGAGGTGTTGATTGAATCACTTCTAGACGCTGGCTGGCCTTTGGACCAACTGGTTTGCATCGAAGCACCTACTAGCACTGTTAAGGGATATCAAACTCGACCTATGGCGGCTGGTTATCGAAGCGTTGCAAGCAATTTTGGAAGCGGTACGGACAATTTATCCCGCGTACTGGATCAGGTTACGGCTATCATCAATGTGCCATTCTTGAAGACTCACAACATTGCTTCGATTACCTGCTGCTTGAAGAATCTTTCTCATGGCCTAGTCCAACATCCTGCTCGATTCCATAAAAATGGCTGTTCGCCGTATGTCGCCGATATCGTTGCCCTACCAGAAATTAAAGACAAATTGAAACTCAACATTGTCGACGCGTTACGGGTAGTGTACCGGGGCGGGCCTAGCGCAAGCGACGGCTCTATTGCCGACCTAGGCTCTATCGTAGCTTCGACTGATCCGGTTGCATTGGATGCCGTAGGCGTTTCCATTTTGAACGATACTCGATCCAGGAAAGGGTTGGGAGCCATGGCGGCGATCCCAGCACAAATCCCCTATCTTGCCCATGCCCAGGCATTGGGACTCGGGATAGCAAAGCTGTTTGACATCGATTTTGATCGCCTTCGACTGGGGTAGGGGTTGCGTAATAAGGTTGCGTCATATTTAAGTACGATAACTATTGACATGTGATTAGAATTGGAGTAAAGTCTGTATGGTGATTGTGGAGTAGTGTATGAATTCGTGCATGTTGCTCGATTTATACCGATGGGCATAAGAGGGCTCGATTTATCCGATTTGATACCGTTATCATAATATATCCAAGCAGGCGGTAGCCGTAATAATTATCCATTAAACGCAATATTTTCCTCGCCTCTTCCAACCTCAGTCCACTACACCGACATCCTATTTAGAAGCTAGTAACCAAACGGTCTGGTACTGCGCGTGTGCTGCCGTAGCTTGGTTGGGTTTCTCGTATGCTGGCGATTTCTTTAATCAGCGCGCTGGCTGGCTACGAAAACACCTCCTGAGTTGCGTAAGAGCCATGTACGGCTGATTTGTCCGTTTTTATAGTTTCATATAGACGTTTTGGTTATTGCATGGTCGCAATCGGCCACGACTTGTATTGCGTAGTGTTTTTTTATTACGAAGCGTGATCGAACGATCTGTTGGGCCTTGGGAGTTAGGAAGTTTTGTGAATTGGGCACCGGTTGCTGTGTCGCACCTATGCGTTTGAAGGTTGTGCTTACATCTGGGGGGCACTCTTTCGGTAGGTGCGATAGCCTTGTGGCTGATAGTGGTGCTTGGTTCGGATTGGCTGAATTGTGAGATTTACAAGAGAAACATTACAAGGGAGATAGAAAAGTGAAGCAAAGAATTAGAATACGTGCCTTTACGCTGATCGAGCTACTCGTGGTGATTGCGATCATCGCGCTGCTTATCTCGATTTTGCTGCCTAGTCTTTCACGTGCTCGCGAGTTGAGCAAGAGACTGGTGTGTCAATCCAATATCAAAGGTATTGGCACGTCGTGTAAGATTTATGCCAACGACAATCAAGAGCGTTGGCCCATACCAGCCTTTGACACGAAGCTACCGACCGCCAGCGAAAACGTTCGGTACTTCGGTGATCCAGATACCGGTGGTAACGGTGTAGGATTCAAGCGTTGGGAGGAAAGTTTTTCAATCGGTACCAATGGTGATCAAAGTACTCAGCTTTCGGTAACGCGATCGTTTTGGATGCTTGTGCGTTCTGGTGATGTTACGGTTCAGCAGTTTATTTGCCCAAGTAGCTCGGATCAAAATGATACCACCGAAAACTTGGAGCTGTACTATGACTTTCAAACATACGATAATGTAAGTTATGGCTATCAGGTTCCTTTCGGTCCGCGTGATACAAGACCTCGTGAGGGTATGGACTCGCGCATGATTGTCATCGCTGATAAGGGTCCGTTCTACCAGCTTACTCAGGTACCTACGTGGAAGAACGCACAACAAGAGGAAATCGTCACTGATTCGTCACCAAAAGATTGGAGAAGATACAATTCCGCTAATCATGGTGGCCAGGGTGCTGGCGAAGGTCAGAACTGCCTATACGCTGACGGACACGCGACGTTTGAGCGAAAGCCAATCGTTGGTATTGATGGTGACAATATTTACACTGTCATTGGACCATCAAGTCAGTGGAATGACAAAGATCGACTCCTTCTTATCCACGGACAAATTCCGGGCGAAATCGATCCTGAACCATATCCAGGCCAGGATGTATTTGGCGTGGGCCTTACTTCATATTCATCTACGGACACATTGATTTACCCGTAGTTGACTGTATGCCCATCTTATGAAGTTCCCGACGGGGCCGTCTTTGGACGGCCCCGTTTTTTTTTATCTACAAAATATAGCTTCGTTCGAGCTTCTTCTCGCTTTCGATCAGAACGCATATAAACTAAACAACGTCGAAGCTAAAAAGGATGGTTTCGGTGATGGGTGGATTTGCGCAATAATATTTAGCCAATCGATAATCGCACGCATGTGGATGAAAACATGGGACAAGCAAGACAAAAGAAGTCTACGATTTCGATAAGACGCGGTGTGATCGGAATTTTACGTAGTCAGGATCAATATTTGTTCATCCAGCGCGCGGCTTGCGTCGTGCGTGGCGGCTACTGGTGCTTTCCGGGGGGTCATGTTGAACGAGGTGAAACTTCACGGCAGGCGGTGCAAAGAGAATTACACGAAGAGCTTGGGATAGTCGTTCAACCAACGAAGCGTCTTGGGGCTGTGCGATTGGCCGAGCATGGTTATATCCTGGTGGTTTGGCACGTGACACCTGTAAGCGGTGAGATAACGCCAGCGCCAGATGAAATAGCCATCGCCCGCTGGGCATCTGCTGGAGAGATTCGCCAGACGGCTATGGGTTTGCCTTCTAATTTGGATGTGTTGAAGTTGTTGGGGGCGGGGTAGGAGGGCGGGTTCTACTACGTTGAGTAAGAATACATTGAGAGCAGGTGCAACATGACTTCAAAAAAAGATATGAATAAAAAGCTCGCAGATTATCTGCATCGCCGGCTTCAATATCTTGAGGTTTGCACTAGCGAAATTGAAAACAAATTAAAGGACGACAAGTCAAGCTTGCTTGATGATATCGATAATGGAGTCCGTGACAAAAACGATCCAGACATTGGAAAACTCGTGTTTCATCTTAATTACGTCGTGGGAAACACATTTCGATACACGATGCTTGTTGGCATATGTTCTTTCGTCGAAGAAGCGTTGAAAGCAATCGCCAAATTGTTATTCTCTGACTACGAGTCGCAATTCAAGAACTTAAGAAAAGGAAGCGAAATAGATAAGCACATAAAATTGCTTACCCGTGACGAGAAATTCGATGCAGCATCCATTCAAACCGATTTGGATAAATTCAAGGACATGTACACGCTAAGAAATTGTATAGTCCATGCTTGGGGGAAATTAGAAAATGCCAAAGTGCCGGACGACGTAACGGAAGCGTTAGCACGCATAGAGACGGCTGAGATATCTAAAGATGGCTATTTGTTACTCGGCGACCAAGTAATTGCTGAAGCGATCGATACTGCAGAAAGCATAGTGGATAGTGTCATTACGCAGCGCATGGGTACATCAATTACTTAGTGAATCGGAACAGTCGTTACTGTAAAGCAAGGCTCAGTTGTATCTTGCGATTGGCACATTGCCAAGTTCGTGACTAAGAGGCCGCTTCCTGACTGTCGCGGTTGTGTTTGAGACTCAGCGCTGCCTAGTCCCGAGACATATCGCGCGCGGCGAATGCTGGGGAGATTCGCTCGGTTTGGGGTCATTGCTCGGTGTCATCACTGCTTCGTGAATCAGTCTTCTATATCAGACAATATTTCCCCGGTTTCTTGGTCGCCGTGCTCGACCGTGATGACACTATGGATGCCGCCTCGCACGCTCCAGGTAGATTGTACTTGTAGCCAATAGGGGTCCATGGCTGCGGCGAGGTCGTCGAGGATGACGTTGGTGATGTCTTCGTAGTATATGCCTTTCGTGCGGAACTGCTGAAGGTACAGCTTAAAGCTTTTCAACTCGATGCACGAATCATTGGCCACGTATTGAATGCGAAGCTTGGCGAAGTCTGGCTGGCCTGTTTTTGGGCACATACTAGTAAATTCGTGGACGTGATGCTCGATTAGGTATTGTCTCAGTGGGTGTGGATTAGGGAATGTTTCGATCGTATTATCATTGTTGTTCATACAAATGTCCTTCTTGATTCAGGTGTTATTGACTTGGCGACTTAAGCCCCGTGTCGATTGCTGGTGAATTCCCGATTTCAAATTGCCTATAACTTGCCATGGCCACGTCTAATAGTTTCGTAAGTCCGCGCGGGCTGAATCCCGCGGCTCGTTTTTTTAACTTCTTCTCGAAAATAGTTCATAATCCGAAAGATAGCAATTGCTGTGCATGTTGTTGATCGTGCGTCACGGCCAGCGGCGCCTGCACAACATGGCGTTGATTCTTAACGTTTGCCCGCGCGACAAAATGGTCTAAATCTTGCACATCCCAACGGCTATGGCTAACGACCGCGCCGACATCATCTCGAACGGTTGCCCCGTAATTAGCCACGACGTATCGGGTGGCGAATCGGTCGCACATGGTCTCCTTCTGCCGTGTGTTGCGGGCTGCGATTTTCACTAGCAGATGGTACAACTCATGCAAATAAATGAAAGCTGCGACCTGCAGGCCATCGGCGAATTCGACGGTGTACGCGGGCTTGACCCATTGCCCTAGGTGTTTTTTTCCACGTGCGATGTGCGTGTTCATGGTATAGGGATATCGCAGATGTTTTCCTAGGTTGATGTAGATTCGTTGGGTGGCGTAGACACAGGTACCGGAAAAATCTGCCCCTCGGCTATATCGCACGCGCACGACGACTTGACCTACTGACCAGCCAGCGGTCGCGTGCAAAACCATATCGCGCAATTGTCGATCGTCCAGGTGAGTCGTGTTAGTAAAATCAAGTTGCACGCCGGGCTACTCCACATCGACCTCGTGCTTGTATTCAAGCGTTTCGGGGCCTGTCGCATCTTAGCGCATGTGGAAAGCTGCGCCTATGGCCTGGGGTGACACTTCTCGTGGATGCGTTGCAGCTGGGTTTCGTTGACGTGGGTATAAATCTGCGTGGTGGTAACGTCGGCATGGCCAAGTAATTCTTGAACCACCCGTAGGTCCGCGCCGCCGTGTAGTAGGTGGGTCGCGAAGCAGTGTCGCAGGGTATGCGGGGAGACTTTATATTCGATGCCAGCGATGACGGCGTACTTTCGTACTAGTCGCCAGATGTTGGTGCGGTCGAGCGGCCGGCCGGTTCTGGAGAGAAATATCGCGGCCGTGTGGTTCTCGCCGAGCAGCCTGGGGCGAAGGTCTTCGTAATAGTGCGTGAGAGCTTCGATAGCGTGGCTGCCGATGGGAACGATGCGCTCTTTTCGACCTTTTCCCATACATCGAAGGTAGCCTAGCTTGAGATTGATACTGTCCAGACTTAGCCCGACAACTTCGCTCACCCGCATACCGGTGGCGTACATGAGTTCTAATAAGGCGCGGTCGCGTAAAAAGAATTCGTCCTGCAGGTTGGGAGCGTGTAAAAGAGATTTTACTTGGTCGTATCGAATGACGCGGGGGATAGTTCGCCAGCGCCTGGGCGATTCCATGATGGTGGTGAGGTCGCGTCGTAGTATTTTTTCATTGTTCAAGAAACGAAGAAAAACTTTTACGGTACTGAAATGTCGCACGATGGAAGAAAGTTTTAGCCCGCGGTCGTGCAATTGCATGAGGTGTCGTTGCACATCTTCGAAGGTAATTTCGCTAGGTTCGACGTCTGCATCAACCAGGCAATTCCAAAATTCGCGCAGGTCGCTTTGGTATGCGGTGACAGTTTCTCCGGACAGTCCGCACTCTAGGAATATGTAATCCAAGAAGCGTTTGACAACCGGTGCTGGTTTTATCTTCGGCCTAGTTGGCCGCGTTGCGACAAGCATTATGCATTCCTTGCGTGGACACGTTCCACTATAATCTTATAGTGCCAGTTACGCGTCATTCATTCGACGTCGTGGCCCAAACCCCTACACTGCAAGTATCATTGTAGAAACATTGTAACGATTTTCCAACGATAGAATCATGGTTATGGGGCGCAAAGTATGCGCTTTTTTGATTTATTTAATATCGGACGATGCCATCACTATAGCATTTTGAGTCACTGAATTGCGGTGGCGCGGTTGATGCAATTTGAATTGGGTTTTTATTCGGACGACCGTGTGCTGTATTCTGGATCACGAAATTGGCATGGCGTCATACCTTGCAGCAAGCCGAGAGCGTGTTGACGTTATGAGCCATAACATGGCGAGTGGGGGGATATGAAGTCGCTCGCTCAAGAGGTATTTGGCTTGTTATTAATAGAAAATTCGGTTGGTAAACGGCGTATGCGTTGTGCTTGCCAATTTATCGAGGATCGTCAATAATGTTGCGGTGAAGGGGCCATGGCGCAGTTGGGAGCGCGTCTGCATGGCATGCAGAAGGTCGCGAGTTCGAGTCTCGCTGGCTCCAATACGAATTTCCCATGAAATAATGCTATTGTGCGAAGCATCAAAGCTGACAATTCTAAGAAAAGTCGCAAGCGCGGAAAGCGGCACGAGCGAGAGGCGATCTCCGAGCAGAACAACCGTATAGTATCCGTTTGGGTACTTGTGGCCCTTTTTCTGGTAAGCGGCGCAACGTCTCTGATTTACGAAACGATTTGGGCCCGTCAACTGCATTTGGCCTTGGGCGCTAGTCAGTTAGCGATTTGCGCCGTGCTGGCCTCGTTCATGGGAGGCCTGGCCGCCGGGGCTTTTCTTTCGGGGCGATGGGCACACCGATTCAAAAGACCGTTGTTGGTCTATGCCATACTTGAAGCGATAATTGGCTTCTACGCGCTGATTTTTCCAGCGGCCCTTAAGATAGCTATTTCCGCGTATTCGAGTTTTTGGCTCAGCGTGTCTCCTGGTCCTACGCTATTCACCTTAGTTCAGTTTTTGATCCTAGCCATACTTCTTCTGCCGCCCACCCTTTGCATGGGCGCGACGCTTCCTTTGTTGGTGCGTTTTGCATCGACAGCCTCCTCAAATACGGGCGTGGTAGTGGGACGACTTTATGGTGCGAACACGCTCGGTGCGGTGATAGGTACTGGGCTGGCGGGGTTTGTGCTGCTGCCTCATTTTGGGATGTTGGCCACGACCTGGATAGCCTGCCTCGCGAATGTAGCGGTGGCTATTGTGGCGTTGCTGTTGGGATGGCGGGCATTGATTATCGCTAAGCCGGTTGCGCCGGAGACTGACGTGGGATCGGCTGGCCTACGTGTTGGACTGGTAAGCTTGTGCGTGGTCGCATGGATCGCGGGCTTCTGCGGTTTAGTTTACGAATTGGCATGGTTCCGTCTGATGACCTTGGTCTTGGGGGGGAGTACCTATGCATTTTCGATCATGCTGCTTGCTTTCCTATTGGGCATTGGCTTAGGGGGTTGGGCTGGCGGTACGTTAGCGGATTGGTTGTATGCCCGTGGTCAGCGCTCGGGCGTGGTGCGCGGATTGGTAGGACTGCAAATTGGCGTAGCTTTATTGTCCTGGGCGAGCATGTATGCCTATGGTGAGCTGCCCGTTGCTTTCGTGCGTTTATTTGGTGCACTTGAAAGCCATCGCGAGTGGTTTTTACATGCGCAATTACTATTGGCTTTAGGTTTAATGCTTCCGCCGGCCTTGCTTATGGGCGCAACTTTTCCCTGTCTTGTCCGAGCAGCGAGCAGCGATAAAGACAAGTTGAGTCGTCCCGTGGGACAGCTCTATGGCGTTAACACTGTGGGTGCGGTTTTTGGGGCGCTTTCGGGGGGATTGTTACTTCTACCCTGGCTACACGTTCGTGGTGCGATGCTCGTTGGCGTTTCACTTAATGCGATAGCGGCCCTTGTTGCGTACCAATCCATCGCGCGGACAAGCGAGAAAAAACTGTCGTTACGTTGGTTGCTTTGTTTTGGTGCCACATCTATGGCAGTAATAGCTATGCACCTTTTTCCACCGCCTTGGAATCCTTTGCTTATGGGCATGGGCGCATTCGATAATGTAATCAAACTAGAGCATCACACGCGCGAAGGCTTGATGAGTGAAATAGATAAGTCCACATTGCTATGGTACGAGGAAGGCCCGTCTGCGGTGGTGACGGTGGGAAGGTTCAAGACCAATGACACGAACGATAACGAACAGATTTGGCTAGCAAACAACGGAAAAATCGATGCTTCCACTGTCCAGTCGGATATGCAGACGCAATACTTACTTGGACATCTGCCCTTTTTTGTTCGCCCGTCGCCCAAAAAGGTTATGATTATTGGACTGGGAAGTGGTGTCACCGCTGGGGCAGTTACACGTCATGAAAGTCCAACCCAAATTGATGTGATTGAAATCGAGCCGGCGGTCGTAGAAGCGAGCCACTTTTTTGACAACTGGAATAATCAGCCTCTCGAAGACGCGCGGGTGAAGCTATATCTCAACGATGCCCGGAATCAACTTTTCTTGAGTAAAGATGGCACATACGATCTAGTGATATCAGAGCCTTCAAATCCATGGATTAGCGGCGTTAGCAATTTGTTTACCCAAGAATTTTTCGAGCTGGGTAAGCGCAAACTCAGCAAGGGTGGCATGTGGGCGCAATGGCTTCACCTATACGGCATGGCCCCTGAAGATCTTCGTTGCCTTCTTAAAACCTTTGCTAATACGTTTGACTATGTCATGCTATTTGGTGGTGATGCTGCAGACATTATTCTCATGGGTAGTGATGCGCAATTGAAAATTCGGTTATCCGGCATCGAAGACGCTTTGCGTAACAACCCCGCGATGACTTCTGATCTTAAATCTGTGTTGCTACCTCAAGCAGCAGACATACTTTCTACTTTTATCATGAGGCGAAAATATGTTCTCAAGCTCGCCGGAGATGTTGCCCTAAATACCGACGACAACATGCGCATCGAGTATTCGACGCCTTTACAACTACACAACTCGACCGATCAAGCCAATGCACAACTACTGAGACGCACTTATGTAATCATGCCGGAGTTCGCGATAGAAGACAGCCAAGGCTGGCAATTGTTGTCGGAGGCTTATGCGCGACATAGAGACGACGTCAGGGCGGGGTTTGCCTTTCAGTATGCGGAAGAAGCCAGAGGGAATTAGCGCGGCACGAGAAGGCGTTCAGGTCGCGATAACCGTTACCTTGCGAGAGTTTTATTCGTTGTATTGATTATTCTGCTCGCCCATTTTTACCCTATGTTAGCCGTATTCCGCTGGTGCTATTCGATTCATTCAAGCGTATACCAATCATGCTAAAAACGATTGATCAATAAGGGGTGCTCTATACGCCTAGCAAGATGCCCGATTCCAATCAGTGCGGTCGGCCACCTCGATCATGCAGGGCAACAGTTAATCGCCTTAACCAAAACGGGAAAGTCCACGATTATTTTCGGGCGAGACGACCATGTCGCGCTTATACGTCCAAGTTCTTGACGTTTACTGCATTTTCTTCGATGAAGCGGCGGCGATTTTCTACGTTGTCACCCATGAGTAGGCGGAAGATGCGGTCGGCTTCGCGGGCGTCCAGGTCGGCCTGCTCTAGGTCGTCCATATCATCTGAGATGACGACGCGGCGCAGGGTGCGCACGCTACGGTCCATCGTAGTTTCCCACAATTCATCGGCGTTCATTTCGCCCAGACCCTTGAAGCGCTTGATGGCTAACCCACCTCGGCCTATCTCTCTTATGCCGGGTCCGACGGCGGCTAGGTTGGCTAGTTCTACAAGATTGCCTTCCGATTCTCGCAAAATGAATTTCGCAGGCTGAAGCTCACCGGTGACCAATTCTTCGCGCACGAGGAATAGGTCTTCGATGGATAAACCAAAAGCCTCGATTTTCTTGATGATGTCGTCGAGCACGCGACACTCCGCTAGTTCATAGCGCACGATACGATGGGCAGCTATTTCCTCACCGCCTTGCCCATTGGTCTTAGCGCTTTCTGCTTGGGCGAGTAATACGTGTCGCCCTTCTTGAATTTCTACCGGGTCGCCTTCGTTAGATTCGCTCTGTTGCAAGGCTAATAAATCAGCCTCGTCGTGAATGAAGCGGCGCTCAGGTAAGTTCTGTTCCGCCCGATACACATAAGCGAGCACCTTCGGCAGGCCTCGCACAGGTTCGCGCAGCTCTTTGACCAACATTTCAAACGAGATACCGCGACGACCAAGGATGCGAATTTGTTGTTCGAGCTGGTCCAGTAAGCCAGTTAGTCTGCCTATGTCTTCCCCTTCGATAACGGATGGTTCCTGACCTTCTTCGCATACCAGCAGGGACAAATTTTTAAGGCCAAGCTCACCGAGCTTCGCGTTAAGCGTATTGTCGTCGAGCAGATATTCTATGTGCTTGCCTTTTTTAACCTGATAGAGCGGTGGCAATGCAACGAAGACCTTTCCGGTTTCGATCAGGGGTCTCATGTGGCGGAAAAGAAAGGTTAATAACAAGGTGCGAATATGTGAACCATCGACGTCAGCGTCAGTCATAATGATGAGCTTGCCGTAGCGACTTTTTTCAGCGTTAAATTCTTCCTTGCCAATACCACAGCCCATGGCTGAGATTATCTTTGTGATTTCGTCGTGGCCTAGCATCTTATCGATGCGGGCTTTTTCGACGTTTAGAATCTTACCTTTCAGGGGCAAAATCGCCTGCGTAAAGGAATCACGCCCCTGTTTAGCAATGCCACCAGCGGAATCACCTTCGACCAGATAGATTTCAGTTTCGTCCGCGTTTTTGCTACGACAGTCCCAAAGTTTTCCAGGCAAGCCTGCGCCACTTAGCGCACTTTTCCGAGATAAGTCGCGGGCTTTACGGGCGGCTTCCCTCGCCTGGGCAGCTTGAATAGCTTTGTTCACAATGATCTTGGCTTCAGTGGGGTTTTCTTCGAAGTAGTTCGCCAATTGCTCGTTGAGCATTTGCTGCAGAAACGTTTCGACTTCAGGGTTAAGCAGTTTAACCTTTGTTTGAGCTTCAAATTTTGGATCGCGCACTTTGACGGCGACGACGGCGACAAGCCCTTCGCGCCAATCGTCACCAACGACGATGGTATTTCCCTTAATCAGATTATTCTTTTTGGCGTAGTTGCCGGATGCCCGCGACACAGAGGTCTTCAGGGCTGACATATGCGTCCCGCCGTGAACGTTATGAATGTTATTGGCGAAGCACAAAATGTTTTCTGTATAACTATCGGTAAACATGAGCGCCACATGTGCGCTGAGACCCTGCTCAACATCTTCTCCGCGAAAGACGATGGGCGATGGCAGCAGCGATTGGGCCCCACTGGCTAGGTGCGCGCAAAATTCTTTCAGGCCATCTTCAAAGTAAAATTCGCACTCTCTGCCACTCATGTCGTCCACAATTTGCAGGCGAAGGCGCTCGTTTAAGTAGGCCAATTCACGAATGCGGCTTTGTAGCGTTTCATATTTGAATTCGCAGTCTTCGAATATTTTGGTGTCGGGCTTAAATTCGATGCTCGTGCCCGTACGCCCTGGCCCGGGTTTAGATTGCATCTCTTCTGTAATGTCGCCACGAGCAAAGCTCATGAAATATATCATGTTGTCGCGATGGACTTCCACGCGCATCCATTCACTCAATGCGTTGACGACGCTGACGCCAAGCCCGTGCAAACCGCCGGATACTTTGTAGCTATCACTATCAAATTTACCGCCGGAGTTGAGGACGGTCATGACGATTTCGAGCGCGGGACGACCATCGAGCTTAGGGTTTTCGTGCCTCATCGGACCAACGGGAATTCCCCGGCCATTGTCGACAATTTTGCAACTGCCATCCGCACCGAGCTTGATGAGAATCGTATCGCAATAACCTTCTAGCGCTTCATCGACCGCGTTGTCAATGACTTCGTACACAAGGTGGTGCATACCCGCAGCCCCAACGCCGCCGATGTACATACCCGGGTTTTTCTTAACCGCGTCCAGTCCTTCCAGAACCGTAATGCTAGACTCGTCGTAAGCCTTTTTCGTTGGTGTCGTGCTCGTCATGTAGTGGTCACCTGTTAGCCGTCGCTAGTTACGCTGCCGCGTTGCCTATCGACCTGCGCTTTCCCCATTTCGTCCTAAATCATGACTATCGTAATCAAACCTGACGCGATAGTTTCGCCCTCTTTTTACTGCAAGCTTCAATTGTTTTTCCAACGGCTGTTGCCACCGTCGCTGCATGTCAAATACCAGCGTTGGCTCATCCACTAAAATAGTGACTATCCGTTGGTCAATCCATCCAAGCTTACAATGCGCCGCAAAATTCTCGTCCGTGATGGACGACACCGCTTCACGCAATGCGTCGCGGTCACCGTGCCAACTGTCTTCCAAGTTCGAAACCAGCTGCCCAACAATGTCTCCGACGCCTCGCGCTCGCTGGCTGCGCGACCGATTTTGGTTCACCCATTGTAGCTGCCGGTTGTTCATAAGTCCGCTATCCACAACCTGTTACGCCGAAGCCAAGTTTACCGGCATGACGACATAAGTGAACGCGTCACCTTGCTTAATTAATCCGGGCCGATTCGAGTCCTTGAAGCTCATGGTTAAGCTCTCGGCGTCGGTCACGCGGAGTACATCGGTCAAGAATACAGGATTAAATCCGATCTCCAACGACTCACCTTTGTATTTCACGGAGATGGAAACGGTCGCTTCTCCTTGTTCGGGGGCTCGGCTAGATAGCGTGAGATTACCGTCGGATAAGGATAGCTTTACACCCTTGGACTCTTCATTGGTCAGCAGTGCCGCCCGCCGGAGTGCCCCCAGAAATTCATCCGTTTTCATTTCCATTACCCGATCACAATCTTTCGGGATGACATCTTCGTATTTCGGAAAGTTTCCTTCAACCAGCGCCGTACCGATCGTGGCTGTCCCCACGCTCAAAAGCAATTGGCTACCGGTCATTTTTGCGCCGATAGGCTGATCGCCATCACCCGGTAAGCGGGCTAACAAATTCATCGCCTTGCTTGGTACAATAATTTTGAAAGAGGTATCGTTGCCATTCGTCTCAAGCTCACCACGCGACAAAGACAGTCGCCGACCGTCGGTGGCCGCTAAGATGAGTTCTTTGCCGTTAAGCTCCCACAGCACGCCGTTGATGGCGTATCTCGTGCTCTCCTTAGCCGCAGCGAAGAGCGTCCACTCGATCATGCGCTTTAGAATCTTACCGGGGATAGCGATGTCCGGGGTATCGACCATCGCGGGCACCGCCGGAAATTCCTTGGCGTCCATGGTGACGACTTGAAAATGGCTACCCGCCCCACGTATATGAACCTGATTGTCAGCCAACTCTAAGCTCAACAGTTCGTCGTTGCATTCGCTCACGATGCGCGAGAGCGTATCTGCGACGACAACCGCTTCTCCGGCTTGGTCCACTTCGATCTGCGTCACGGAACAGCGAACGGAAACTTCTAAGTCCGTAGCTGAGAGCAACAGCACATCGCTCTTGGCTTCCAGGTGTACACATCGCAAGATTGGCTTGGGAGTACGTGCAGCTGCTACCGCACAAATCGAGCGTAGCGCATCAGCCATTTCTTCTCGGTTGAATCGCAGCTTCATCTGATCTGCTCCCCTTTTCTTAAGTAACTTATCTGGTGTCCTATTATACTCTTATAGAATATATATGTAGTAGTTGTAGTATGTCTGATTCGATCCATAGTCATCCCAGCCCGCATCCACGTAAGCTCCGTAGTTTAAGGTTATAAGGAGCAATTGTCACCCTATAGCACATGTCAAAGATTGTTAGTAAAGCTGTGCGTAACCGGCGACCTGACAACAGGCTCCAAAATCCTCCCCGATTTAGGCGGGAAGATGACAGGTAGTTAACAGGAAGGTGTCGGCTGATAAGCGCGTCAAAAGGCAGCATGTTGTACCTCCGTATGAAGCTGATCGAGGATCCGCTGCATGTCTGGGTCCGCCTTGGCCTGCTTGGCGATGGTGCGACTGCCATGTAGGACGGTGGTGTGGTCGCGCCCGCCAAAGTAGCCGCCGATTTGCTCCAAGCTTTGGTCGGTCAACTGCCGGGCGAGGTACATACATATATGTCGTGGATAGGTGACCGCCTTAAATCGCTTTTTGCCCCGAAGCTCCGTGACTTTGACATTAAATCGCTTGGCTACGATGTCGAGGATGATCGGAATTGATACCGATCTGCCAGGCAGCGGGCCTAGCGAGGACCGTGCTAATTCTAGCGTGACCGGACTTCCCTGGGCATGGCTGAGGGCGTCTAGTTTTAACAGCGCGCCTTCGAGGTCGCGGATGTTGGTGTCAAGTCGGCCAGCGATTAAGCGAATCACGTCTTCTGGAACCTCAACGCAACGTAGCTTGGCCTTTTTACGCAGGATGGCCATCCGCGTTTCAAGGCAAGGTCTATCGACCAAGGCCACCAGACCGGAGTTGAAACGACTCACCAAGCGTTCTTCAAGGCTGGGAATCTCGCTCGGTGAGCAATCGGCCGTGAGAATAATCTGCCGCTGGGACTGGTGCAGGGCGTTGAATGTGTGGAAAAACTCTTCCTGGCTACGTTCGCGCTCAGCCAAGAACTGTACGTCGTCAATCACTAGGCCATCTACATGACGATAGCGATAGCGAAATTGGTGAATCGCGCCGCGCTCCACAGATTCGATAAAGTGATTGATGAACGTTTCGCAGGAAATATAGAGGAATTTCGCCTGTTTATTCTCGCCGCGAATATGGTGGCAGATGGCTTGTAGCAGGTGCGACTTGCCTAGGCCTACACCGCCGTGAATGAAAAAAGGATTGTACGCTTCACCCGGCGCGACTGAGACGGCGGTGGCTGCGGCGTGGGCGAGGCGGTTACAAGGCCCGGTGACGAAATTCTCGAAGGTGTTTTCGCAACGAAGTTGCAATTCATCCGAGGTAGAGACTGCGAGCGGCTGCCCATCGAGGTAAGGGTCGTCGGGGTTCTCGTCCGCTTCAAACGCCACGGAAACGAGCCTACCGGTGGCCGCTTGGGCAGCTTCTGCAAAAGCGGGCTGGCAATGTTCGTGAAGATACTTTAGCTGGGCACCGTTACTAGCTCGGACGGAGAGCACACCGGCGCTCAAATCTGCGAGCGTAAGATCGTTGAACCACGCCCGGACAAGGTCTGGGTGGTTCAAGCCGATGTGTCCAAAGACATCATCACGAAAAGTAGGCGAGCAATTAGCCATAAGTTATCAAAGCATTCGTCCGCTGACATTGAGGGTGAGTCTGTGCCTCCTTGTCAGTGGCGTTGGTCCGCCGATTAGAGCAAGCTCTATTTAACTGTAGCGCCCGGCCCTGTTTCATTTCGAGAAAGAGTCTCAAAAAGTCGTACGCCAGAGACGTTCGCGCCATAGCTGTGATGTTTTCACCGCATAATAATTCACCTCGTGGACATCGTCGGACGAGGCACCATCATTCTATCAAATTCGTCGACGTTGCGACAGGGCAAAGATTAAATTGACGGCATAAATTCACAGCCTCGATCATGCCCTGTAGGCCTGGTTGGCGTTTGGGCGTAGAAAGGGCCGATGATCGAATCGATGGTTGCGATGACTGGGCGGCGGGCTATCATCGCGGTGACTGGGACAATTGGAAACAATAGGGGGAGCGTCAAGGATGGCCGATCAAAACCTCGTCGAAAAATCAAGCAAGGCTTCGCAAATGACCTTAGGTTTTGGCGGAGTGCAGGATGTACCGAAGGCTGGGAGTAGCGAATTCGTGGGCAAAAAGAAGGTAACAGCCAAGGAAAAATCAGCGCCCCGAACGGGGAAAGCGCCGCGCGTCCGCGCGACGGCGGAGTCGATGGCCAAACAGCAGCGAGAAATCTCCGTCTCGGAATTTTTCGCAAAAAATAGCCATCTGCTCGGTTTTGACAATAAGAGAAAAGCGCTCCTGACCACGGTCAAGGAAGCGGTGGACAATAGCCTGGATGCTTGTGAGGAGGCGGGCATCCTACCGGAAGTCGAAATCTGGGTGAAGCAGACGGATACTGATCGCTTCTCCGTCCGGATTCGAGACAACGGCCCGGGTATAGTGAAAAATCAGATTCCTAATGTGTTCGGCAAATTGTTGTACGGATCGAAGTTTCATCGCCTGAAAATGTCGCGCGGGCAGCAGGGTATCGGTATTAGTGCGGCTGGGATGTACGGGCTGATTACGACGGGCAAGCCGATTCGAATCGTCTCGCGCACATCCAATCGTTCGGACGCCCATCTGTACAAGTTAGCGATCGATACGAAGAAAAATCGTCCGGACATAATCAAAGACGAAACGATTGAAGTGGACTTTCCTCATGGGACGGAGGTCACAATCGAACTCGTCGCCAGTTATAACAAAGGTCGACAAAGCGTAGAGGAATATATTGAACTGACCGCTATTGCGAATCCTCACGCGACACTCATTTTTCATCCTCCGGTTGGTTCGACTTTGAATTTACAGCGCGGGACCGATGAACTTCCTGAAGAGACTAAAGAGATCAAACCCCATCCTTATGGCATTGAACTGGGAACGATGATTAAGATGGCTAAAGACACCGAGGCCCAAAAACTGGGCGCGTTTTTGACCAGCGAATTTTCTCGGGTAAGCCCAGCCGTGGCGAAAAGCGTGTGCGCAAAAGCTGGGGTGACTACCGCGACATGGGTTAGTGGGATGGAATCACCCGTCGTCGAAAAGCTTTACCGGGCTTTGCAAGATACCAAGCTCAAAGCGCCGTCCACCAACTGCTTAGCGCCCATCGGGGTTGAGGCGATTTTGACTGGTTTGTTAAAGGGGATCAAAGCGGAGTTTTACACGGCCAGCACAAGACCGCCGAGCGTGTATCGCGGCAATCCATTTCAAATCGAAGTGGGCTTGGCCTATGGCGGTGATCTAGGACGGGATAAGCACGACGATGACGCTGAAGAACGTAATGGCAAGCGCGAACCTGCCCAGGCACGCGTGATTCGTTTTGCCAATCGCGTACCGCTTCTTTATCAGCAGAGTTCGTGTTGTACGTTTAAAAGTGTGTTGGAGACGCGGTGGAATAATTACACCATTCCGCAGTCGTCCGGCGCGATGCCGCGTGGTCCTTTGGTGATTTTGGTTCACATGGCCAGCGTCTGGGTGCCGTTTATTTCCGAGGGTAAAGAAGCGATTGCGGACTACGACGAGATTCGTAAGGAAATAAAGCTGGGTATCTCAGAGTGTGCGCGACGACTTGGTACACTATTAAAGCGTAAGAAAAAAAAATCGGACTTTTCCAAACGTCGCGATGTGTTCACGCGGTATATCGATGAGGTTGTTGAAGCGACGCGTTCTATTACAGCGTTTAATAAAGAAGATTTTAGAAAATCACTAATCGCGCTATCACAAAACTACACGGCTGCGGCGGATATGGAATTCGACGATCATGGCAAGGTGGTAAGAAAGGCCAAGCCCGGCAACGACCTAGGCCTAGAAAACACCGTCGTAGTAAGCCGAGACGAAGAATGGCAAGGGCCTGAGGCGCTGTTTGAAGATGATACGCCGAAAAAGGTGGCGAAGGCTGGCGCTAAGAATACGAAGAAAAAGAAGAAGCGGAAAAAGTGATGAGCCCAGTTTAATAATTAGTGCTGGACTATATTCAGCGCGAACCAATAGAAGAGAACCTAGCCATGGCCAAGAAGACGACTAAAACACCAAGCGGCGCTAAGCGTGTTGTTAAGCGAAATAGTGAACAGACCAAGAAGCAGTTGGAGAATCTTGCGCTGAGCATTGTTAAGATGGCCGAGCAGGCACAAGACCCGGCTATCGCTATCCCGACGCGCTCGCTCAGCAATGTTTCTTATAACGAAAAGACCCGCCATGTTGAGATGGGTGGCAATAAGCAGTCGCGCAACTTTTTTAACTATGGCCAGGCTAAGCGGTTCATGCAGACGATGCTCGTTGGCTCCAAATGCAAAGACCTGATCGACATTGGTAAGACGGCTAGCATTCGTCAGATTTACTACATGAGCAAGCATACCATCAAAGGTACGAAGGAAAAAACCTTTGACGACCAGAGCGAGTCCGATCCGATTATCGAAGACTTGGAAGTTGCGATCGACACCCTGCGCGAAGAGCTGCACGTTTTCGCAAGTAACCGAGGCAATCTCGCGGGGCCTATCACGCTTGTGGATGATGGCAATACGCTAGACTGCTCCGCCATGGGTAGCGCTGGCTATGCTGTGCCTAGTATTTGTGAGCCGGATATGATTCAGTTCAAAAAGTGCAAGGCGAAGTTTATTTTGCACGTTGAAAAAGATACTATCTGGCGAAGGTTCCACGAAGACCGTTTCTGGCAAACGCACGATTGCATACTTTCGCATGGCGGCGGTCAGCCTGCGCGAGGTATGCGAAGATTGCTGCGGCGTATGCACGAGGAGTTGAAGCTGCCGGTGTATGTGTTGTTGGATAATGATCCGTGGGGGTACTACATTTACTCGGTGATTAAGCACGGCTCGATCAATTTAGCCTACGAATCAAGGCGCATGGCTATTCCCGATGCCAAGTATATTGGGGTGTCGAGTTTTGATTACGACCGCTGCGGTATGAGTGACGATGTGAAGATTGAGCTTGACGCCAACGACGTGAAGCGGGCCAAGCAAATCGCGAACTACACATGGTTCGCGAGCAAACGACCCTGGCAAAAAGAAATCAAGAAGATGCTATCCAACGGCTTTAAGATGGAAGTCGAGGCCATGATCTCTAAGAACTTATCTTACCTCACGGAAGAATACGTACCGATGAAGATGAAAGATAAGAAGCAGTGGCTGGATTGATGTGCTAGCTGCGGGCTCTGCGGTGTCGTCTATGGATTGTATTAGATTGATTCCGTTTTGGGGTTCCCACCGAAATAACCTGCGTTTTCGAGAGCCGCCCAAGGACTCTATCTCTTGGATGAGGTAAGCGGTTTTATCCGTTAACAATATCACTTAAATTATTCTATCAAACCGATAGGACAGGATCAAAACCCAAAAGCTGAAGCCGTTGTTTATTGCAAATGACCGTTAGTCTTTCACCGATTCAAGCCGCGTGCTTTTCTTAGATAGCAACGCTGTCCCAGCTACCATAATGCATAGCGTGAGCACCAGCAGGGTCCAGGCCGATGCTGCGGGGACGACTATCGGGCTGCATGCGCCGGAGATTGACATGGCTTGGACTAAGTCTGTAGGAACTTCTGGTCCGGTCATGCCGCCTACTGTCACCCACTTGTCATCAAAAAGTGCCAGGCCTCGATGGTCCATCGTCGGGGTGTGCGTGCCCGCGCTATCGTTTACGAGCGACCATTTGTCTAAGGACGGTTCGTAGATGAATGTTTGGTCTAGCGGACTAGATGGCTGACCGTTGTAGCCTTGCCCATCAAAATTGTAGGGGTTATCTGTACCGCCTACGAATAAAAGTCGATCGCAGCCTAGTGAACCGATGGAGTTTGCTGTGCGATAAGTTTGCGAAAAAGGTGATGGGCCAGGCTGCTGCCAGTTGATGATGGTGACGTCTGTAGGATCGATGGTACCGACGATAGTCGTGTGGTCGATAGGGAAATTTGATCCTGTGCGCGAGCCGTCGAGGAACGTGATTTGGCCACCGACTATGCCACCGGTGTGGCCAAAGCGTCCGTTGACGCCGCTGGGTAAAGGTGTTGCCTGCTGCCAGGTGCTTGTCATGGTGTCAAAAAATTGTACGGCCTTAGTATTGGAATTGGTTGGGCCATGCCAGCCGCTGATGAGGTAAATGTATCGGTCTTGGTGAACGCCGACAACGGTATCGTCAACCTCCGTCGGTACATCGGGTAGTTGGGTGTAGTCGTCGGAGAGCGGGTTATAGCGGAAAAAGCGTGGCTCGGTCGTTTCGCCGAAGGCCACGGTATAGCCACCGATGAGATAGACTTCGTTATTGCACGTGACAGCGGATGCGGCGATTTTCGCTAAGCCGCTTAGTAAAGGTGCGTCTGCTATTTGAACCCATGCGTCCGTTCCTGGAGAGGTTAGTTTGTAGGAGGCGGCCGTGATTGTGCCGGAGTCCGCTGGGTTGGTCATGCCCATGAAGCTGTAAATCGTACACGTGCCGGCATTACACACGCTGGTTACGGCGTTGTTGGTGATGGCTGTGGGGTAAGGCGATAGCTGCGACCATGTACCGCTGGCTGCTTGGCCGGTCTTTGGAAATCCCAGTGAGCCACACGTTGCGATTAGCACAGATAACAGTACGCGTGAGTTCAGCGCGGAGAGAGGAAGCATGGTGAACATATGAAACCCTTCGATAAATGTTGTCCAAACCAACATTGGCCTGTGCAGTTGGCTATCTTAGCAAAAATAGCGTGTGAACTGCAAGAAAACTTTTTTTTCGGGCGATATTCGTGCGAAATATGCGTGTGTATGGCGAATGGCGCCCGCAGTAGCCCGTTTAGACCGGCACCGGATCGTGCGGGATATTGGCCTGGAAGCGATTTTGCGCAGCTGGTTGAGTGTGCCACGCTGATACAAGAGTGTTAGGCCATTACTGGTACGTTTATGATGACTCCGTCTACTAATCCTACAAGCTTCGCTGATTCGGGCTTGGTATTACAGCAATGTTGGCGAGCTGTCGTTTTGGATGTGCGCATAAAAAATCTCCCCTGGCTGGTGTCCCAGTCAACCAGAGGAGTTCCCGCCTCGCGCACGCAAGGAAGGCTGGTGCAGTATAGCAAACGATGTAGCTAAGCCAAAACAAAAAATTGTTAATTAAGAGAAAAAATTGAAACTTCACACGACTACAACGGCTGCAGTGTGCATGGTTAATCGAGCAACAATATAATGGTCTTTTTATTGGACCTACCGCAAAATGTCATGCCTGAAAAACATTATAATGGTTGTTTTAGGCTTTTATAAATTGCTTCTAGCCAGCCATCGGTTTTGATAAATCCGCCAGCCCACTTATCCCACGTGGCAGGTAGGCCAGCGGCTTTGATGTCTTCCAAGGACTTCCCCGCATCTACCTGCTTGCGTACGACGTCAACAGTACCAAGCAGCATGGCGTGATAAGCTTTTAGATCATCAAGCGTAGAGATAGGCCCATGCCCAGGGATGATTTTTATGTCTTTGGGCAACATTTTGATGATAGTTTCGACGTTGCGGGCTACGCCGAGGACATTGCCGCCGTGATCGATATCTACAAAGGGAAACATCCCTGCGAACATGAGGTCGCCCATGTGTACGACATTTGATTTTGGGAAGAAGATGACACTGTCGCCGTCGGTGTGACCGTGAGGCAAGTGCACGGCTTTGATTTTCTCGTCGTTGAAATGCACGGATAGGGAATCGTCAAATGTAATAACCGGCAGCGCCTGTTTGGGGGATGGGCCTACTTCACGCCCGAATAGCGTTTGCTTAGTAACAAGTCGAGCGCGGACGTTCGTGTGGGCGATGATCGAGGCTTGTTTACCAAAGGCTTCGTTGCCGCCAGTGTGATCACCGTGCCAGTGGGTATTGAGTAAGAACTTGAGTTTTCCCTTGTCTAATTTGTCCAGAGCCGTCTGGATTTTATCGGATAGCGGTGCGAATTGATCATCGATCATCAACAATCCATCCGGGCCTGCGCTTACTCCGATATTCCCACCTCGTCCTTCAAGCATGTATATGTTGCCAGCTACATGATGTGTCTTTATGGTGACACTGGACAAATCCTGCTGCGCGATGGCATTTGAACAATAACCTGTCATGGTCATGGCGATCATGATTACGGTGGTGATGCGTACATTCATTCCTGATCTCCTGATAATAATAAGCGATACTAAATTTAATCGATTTGTGCATGTTAGCCGGTTAGCTAGGTTTAGATAGTCTTGATAGCAGTACAGGGTAGAACGCGGGGGAGGGAACCCGCATCCTACCCTGCTTTTGGAGGTAAGGACTAGTGTCTTATTCCAGTCACTCTATTATACGTCTACTGGGACGGTTGGTTGTATCTGCATTGTCACGAAACGTTCAGACGATAAATCGGCTATTGCGTATGGTCGTAGCCGATGGTGCAATTTTCCTTGTTTTTCGACGTTTTGTTGACCTAACCGATAGCCCCGTTGGCTATCGCGTAGATGTGTGCTGATGGCGGGCGTACATTTGTTGACAATATCATACGAAAACTTGCAGGCGTCTGCTGCATTTTAAGGGATTCGTAGAGTGCAACCCCTGCGACGCTAGTGGCAGGAAGCCCTACAGTAAACGTTGTCGAATCGTCATGGCTATGCGTCAGCGAAGCGATTATTGACCTTGCGATGGTTTCATCAGTGGCCACGATGGGGCCTAGGCGCACGCTGCTGTCATAAGACCAAGTCATCCCATAGCCTACTATGCCTTTTTCGTTTCTGATCAGATAGGCTGCTGTTGCGTACCTCAATAATAGGCGCAGCATTTTTTGTCGGTCGTCTCCGAAATGTTGACGGTCAAATTCCGTGAGGTCCACCAGGTCTGCTGGTTGTATCGGCTGGGGCCTTTCGTCGGGCCTGTTGCCGTGAATTTGGCCAGCAAAGCGCAGTGAGTCGGTCACGTGCGAAAAACCAAGCCGCTTATATAGCTTGATCCCTGGAGGGTCTGCATCGAGCAAAATGCTATCGATTCCCTTGCTTTTGACATGCTGAATCGCGTGAACCATGAGGGCCGCGCCCAGGCCCTGATAGCGATGTTCTGGCGATACGATGAGATGACCAATCCACGCAGTCTCTACATAGCAGATAGCTGTGACCAAGCCGAACAATTCATCCCCTTGTTGCATCACAAATGTGCTATTGGGGTCATGGGCTAAACATAACTCGAAAACCTCGCGCGGTACCCCCCACCCTTCTCGCGACGTTTGGCATAGCGCGAAGTCGAAGTCGTTAGCTGTCATTTGTCTAATACAATGGCTAGACGTCATTGTTGCATCCGTTGTTATGAAGACATTTCGGGATGGACTAAGCCCGCTGCGGTCCAACTGGCAGGTTCGCCAATGGGTAACACAAGCAATTTGTCTTGTAGATGCGCGGGCAGCGCCGCATGAAATTCATCCGTCGATTGCGACAGTAACGGAAACGTTTTATAGTGGCAGGGGACGATGGTCTTTGGGTTAAGCATATCAGCGGCTAGGGCAGCACCTTTCGCGCCCATGGTAAAGTGATCGCCAATGGGGAGTATGCAAATTTCCGGCGAAAAGATTTGTGCGATTAGTTTCATGTCACCGAAAACGTCGGTGTCACCCGCATGATAAATCGTCGCTAGCCCATCTATGGCGACGACTATTCCATTGGGCATGCCGGCATACATAGGTCCAAGCGGCGTATCGATGCTCGAAGCGTGGTGGGCCTGGGTGAGCGAGATGCGTAGTCCGTCTACGGTTTGTGTGCCGCCGGTGCCCATCTGACTATACCGCCCTCGACCAAGCGTCTGTTGTAAGGCATTACAAAGGTCAAAGTTGCCTATGATGAGCGGATCGAAGGATTCGATAAACGAATCCACCTCACCAACATGATCGCCGTGCCCATGGGTTAGTAAGATCAGGTCACAGCGGTCCACTTTTTTTAACGGCGATGGGCAGGCCGGATTGTTTGTTAGCCAGGGGTCGATGAATACGACGCGTTGATCGGGTAGCGTGAGTCGAAACGTAGAATGACCGAGATAAGTAATCGTTGCGGACATGTCGAATACTCCCTTCTATCATCCGGTCAACAGCCAGGCCATCTCCACGATGGAACTTTGGCTGTCATTGACGAATATGGTGAAAGGCTAGCGTCGACCTGTCAACTTGTCAGTGAGGCGTGCGTGACTGTTTTGGCAGCTTTGATTCATTCGGGGGACGAAGTGTATTCGATTATCCGTCCCCCACCCTTTGGGAGTACCCGAAGAATGGGGCACCCGTCCGTGAGAATCGAGTTATGGTAGCGCGTCTATCTTCTCAAAAATTTCCTGATGTTCAGGGAACCGGCCGACCTGCTTTTTATCCCAGATCTGCTGACCATCTACCCGAACGTCGAACACGCCCCCCTGACCCTCGATGAGCTGACACTCTACGCCGAAACGACCTTGTAACGCTTCCGCCAAACTGGCGGCGGTGGGTAAGTAGTTTCACTGCGTGCAGTATTCAATGCTGATTTTCATTGCGGTAAGACTCCTGGACGTTTAATTTTCGTATCATGCCACCGTCTCGTCATCCCACGCAGGCGGGAATGACGGAGAATCAGGGCTTAGCGGATTACACTAAGCACCTTATCTCTCGAAATCTCTCGATTCGAATGCCCTTACAGAATCATGCGGCTGCACACCCGCGCCACTCATCACAGGATTCGCCTCTAATCGCTAGCTGCAACGATATACGAGCCGCGACTAGGATAAGTTCATGGTCATCAAGAATTCGGCGTTGGAACGCACTTTACCCAGCTGAGTTCGCAGCATTTCGATCGCCTCGACGACGTTCATGTCTGCTAATACGCGGCGCAGTTTGTAGACCAATTCCAACTCTTTCGGATCAAGCAGCAGTTCTTCTTTTCGCGTGCCAGAAGCTGTGACGTCGATAGCTGGGTAGACGCGACGATCGACCAAGCGGCGATCCAAGTGAAGCTCGCTATTACCGGTTCCTTTGAACTCTTCAAAAATAACATCGTCCATTTTAGATCCGGTATCGACGAGTGCAGTGCCGATGATGGTGAGCGACCCGCCTTCTTCCATGTTTCGAGCCGCACCGAAGAATCGCTTGGGCTTTTGCAGGGCATTGGCATCGATACCACCAGAAAGAATTTTTCCAGAGTGAGGAATTTCGGTGTTATAGGCGCGGGCTAGGCGGGTGATCGAGTCGAGCAGGATGACCACATCTCGGCCATATTCCACGAGCCGCTTCGCCTTTTCGACAACCATTTCCGCCACTTGAATATGGCGAGACGCTGGCTCATCAAAAGTGGAGCTTACAACTTCGGCCGGGGTATTGCGCTGCATCTCAGTGACCTCTTCAGGTCGCTCGTCGATGAGCAAAATAAACACATAGGTTTCAGGATGGTTGATAGAAATAGCGTTGGCCATCTTCTGTAGTAAGACGGTTTTACCTGTTCTCGGCGGGGCGACGATTAGCATACGCTGCCCTTTACCGATCGGTGTCACCATATCGACGATCCGCATATTCAATTCCTCGGAAGTCGTCTCAAACAACAATCGCTCATCGGGGTGAAGCACCGTAAGGTCTTCAAAGTTCGTCTTTTCGGTGACGAGGTTTGGGTCTTGAAGATTGATCGCCTCTACGCGGAGCAGTGCAAAGTAACGCTCTGACTCTTTGGGAGGTCTAATTTGCCCGGCGACAATATGGCCATTGCGCAATCCGAAACGCCTAATCTGTGACGGACTGATGTAAATGTCGTCTGGACAAGGTAGGTAGTTGTATTCTGGACTACGCAAGAAACCAAAGCCATCGGGTAGAATCTCAAGCACACCTTCGCCATACATCATACCGCTTTTGCTGATGCGGTTCTTGAGTATTTGGAAGATGAGGTCTTGCTTTTTAAGTCCGGTGTACTCTTCTAGGCATTCTTCCTTGGCTACGCCGTGAAGCTCTTGCACGGTCATGCGCTGGAGTTCGGTAATGTGCGTATTGCCGCGCTTGACTTCTTCGTATTTCGCGTGCGTTTCGCTATCGACGGCTTCGACATCCATGGCCGAATCGGTTTCGGTCGAATCTTCGACCTCTTCCGTCTCAACTTCAGGTATTTCGATTTCAGCCGTTTCTTCTGCGACTTCTAATTCTGCGTCTTCGACCTCGACAGCCTCGACAGCCTTGCTGGCTCGCTTGGTCGTTTTGGTAGCGGTTGCTTTTTTTCGTGTGGTACGTTTTGTTGTGGTGGCTTTCGCCATTACGTAATCCTCCTGGTACGGAAAGTTGGTGATATATGAAAAGGTAGTTTTTTCGTTAGTTTGGTCGTTATGGTAAACGTCGCTTGGTTATATACACTTAAAGTCGCCGAAAACCCCTGTTATTCGGCGCTGCTGGAACTGCTGGCAAGTACCTTTGAGAATATGCGTCTGACCTCACGCTTTACATCGGCCTTACCGGCATGATTGACTATCACATAGTCGGCTAAAGTCTTCTTCTTGTCTAGGGGGTCGAGAAGTTTTTCCCTTTTACCCAATTCCTGGTTATCCCACCCTCTAGACTCAGCCGTGCGAGCCTGCCTGATGGACTTTTCGGTCTCTACAAAAATAATAAAATCGCACTCTTTGTATAGGCCCGCCTCGAACAGCTTTGGCGAGTCTAGTACGATGGCAGTTACCGCTGGATCAGCGCGGTAGTCAGCCATCAATGACCGCCGCTTTTGCTCAATCTTGGGATACAACATCGCTTGCAATCGCGACATAGCCTGCGCATCGTTAAAAACGATAGATGCGATGGCTGCCCGATCTAATCCATGATCGGCTGATACGACTTCATCTCCCCACCATTGTCGCAAGGTCTCTACGACCAGTGGGTCAGCGTATTGCTGATGAACGAGCTTGTCCGAGTCGATAACGCCCGCACCTAATGATGCAAACATTTCGGCTATTGTCGACTTCCCGGCACCGACGCCGCCTGTAAGTCCGATGATCGGTATCGAGCGATCGTCCAATGATTGCGCCCGGTTTTTACCCATAACTCATGGTCCAACCGATGCTTGTTTATGCCCCAACGTTTGAGTCTGTAAAGCACGAGCCTGCAAACCCATGGCATCGTGGCCTGGCTGATGTCTACGTGCCCAGGTGCCCTGCGATATCACGCAAACGTGACAGTTAGGAACACGCACGTCATCGCTCGAAAAAAAAGAAACACCGACACGCTAGGCCATCGGAAAGCCTGGACAAATTACCGTCACATGAACAATCGAAATCTGTGAGACGGAAAGAGTAAACTACAGACAAGGCTTGCCATAGCCCCAAGCGACTGACGTACTATACACGAAACTTGTGCAAATGTCACTATTAATATTATTCTCTTTTTTTTTCTCATTTTCTACACCATGGCGAAGGGCCAATACTGTTTGAAAATGACGCGATTACCGGATGGGTCGAGCGTAGAAATTTCTCGCTCTGACATGCTCAATCCTCGCGCGACGATAAAATCATGTTTTCGCTGCTCCAGTATTTCGACGACAGTTTCAAGCGTCTCAACCAAAATCGTGACGCGGGTCATGACGGAGTCCAGATGGGGGGTGTCGTGAAAATGCAGCCAAAGCTTGATGCGCTCCGATTTGAAACCCAACGACGCCCTATAATAACGTTCGCTATCGATCGTTTCAAGCTCGGCTAACTCACCGTAAAACCACAACATCGGCTCTTCCAGGCCGCTATGGGCTTCCAGGTGTACGTGGTCCACGGCGACTATACGACTTTCTTTCATACCGTGAACTCCGAATTCTTATGAACGAGCGTTGCCCGAATCACTGGTTTTTGGCGATGAGAAGACCTGCGAGGTGAATGTGAATATTTCTACGTCAGGCTCAAGCCAAGCCTTTGGAGGCAAGTCGGCCTTCATAGCGCAAACTTGGGTGAGAAACATTTCCGGGTCCCAGCCTCGCTCAACGGCGACTTTTGGCAGAAAACAGCCCTGCCGCTTGCCCTTACGGACCACGATACCATGCTCACCGATGATAATTGAGCTGGAGTCGGTGGCGGGGCTGAGTGGGGATAATACTGAGATTTCGATGGTAAGATTGGGTAAATCATCAAATGAGACGCGGTGGTCAGCGAACCGCTTATCCTCCAGGGAGCAGAGCGTTATGTCGCGAATGGTAGACGCTAGGTCGTTTGTGGTGGCGAACGAACCGACGCAGCCACGAAGCTCGCCAGCTACATATAAAGTTACAAAAGCGCCACCGTATTCGCCGGTGATAGTGGGCTGTGAGACATTGGGCTGCGGAAGCTTGGCTAGGGCGGCCTGGCTTGTGGACCGGGCGATGGCTAGTAGTTGTTCTTGCTGTGGCTGGGGTATGGCACGCATGGTAAACCTCCTGGGTCTGGAAATGATGGTTATATAACGAACCATCCATTGACACGAAGGGCGGATTCAGTTGCACTGCTTCTATTGATTATATGGTACTACCGCGTCGAAATCGACGAGGTACACTTGGGACGGCTCAAGAGTTTACCAGTACCCACACGCTTGGCAAAACCCCCGCGCTGCCACGCCTTGGCAGTGATATATACCATGGCTTTACCTATAGTCGCCATCGTCGGTCGTCCTAACGTCGGCAAGAGCAGTCTTTTTAACGCCATCACCCGTACGCGCACAAGTATTGTCGAGTCGACGGCTGGGGTGACCCGTGATCGCGTATCGGTTATTACAGATGTCGACGAGGATTACTTCGAACTTGTGGATACCGGCGGATATGGCATTGTCGATCGTGACGATCTGACTGGCCACGTTGAGCGTCAGATTGAGTATGCGGTTCGGCAAGCGAGCATGATCCTTTTTGTGGTCGATGCTCGCGAGGGTATAAATCCTTTGGACCGACGCACGGCTGATTTACTCCGGCCACATCAGGATCATGTTCATTTGATCGCGAACAAAGTGGACGAGCCTCACATGGACACCACGCTGGGCGAGTTTGTCCGGCTTGGGTTTGGTGAACCTTTGGCTGTGAGCGCTAACTCGGGCCTGGGGCGTAGGTCGCTACGCGAATTGATTATTAAACATGTCGGTAGCGAGGCGAATGTCCGGCCAATAGATCCGGCTATCAAAATTGCGCTGGTCGGTAAGCGGAACGCCGGTAAGAGTACTTTTGTGAATTCACTGGCTGGGGAAGATCGCGTTATTGTTAGTGAAGTTCCCGGTACGACGCGCGATAGTGTCGATGTGCGATTTGAAAAAGATGGGCGTGTACTTGTGGCCATCGACACGGCTGGTCTGCGTAAGAAGGCTAAGCTCGCTGATGATATTGAGTTTTATGCTTATTCGCGGGCGACGCTTTCGATCGAACGTGCCGACGTGGTGCTGTTTCTCATTGATGCCACCGAGCCGATAAGTCAGGTGGATAAAAAACTTTCGCAATTTATCGCGGAGGCGTACAAACCATGCATTTTGGTGGTCAATAAATGGGACTTAGCGAAGGGTCGGTCGGACACTGAGGCATATGGTGATTATCTCTCGAAGACGCTGCGGGAATTGGATTATGCCCCGGTAGCGTTCACGACGGCTGAGACCGGGCGTAATATCGATTCGACGATTGATTTGGCCTCTGAGATGTATAAGCAGTCTTGCGAGCGGGTGGGGACTGGTGAATTGAACCGAGCGTTGGAAGCGGCGATAGCGTCGAACGCGCCCAAGGCTAAGAAGGGCACGAGGAGGCCCAAGTTTTTCTACGCGACGCAAGTATCGACTTCGCCTCCCACGATTATCATTTTTGTGAATAATCCATCTGCGGTTAAGCCGGATTATCAACGTTTTTTGATTAATCGATTCCGGGAAAGTTTACCCTTTGACGAAATCCCGATACGATTGGTGTTCAAAGCGAGGCGGCAAGTCGAACGGACGTAGGCTTGGTCGCTGAGTGATGCGTGTCAACATTATTGTTGACCAGCCATAGTTGGGGATCGTATCATTGTTTGAGGAGGCTTAGCTATGCCCATCGAACTTCATTGTACACAGTGCAACAAGCTCATTCGAGCGCCAGATAATGCCGGCGGCAGATACGGTAAGTGTCCGCATTGTCAGAACAAAGTCTACGTACCGATGCCTGCTGATCAAATCGAAGAACTTTCGCTCGCGCCTATCGATGAAGAGGATGAGCGTCGTGAGTTGGAAGCCCGGCGTGAATCTGCGCGAATGGCTGCAGTACTCGATCATGCGACGGAAGGTCCAGACAATGGCCGCGGGGCCTCGGAGAGCGCGGCTACGGATTTTTCTGCCGAGGTTCACAAATATATCTTAGCCATGCGCGATTCTAAACTAGAGGATGCGGAGGCGGTAGTCGACCGGATGCGCAAAGCTGGTTCATCGGCGGTAAGCTATGTTGAGAAACTGGCTAAGCGTGACACGCCTCTAAAGATTGAGAATGTGCCGCCACCATTGGCTAAGGGGTTTGTGAATAAGCTGCTGTCGGATTTGGGTTGATCGAATAGCGGTTACAAAATAGGAATTCCATCGATATCATTTGCGAATTCCGTTTTAATAAATGATTGAATTGCCCTATCTAACGAACAATAATCGCGACTAGTTGCGCCAACAAGAACATCCCCATGTACGCCAGCCGTTTGTTGATGTACGCGATAATGGCCATTCAAACATTCTAGAATTGATCCTTCATAGACTGGTTGTCCTTCTTCCCATGGCCTTGCATCAGGTGGAAAGTATCTAGTCTTGGTCAATATTTCTCTTATAACTTCAACAATTTCGTCGCGGGAAACTTGTAAGTGGCCTAATTCAATCCTCTCCTCGGTATTAAGATGGTTTGTTGTCACGAGTTTATATATTAATTCGCATCGCCCCATGGAAGCGCCCCGATTCTTGTTAAATTGATCAATTCAATGGAGTGCTAAAACTCTCAAGTTGCACACCGCCAGGAGGAACCACAACTTCAATACCCGTACCTCCTTTGGCAGTCTTTGTAACAAAAGAAGTGCCTGGCTTCAAGACTCCAGATTCAATAAAATCTGCGCTAGATACGTTCCTTGCAGGAACACCATATCGGGAGCTAAACCCTGGTGTGTTCGGGAGATAAGGGGGACGGAGATAAGGGGGACAGTCACCAATTGTTCTATTGTTATGCACATTGAACAGTACAGGCAGGTCAACCTTCCGCCAGTAGGCGAAAGAACGACCGTGCCCTACCGGATTTTATCATTTAATAGGGGCTGGGGTTGGGGCCTTTTTTCCAAAGTTCAAATAGCGCGCGACATTCTTCTCTCATGACAAAAGGTACGATGCGGACCAGGCTGTTGCTTTGCTGGTATAAGTCTTTGGCGGATAAAGATAGCTCGTTGAAATGGGCCTGTTTCGCGTCTTCGATGGTGGCTCCGTAGGCGACTTCGTACAGCCTGGACCAATGGATAGCCGCGGCGCACATGGGGCAAGGCTCACAAGTTGTGACCATGAAATGACCGGATAGATCAATCGTGCCAAGCAGGCGGCAGGCCTCGCGGATGGCGGTGATTTCGGCGTGGGCGGTGGCGTCGCATTGTTGACCCACACGATTATGTTCCGCGGCTATGATGTCGCCCTGCCGATTGGCGATGACAGCACCGAATGGACTTTGCTTATCTGCAATGCCCTGCTGGGCGACCTCGATAGCTCGCAGCATGAGCTTGGTATGTAGTTCCATGTGTTTGACCGCCTTTCAATACACCTATCGGATGTAGTAGGATTGTAGCTGGAGCATGCGCTTCGATGGCATGAGGACGGCTAGGTGGTCTATGTTGGCGAAGAACTGGATTCCCGTTGCGCGGGAATGACGTAGATGTTGTGTAAATTGATTATGGCAACGCTAAATACTTCCGACCTCCGCGCAAGCTGAAGCATGCGGTTCGTGGCCTTATTTGGTAATGCCTTAGCTATTTGTGTCCGTCGTAAAGCTTAAAGACTGAGCTGCGAGTGCCTGGCCTATGTTGGCTACGTTTTGGAACATGTCTACGCCGGCTTGGACGATGAGGTCGGTTTCTTCCTGCGAGAAAGTGGCTGCGTTCATGTTATCTTTGAAGTTTTTCCATTTCTCGCGTTGCTGTGAACCGTAAGGGTCTAAATATGATGCTCCGGCGTCACCTTCGATATCGAAAGCTTTTCGGATAGATTTCGCAGCGAAACTATTGCCGTTGGTGCTTCCTTCTAGCACATAGTGTTGGCCGATTAGGGCTATGGGGGATGTCTTGGCGAGCTCTTCCAACTGGTCCTGGACCTTGGCGGTGGCGGGTAGCGGGCTTTCTTGTCCCGGGCTCGAGTCGAAGTAAGTCAGGTCAGCGATGAGCATGCGTACTTTGAATTGCCCTTCGTCTATCACGCTAGCGGCTATCGAGTTGGATTCGATGAGCGTTTTTAGGGCGACTTCGAGCGTATGATGCACGTGGTACATCTGCGATAGCCAATGGATGTAGTCCTCGCGAGATAATTCGCCTCTTCCCAGTGAGACTTGAAACGTCTGCTGTTCGGTAGAGCCATGAAGTTCGCTGGTGGCAGTCCGAAGGAGTGACATGATGCCATCTGTCGCATGAGTCATAATTATTCGCCTAAAATTGAAATTTCTTTCGTTGTTACTGGTCATTCTATCGGGTGCCTGGCGTGAAGTCTAATGTTGCGTGTGTATGCGGGTTGAGGGTTGTTGCTCTAAGCTAATAGTAAGGCCAGGGCGTAGCGTTTTAGACCCATTGTTGTTACCTACGGATGTTAGACGATGATGGGAATATGGTGCAACAATCTCAAACACTCTGGTCCTGTGTCTTTAAGCGTTGGTTTGACGTGGCTGGCTCGCTGATTTTGCTGACGGCCGTTAGCCCGGTGCTCTTGGTCGCCGCTCTATTGATAAAATTGACCAGTGCGGGGCCTATTCTTTTCACGCAGGACCGTGCGGGTAAGGATGGTCTGGCGTTTCGGGTGCTCAAGTTGCGCACCATGCGCGGTAGTCGAAAACCTGATCCTAAAGAGTTGGTACCGCTGGATCACCCGGAGATTACAGGTGTAGGCCGGATTTTCAGGCGGCTGAAAATCGACGAACTGCCGCAACTGATTAATGTGTTGAAAGGGGATATGTCGCTGGTTGGTCCTCGTCCAACGCTATTGGATCAGGCGGAGGCTTACGACGGTTTTCGTAGAACCCGCCTGCTGCTTAGGCCTGGGGCTACGGGGCTGGCGCAGGTTAATTGCAGCGCCCAGGTTTCCTGGGATGAGCGCATTTTATATGACGTGGTCTACGTTTCTCGATGTAGCTTTTGGCTGGATGTCACGATTTTTTTTCGTACTATTTTCGTGCTTGTTCTGGGTGAGCAGCGCATGACTCGGCCATTTTCTAAAACGCCGTATGCCCGTTTGATAGAGATTCCGGAAGATTATTTCAATTCGTCTGATTAGTTTTTTGAATTCATGGCTGCGATGACTTTTAGTTCGATAGCTATAGGCGTTGGTAGACAGTTTACTTCCACGGTCGTGCGGGTGGGGTTTGGCTTATCAGAGCCAGCGAAGTATTCGGCGTAGAGTTTGTTGAACGTTGGGAAGTCGTTTTTCATGTTGGTGAGAAAAACGGTTACGTCTACGATGTCAGTCCACTTTGCTCCGGCATCTTCTAATACGGTGTGCACATTATCAAAGACTGCGCGACACTGGATTTCAATGTCGTAGGCTGAGATGTTGCCCTGTGCGTCTAAGGTAACGCCGGGGATGTCTTTGCGGTCGCGTTTTCTAGGGCCCATCCCGGATAGAAAGAGTAAATCGCCCACGCGCTTGGCATGAGGGAATGCGCCCACGGCTTGTGGCGCTCGTTTGCTGGTGAATGTATTCGCATTGTCTTGCGTCATGGGGAATCCTTTTTCTCATGGAGAAACTTATTGCGATGGATTGTATGTTTTTATGTTTTGAATGCCAACTGGGCTTTGGCATGTTACCGGAATTGGCCGGAATATAAGTGGCAATAGTTGAGGCAGGTCAACCTTCCGCCAGTAGGCGAAAGAACGACCGTGCCCTAGCGGGCGCAGAGGATTGCAATCCCCCACTCCAATTTCATCACCAATTGCAGCTCCGCGCGGGCTGAAGCCCGTGGCTCAGGGGAATTAATTGTTGCAGATGACGCCGATGTCTATTTCGCTGACGCCGCGCGAGGTGCTGGTTTCTAAGCCGTTGCCGGACCAGCCCCCTACGCGAATGGAGTAACATGCGCCAGTGGTAACACTGTCTATGGTGACGCCGGATACGGTTGAGGATGATCCGCAGTAGTCGTCGTTGCATTCTAGCAGCAATGAATCATCCGTGGGACAGGTGCATGTGTTGTCGGGTGTGTTGGAACTATATACGGCTAACATGGCGTCATAAGTGATGGCGTCGCACATGCGGATGGTTAGTGTGCCGTCGCAGGGGGCGATGTACTCGTACCACACGTCAGCTTGAAAGGCGTCTTCGCCAGAGATGGCACAGGCCCCACCAGCTTGGGGACCATCTGTCGTGGCTAGGCGGTTGTCGGTTTCAACGGTGCAGCGAAACACGTCACCGCTCACTGGCAAGCAGGCTCGGCCATTGGCGCAGTCTTGGAGTGACGAACTGCACACCCCGCCGCCTCGCTGGGTATCGACGTCGCCGTCACACTGACCCAGTAAGCTACTGGTATCTTGATCTTCGCAAATGCGGGTGGCTAGCTGGCATTTATCATTGTCTGGAACGGGGCATCCGCCAAATAATTCGTCGACCTCGCTACAGGACAAGCCAGAGATGAATACGGAACTGGTTGGGCAGGTGACGAAGAGGGTGTCGTTTAGACATACGGGTGGTGCGCCCGGCTGACAGCATGCGCCAGTTTCGGCGGGAGGTTCATCTGAAGGTTGATCGTCAGGGGGGCAGACGAGTTCCTGGGTTTTGTTATAGGCTTCGTTGCCAAGTTGCTGGACGGCTAACCAATAGGTTAGGGCCGTGTAGCGGCAGATTAGAAAGTTGGGGTCGTCGATGGCTACACCCTGGACGCATAGGTCGATCATGTCATTAAAAAAAGTTCGATCGCAAGCTAATTTTTCAGCGCCGCAGGTCCCGTAGCAATCGTTGTGCCCCTCGCAGGCGGAGGTGAAGCATAGTCCTCCTACGGGGCAATCTGGGACTAAGGCGGCTATGGCAACTGGCCCGCAGGCGGTGTCGGCTTCGGCAAAGACGAGCTGTGCCCGAAAATTTTGCTCAAATTGGCCAGCAAACGAATCGCCACAACTGCTGGTTAGGCAAAGGGACAAGAGGCACAGGGCCGAACCAATGGTGCGTAGTAGCCGCGGCATAAGCGCTCCTAAATAATTGCTAAAACACGAGAATCCTCCATCTCTGGCGATCTCCAGAGTTTTATCGGATGATTCTCAGATGCTCGTTACTGGTAGCATAGGCCTACCCTAGTGTCGTCAGTATAACCATTGTACGAATGGTGGGGGACCATCTGTTCTCGCAAGTCCTTCCCGCATCCTGCGAAAGTACCCCAAGAATGGGGCACTCGGCTGACAGTCGTTTCAGATGTGTTTTTTCATGCCTTATTGGACACCTACCCGCCTGGGCCTGATTCGCTATAATCCCGGGCCGGCTTCATTCGAAACAAAGGGTCGATACGGGAATCTGTCTGTTATGCTCAAATATAAGCATGTGTGTCTCGAGTCCTTTGGCTATGCGCTGCCCAAAAAGCGGGTAACTTCCGAATCTTTAGAACGAGAACTGGCTCCCATTTACGAGCGCTTTGGCCTGCATGAGGGGCGATTGGAGCTTATGACGGGGATTAAGGAGCGGCGCTTCTGGGAGGAAGGGTCGGTACCGAGTGACGGTAGTGTGCTCGCAGGTCGCGATGCGTTGGAGAAATCTGGCATTGACGCGAAAGATATTGAGGTGTTACTGCATACTTCGGTTTCCCGAGATTTTTTAGAACCAGCGACGGCCTCGGTGGTACACGAACAACTCAATATCCCTGGCCAATCTATGATGTACGACATCTCGAACGCCTGTTTGGGATTTCTAAATGGTATGATTTCGCTCGCGAATATGATCGAGCTTGGGCAAGTGAAGCGGGGATTGATTGTCGCCGGTGAGAGTAGCCGACAGTTGGTTCAGTCTACTATTAAGCAGTTGCTCGCTACGCCAGGGCTTACAAAGAAAGAATTCAAAGCCGCATTTGCCTCGCTGACGATTGGATCAGGAGCAGCGGCCTTAGTGATGTCGCATGATTCGGTGGCTAAGACTAGTCATCGCTTGCTGGGCGGCGTGGTGCAATCTGCTACCCAGCATAATCATCTTTGTCGCGGCAGCGCTGATACCGGGTTTGCTTCTGGCGATCCGATTACCATGTCGACGGATTCGGAATCGTTGTTGGATGGTGGATGCGCTTTGGCTAAGCGCACGTGGGATACGTTTAAGAAGGCGATGAACTGGACCCATGAACACGTGGACCGCACTTTTTGTCATCAGGTTGGCATTACCCATCGCGACCGCTTTTATGAGGCTATCGGTACAGATGCGGCTGGCGATTTTTCAACATTCGAGTTCCTCGGAAATGTAGGGTCTGTATCGCTTCCGATTACGACGGCTTTGGGTTTGGAGCGTGACCCGCCACAATCAGAAGAAAATATCGCGATGCTTGGTATTGGTAGCGGACTTAGTTGTGTGATGCTCGGGTTGCATTGGTGATAGCTTCGCATGATTTTACCACGCCATGACTTAGGTGAACTTTATCCGTTTCAATCTCACTACCTCCAGCTAGAAAATCAAGTTCGGATGCACTATCTCGATGAAGGCGAAGGGCCTGTCGTGGTGTTGCTGCACGGCAATCCGACCTGGTCATTTTATTATCGTGAACTGATTAAGTCGCTTAGCGGTCAATATCGTGTGATCGTACCGGATCATGTGGGCTGTGGTTTTTCGGATAAGCCTCAGCGATATGCGTACACGCTTTCGCGGCACATAGCCAATCTCGATCGACTCTTAACCACCCTTGATGTTAAAGATATTACACTTGGCGTGCATGATTGGGGCGGTGCGATTGGTTTTGGCTGGGCGGTGGACCATCCAGCGTTGGTGCGGAAATTTGTGGTGTTTAATACGGCTGCGTTTTCAGGGCCTTGTCCGTTTAGTATTCGTGTTTGTCGCTGGCCTGTGTTGGGTGAGATTATTGTGCGCGGGTTCAACGGGTTTGCGTTGCCGGCTACGCGGATGGCGTTGGCGCATCCATCGCGCATATCCGCTGCGGTGAAGCGTGGGTATTTGTTGCCCTACGATAATTACGCCAATCGCATTGCGGTGCATCAATTTGTGAAGGATATCCCACTGACGAAGGGGGCCGCGAGTTACGATACGATCAAGCATACGGAGGACTTGCTTTCTATTTTTTGCGATTACCCTATGTTGATTTGCTGGGGAGCGCAGGATTTTTGCTTTAATGACTGGTATTTGCAGCAGTGGCAAGTGCGTTTCCCCAAGGCAAAGACACACTACTTCGAAGAGGCTGGGCATTATGTGGTCGAAGAGGCAATTGAAGAAATCAGGCCATTGGTGATGCGCTTTTTGGAGGAAGGTGCGTAAGTCGCTGGATGTCAAATTGAAGACACGGATCGCTGGCGTTCGCCGCTCGAATTGTACGGAGGCTTACCCATGTCATCTTGTAATCAAAAAAGGAGTTGTTGCTCTGTTGTATTCATTGAACTAAAAATCTAATGGCTAATACTATAAACAATATACTTCAAGCTTTCGCAACAGAATTTGATCGACGTTTTGATAAGTTGCTGACTGACGGTGCGGAGGATTCGCATTCCCCATTATTTGAGGCTATGCGATATTCGGCGCTTGCGCCTGGAAAGCGCATTCGTCCATTTCTTGTCGTGCGATGCTGCGAGCTGGTTGGTGGCGATCGCGGTCACGCTTGGTCAGTGGCTGCGGCAGTGGAATGTATTCACGCTTTTAGTTTGATCCATGACGATTTGCCTGCGATGGATGACGATGATCTTCGTCGCGGTCGACCTACGTGTCATCGAAAATTCGGGGAAGCGATCGCTATCTTAGCCGGCGATGCGCTGTCTGCACTAGCCTTTACGCTATTGAGCGAACTCAAGGCCGAAGCCAGTCTTCGGGTGCAGCTCGTGCAAGAGTTGGCGCTGGCGACCGGTTGGTCGGGCATGATAGGTGGTCAGGCGGCTGATGTGGTGGGGCAAGATCAAGCCAGTTCGCGCGAGTTATTGTCGTACATTCATGCTAGAAAAACCGCACGACTATTCGAGGCGGCCTGTCGGATGGGGGCGATGTGTGGGGCGGGTAACGATAAATTTGTGAATCAGCTTGCTCAATTTGGTCATATGTTGGGACAATCTTTCCAAATCGCCGATGATTTATTGGACGTAACGTCGACGCAGCATGAGCTTGGCAAGGCTGTGGGCAAGGACGGTCTTGCGGGAAAACAGACGTATCCTGCGTGTTTTGGACTAGAAGAAAGCCAAAAAGCAGCTCAGCGCGCTAGAGACGCAGCGCTGGCTTGTCTCGATAGCATGGGTGACGAGGCTGACGATTTGCGACAATTGGCCAGATTTGTGGTTGATAGGAAGCATTAGAAATAAAAAGAGAACTGCCAATGACGTTAACTTGCCACTATAATGCCGTGATGGCTGAGTCAGTCAGTTGAAGATTTTGGGTACGTATGAGAAGCGTGCCTAGGGCCGGGAGTATCTATGAGTTTGTTGGATAATATTCAATCGCCTGATGATCTGTCGCCATTATCCATGGGACAGCTGGCCACGTTGGCGACGGAAGTACGTGAACGCATTTTGCAGGTTGTAGGCCAAAATGGCGGCCATCTTACCAGCAACCTCGGCGTGACCGAGTTGACTATCGCGCTACATCGCGTTTTCAATTTTTCAAAAGATCGCCTTCTGTGGGATGTAGGGCATCAATGTTATCCGCATAAGTTGTTGACTGGTCGACATGCGCGTTTTGAGACGTTGCGTCAGCCCGGTGGTGTTAGCGGGTTTCCTGATATTTACGAAAGCGAGTACGACCTGTTCAACGTAGGTCATGCGGGGACTGCTGTCGCGACGGCGGTGGGCATGGCTAGGGCAGATCAAATGCTTGGTAACGACCGGGCTACGGTGGCGGTTGTTGGTGATGCGAGCATTGTTAATGGCGTCGCCTTCGAAGGACTTAACCAAGCGGGCTTGTTGAAACGGCAATGTTTGATCGTGCTCAACGATAACGAGTGGGGTATCGCGCCGTCTCAAGGGGCGATGGCGGAATACCTGGCTAAGTTTCGGGCGAGCAATTTTTATGAAGAGATGAAATCGCGCACGAAGCGCACGCTTCCCAAGCTTCCGTTATTGGGCAAGCCAGCTTTTGAAATGATTGCGCACTTAAAAGAAGGCATTAAGGCGACGGTTTCGCCTGGTCAAGTCTTTGAAGCGATGGGATTGCAATACGTGGGGCCGGTTGATGGCCATGATATTGGACACTTGGTCGAACTTCTCGAAATGTTAAAACACGCACACCATCCGGTACTGTTACATGTGCATACGGTGAAGGGGATGGGGTGTGATTGGGCGTCGGCTGAGCCTGGTAAATATCATAGTCCTAAACCATTCGCGGTTGAAAGCGGCAAAGTTGTTGTTAAGAAAAGCGGCGGTAGAAGCTGGACGCTGGCCTTTGCTGAAAGTTTGGTTGATCTAGCCGAGCAAGATGATCGCATCTTCGCGATGACGGCTGGTATGCCGGACGGGACAGGGCTAAATCTGTTCGCAGACAAATTTCCCGACCGATGCCTTGATGTTGGCATTGCAGAAAGCTGTACGATCGATATGGCTGCGGGTATGTGCAAGGCCGGCATGAAGCCGGTCGTAGCCATTTATTCCACTTTTTTGCAGCGTGCGTTTGATCAAATTTTTCAAGAGGTTGTATTGCAAGGCTTGCCGGTCATGTTTTGCCTTGATCGGGCAGGTTTGGTGGGTAGTGATGGCCCGGTACATCACGGTTTTCTTGATATTTCTTATCTGCGAAACTTCCCCGGCATGGTGTTGATGGCTCCGATTGACGAAGTCGAATTGGCTGCGGCGATGAAGCTGGGGCTTACGCTGGATCAGCCTTGCGCTATTCGCTATCCGAGAGATGATGTGCCTGCGCCGGTGCCAGATTGTCCACCATTTGAACTTGGTAAATCGCGTACGCTGCGAGATGGTGAGGCGGCTACCCTGTTGTGCTACGGCGCGACGGCGAGTCATGCGTTAGCTGCTGCGGAAATGCTATCAAGCGAGGGCATTGAAGTTGGCGTAGTAGCGGCCCGGTTTGTTAAGCCGATGGATGAAGCGATGGTGCATGACGCGCTGGTAGGCGGGCAGCCTGTGGTGACGGTTGAAGATCATTCAGTTTCAGGCGGTTTCGGGTCAGCGGTGTTGGAGACGGCCCAGAAGCTGGGATTAGATGCCTCGAAGTTGGTGCGTCTTGGTTTGCCAGAAGATCGTTTTGTCGCCCACGGTTCTCGTGCGGGTCAATTGGCGGAGTGTAGTCTCGATGCGACCGGTATCGCGGCGACACTGTTGCGGTTGCTTGATAAAGGTGCGTCGCGCCGTTCGTCGGATATTTCAACTACCAGCGACCAAGCCTTGGTTTCAAGGTAGTCGCTTTCAATAGCTCATGCATGTGTGACAGAGTCGTCGTAAAGTTGTGGGTGATAGGTCAATTTCATGTCGAAGACCGTTTCTGACAAACGCATTTTCTTGTTGAGCAACCCGGATAAGGCGGCTGCGGCTGAGGCGATGGACCGTTTAGCCTCTTTTGCAGCGTCTCAATGCCAAATTGTCGGCACGGCTACGGGGCTTGATTGCTCGCGTGTTTGCGATGATGACATTGATCGACTCATAGTTCTCGGTGGCGACGGTACGTTGATTAGCGCGGCTCGCTCCTTAGGTGAAAAGCAAGTGCCGCTGATTGGCGTCAATATCGGCAAGCTCGGTTTTTTGGCCGAGTTTTCGCTGGCAGAATTAGAAGCCCATTTCCAGCGTGCGTTATGCGATGAGTCGCTACTCCGTAAGCGTATGATTCTTGAGGTGACCGTTTCCCGTGAGGGTCGCGTGCTCGATTCGCATATAGCCATCAATGATTGCGTGATTCGGGCCGGTGCGCCGTTTAGGATGGTGTCGCTGGGCATTTTTATTGATGATCTACCGCTTACCGAAGTACGTGGCGATGGCTTGATTGTCTGCACGCCTAACGGTTCGACGGCTCATAATTTATCTGTGGGTGGTCCTATTCTTCAGCACGGGGTTGATGCCATTGTGTTGACGCCCATGGCTCCCCATTCTTTGACACATAGGCCCTTGGTGGTTGAATGTGATAGTGTGGTTGATGTTATCGCGTCAAGCGTCAATGCTGGGACGACGGCCATTATCGATGGTCAAGTTTTAATGCCGCTGGAAGAGGGTGATCGAGTCACCATTAAGCGATTTGTCTGTGCCATGCACATCGTGCGTAATCCGCTTTACCCGCGATGGCATAAACTGGTTGCCAAACTTCATTGGGGTCAACAGCCCAACTACGAGTGATATTTGCAGGCAGTCCTATCAGGATAATTTTATCGGGCCTATCGGTCTTTTGATACATCGAATATTTTTGCACTTTCTATTTCATTAGCCCTGCGCAACATAGGCCGATACGACTATCGAGGAGCCGTTTATGGCATGGCGCGATAGGTGCGTCTGAATTCCTTGACTGCTTATAACTTTCTCAACACCGCGCAAGCTGAAGCGTGCGGCTAGTTTTTTATGAGGTTACAAACTTTTGCAAATCATCAAAGCCAAGGCTGACTCTCAGGTATGTGATCGACAAGGCCAGCTCGCGTTTCAATTGCGGGTGGGTGAGTCCTACGTGTTACACGATGAGGAAGCTGGGTTAGGGCTTCGTGATGGGGCCGTTGAATTGGTGGAAAGTTTGGATCGTCGACTTGGGCAATATCTGGGCCAATCACTTTCGAACGAGCGATTATTGCTGAGCTTTATTGGTCGAGGTGGGGACACGCTAGTCGTGGCCTCGTGCCTGCAATCGCTGGTCGAGACGTATCCCGATGTTAACATCGACATAGCCTGCCGTAGCGAAGCGGCTGCGGTGTTTTCACTAACGCCGGGACTAGCTAATGTCATTTCCTATCCGCCATCAGCTGATGACATCGATCGGTATGATTATTACATGTGTTTCGAGGGGATCGAATCGATTTCTCAGGGGAGTCGCCGTAGTTGCCGCGAAGTGTTCAGCGCTTGCCTGCATTCGCCGCTAACGAAAAAGCCGGCGTCGATTGTCGTTCCGACAGCGCAGCAAGACCATTGGCTACTGCCCGATGTAGGCCGTGAACGTATCGGGCTGGCTTTGGGGAGTCCTGAATCGCTGCGTTCTTACCCCATCTCCGCTTGTCGTGAGTTAGCTGAGCTTATGGTTGGCGCGGGTTACATCGTGTTTCTGCTTGGCGGTAGGGACATTGCCCGGGACGATGTGCGAGCATGTTTTCCTGATGCCACGCGGGTAGTGCGTGCTGACGATCTGCGCGAGCTATCGTCTGCAGCTGTGACAGTTGATCTGGTAGGAAACACGCCAACCCCAGCTGATTTAGCAGCCGTGATGTCACAGTTGGACGTTGTCGTAACCAGCGACTCTTTTCCGATGCACTTATCTGGGACACTGGGCAAGCCCACGGTTACGGTGTTCACCGTTACCGATAGCGTCCTCGCCAGCGATTATCCATGCGTGGTTAGCGTTTCGTCGAGCCTAGATTGTAGTCCATGCGGACAAGCGCAAGGCCCCTGTCCACAGGGCCATCGTCGGTGCATCGCCCATGAGGATGCAGCTGTTGGCCCGCGCGTATTGTTGAACCACATCGAGGCGATTAAAAAAGACCCACAGCCAAGAGTATGGCTAGCGCAAAAATAACCACATTTCCGAAAAGCGCGCTGATAAATTCTGATAGATCCATCTGTAAAAACTCCTATTTCCATAGCCCGAAGCAGCCGACCTCGACCACCTTTAATTCATCGTTTCTATTCTACGCGATTTGTGAATGATTTTCATCTGGTACTAAACCGCTACGTAGAGTGTTTTCCGTAATGCAGCGGGCGTCCATAAAATGTAGCAAATAATCTGGTGAGCCTGCTTTCACCCCTGTTCCGCTTAATCGAAAGCCGCCGAAGGGTTGGGCGTCTACCTGAGAGCCTGTGATGCTGCGGTTGATATATAGATTACCCACGGCGAATTCTTGTTTTGCACGATTGATGTGGTCTGGGCTTCTGGAGAATATGCCGCCGGTGAGGGCATATCGCGTGCAGTTGGCTATGTCCAACGCTTCATCGAAATTGGCTGCTTTTAGTAAGACCAGCATAGGCCCGAGGATTTCTTCTTGGGCGATGCGGGCGTCGCGTTTGACATCTACCATGACCGTTGGCGCGGCGTAGTACCCAGAAGTTGCATCTTCAGGAAGTGAAGCTTGTACGAGGATGCTTGCTTCTTGACGGGCGAGATCAAGATATTCATTGAAGCGAGCCACGGCTTGGGCGTTGATGACCGGCCCCACGTTGGTGGCTGGCAGTTCCGCGGAACCCAGGGTTAGACTTTTGACGGCTTCGGTAAGTCGCATGGCGAGTTCGTCGAAAATGTCATTGATTACGATCACGCGACTACAACTGCTACATTTTTGGCCCGCATAGCCAAACGACGATTCGAGTATGGCTTGGACCGCTTCGTCGAGATTGGCGTCACTATCGACGATGATGGCGTTCTTGCCACCCATTTCGACGATCATTTTTTTGATAAACGCCTGACTGGGACGCACGATTGACCCTGCTCGGATGACGTTGGTGCCCACGGCCTGTGACCCAGTGAAGGCGACGATGTTGACGCCGCTATGTTCCACAAGATGGCACCCCACCTGTTCGCCGCGTCCTGGCAGGAAGTTTATCACGCCGGCGGGGAAGCCCGTTTCCATAAGGGTCTCGAAAAGTTTCGCAGCTAAAATCGCGGCCTCGCATGCTGGTTTTATAACTACTGTGTTGCCAGCAGCTAAGGCGGCACTGGTCATGCCGGAAAGAATAGCCAGGGGAAACGCCCAAGGAGAGATGACCGCGCAAACGCCTTTAGGTGAATAGGTTAGCTGATTGTCCTCGCCGGGCAGATTTCTAAGGCGCGGATGACAAGCTAGGTGCTCGACTTGGTCGGCGTTGTAGCGCCAATGGTCGATGGCTTCGGTAACGTCGGCGTCGGCCTCGCGCCAGGGTTTGCCGACTTCGAGAATCATTGTGGCGGCTAACTCGAAGCGTCTGGCTTCCAGACAGTCGGCCACTTTTCGCAACAGATCAGCCCGGACAGCGGCTGAGGTGTGACGCCATGAATCGAATGCCCGCGTAGCGGCGGCTACGGCGCGGTCTGCGTCGGTAGTCGTTGTCATGGTGACACGTCCGATGATTTCGGCGCTGTTGGACGGATTGCATGACGCGAAGGTGTCGCTGGTAGTGACAGGTTCTCCGTCGATGATGGCGGGATATTGTCGAGAAGATTCGCCGCGCACGTATTGAATCGCGCCGATAAGTTTATCGCGGTTGTCGGCGTTGGCGAAATTGGTGTGGGAGGCGTTCTTAAAGGTTGACATAGATTCCTCGGGAAAAGTATTTTGATAGCATCGCTGAGGCAAAGGTCCGCTAGGCGGCTGAGCGATAGCGGGGTCTTGCAAAAGTCTTTCGTGAGAGGTTCGATCGGTAAACGACTGCTTCAAGAAGCTGTCGTTAGAACTGTTTTCGAGTAGGCGACGGATGAGGTATCCCATGCCGGGCATGAGATCACCATAAGGGCAATACACCCGTAGGCAGACGCCTAGTTTAATCATGGCGCTTTTGAGAGGATCGCCCATTCCGTAAAGCATTTGCGATTCAAAATGTCGCCGAGACAAGCCCAGCGACTCAGCCACGGCTAACACGTAGGCCTGCGATCGCACGTTGTGTGAGGCGAACGCCGATCGAATGAGGTGCGTGTTTTCTAGCATGATGCGGGTGAGACGTTCGTAGCAAGCGTCTGATTCCCACTTGCGGGTCCAGACTGGTGGCGTTTTATAGTTACGTACCGCAGCCGCAGTTTCTGCGTCCCAGTACGCACCTTTGACTAATCGAATGGAGAATCGATGTCCGCGCCGTTTACCCCAATCTAGTAGGCTGCGAAGGTCTTGTTCGCTACTGCGCAGGTAGGCTTGGACGACGATACCGATGTTAGTCCAATCGCGAAATTCATCTTCCATCAGTATGGACTTAAACAGTTCGAATGTGATTTCTCGGTGCTTGGTGGATTCAAGATCGATATTGATGAACACGCCAACCTGCCGCGCTTGGCGCAATAATGGTCGGAGTCTTTCGCTCACTACGCGGATGGACCGCTGTGGATCGATGGCGTCGAAATGTGGGTCCAAGCCGGTTAGCTTAATGGACAAGTTGACGCGCGGTATGGGGCCAAAGTGGTCGCGGTCGATGTCTGGGTTGCTAGACCAAAGCTCAGATCGCTGCGGCAGTTCGCGAATTAGATCGTGATAAAGTTGGGCGTAAGCGTCTGCCCGTGCGTAGCTGGTGGTGGATTCTCCGAGTACGTCCATGGTGAAAGCCATGCCTTGACCCCGTAGTCGCTGGATGGTTTTCATGGCTGTGGGAATGTCATAGCCGGTGATGAAGCGATGGGCCATTTGGATCGCGCCGACGCCGGCTACCTTGCCTAGGAATTCTTCCCGCCAGCTTTGCCATCGACCAGCCCCCAATACCGCAGCCGTGAATCGTGGCCAAGGGGTTTGGTTGGGGTCGACATATTCCCGCAAATGGCGGGCGATGTCTCGGTTGGTCTGGAGCGCGGGGAGGCAGTCTACGAACTGGAAAAGTCGTGTTTGCAACGCGGGGTATGGGTCCAGTGCGGTCGTCATTTGCTCAAGCCACCAAGCTTTTTGCCAGACGTGAGGCTGAGCCTGAGCGGCGGATTCGAATATTTCAAATCCGATCTCGCGTGCCCGCTGGTTGATGGTATCCGCTTGGCGATTCGTCATATTCTTACGTCGGGCATTAAGGGCTAATGTTACCTGCTGACTACGGCTTATTTTCCTACACGGTACGTACCACGACAAGGGGCTTAGGACAACTCATTCTCGATTGTTCTTCCCCCAGCCTTCGGCAGTACCCGAGGAATGGGACACCCGACTGCTGGTGTCGATCATAAGTCTGTGAGTACCTCGATTTTTCTTGGCGTTAGGAAGACGAGCGAGCATTGGCTTACCGGCTTTTTCCAAAGTTGTTCGATGGCTCGGGCGTACAGCATCATTTGTGGTCGATAGTTTAAGGCCCGCGTAGCGACATCGTCGGATGAGACGCGGTCCGTCTTGTAGTCGATGATTTCGACGGTTTGATCTTCAGGTAAGACGCCGTCCACAATACCGCGCACGAGTACGGTGTCTCCCGATTGAACTTCTTGGGTAGCGTCAAACCAGTCGAGAGGCTCTGTGCAGATAAAATGGAATTCCCGGCGGAATGCCTGACCTATTCGACGGATTTTTTCCGCGATCGGTGTCGTCAAAAACCACGCGATAGCCTCCACTTCTACCAGCGATGCTTCCTCCTGACTGAGTAGCTGCGATTGACTGAGTCGGAGAATTTCTTCTCTTACGCCAGCTTCGTCTCGCGTTTGCTCGAAGTCCAGATGTTGCAATACCCGGTGATTGATAATGCCACGCTGTGCGGGTGCGTCTATAGTATCGTCCGCGTTCGCGTGAGCTGTTGGAATGACAAAGCTCACCTTTTTCTTGTTATCGCTCGGTGAACCGATAGCTTCGCCCGGTTCATCTAGCGGATCACGGGTATCGTCGAAATATCTTTTTACTTCGCTAGCGCCAATGGCCGCCCGGATAGAAGTCGCGGCTAGGAACGGATATTGACGATCAAATCGCTGCAAGAGGTCTTCGGTTTTGGCGTCTTCCGATGCGATAGTTTCACCGGTTGAAACTGGTTCTAGATTCGCAACCGCTTGAAGTGTGGCGGACTCATCATCCGTCGGTTGAGTTTGTGCCTGCCAGGTGAGCATCTCTTGGGTGAGATAGGTTCGCAGCGTGAACAATGTCCCCGGATTTTTATCGTTCGCAGCGACCGCATCCAAAGGCGCTGCTGCCAGCGTCGGATATAGCCAATCTAAGGGCGTGGATGCGGTGGTGAGCGCGTGTTGCGAAGGTGGTGGCGACTGCGCCGTGCGCGACGTAAGACTCGACCATGCTTCTACTTCGTTGGTTGAACCTACCAGGACAAGTTTATCTCGTGCTCTTGTCATAGCCACGTATAGAATGCGTGCTTCCTCGTCGCGGGCGTTGCGTTCAATTTCGTCTACCACCAATCGATGGGCGGCTGAGGGGTATTCGATCATTTTTTCTCTGTCGATCGCATTCAGGCCTAGCTTGGCTACCCGATCGTAGATCATGCGGCCTTGACGATCACCGAGATTGAATTTTGTACCCAAACCAGCAAGGAAAACGACTGGAAATTCCAGCCCTTTACTTTGATGAATGGTCATGATTTGTACGACGTTTTCGCTTTCGCCGCTCGTGGATGCGATTGACACCTCGCGCTCAGCTTCGGTTAGCGAATCGACATATCGAATGAATCGGTGCAATCCCTGCCGTCGAAATCCGCCGAACTCTTGGGTGAGACGATGGAGCTTGAGCAAATTCGCCCGCCGCTGTCGCCCATTAGGTCGGCCTCCCACATACGCGAGAAAGCCAAACTGCTCGAACAGTTCCCACAATACGTCAGCCGTCGCGCGCTGACGCATGGCCCGGCGAAATTTTTCCATGCGAGCCAATAACGATGCCACGCGCAGCTGCAGTGCCATGTCCGTGCCATTTTCTCCGTAAGCCCGCACGCAGGCATGGAAGGGGATGCTTCGATTCAGATTTCGCAGTGATAGAAGATCGTCCGCGTTGAATTTTTCGCCGAATATGCCGCTACGCATCACCGCGGCTAGAGGGATGTCTTGTTGAAAATTATCCAATACCCGCAGGGCAGCTAACACGTCGCGCACCTCTACCACGTCCATTAACGAACCCCCGGCTGCGGCGTAGGCGGGGATGCCCATCGTTGTGAGCATGGAAGCCATCTGTTGACCATTCACCCGGGCCGCCCGCAGTAAGATGGCTATATGCTTGTAGGTAAGCGCTTCGCCGTCCGGTTGAATGGTCCCGGCTTCTATCAGCGATTGAATGCGCGATCCGATTACGTAAGCTTCCCGGGCCGCGTACGACCAGTATTGGGAACTTCGATAATCAATGACCGGCGATTCTTCTTGGCTATCTTCCTGCGAAAATTTCCGCTGTAGCAGGTGGATTTCCGCAGGTTGCCTGGTGGTTTGAGGCACCTCCCTGCCCAGGCGAAGGGCTGCGCGATCGTCGTATACGATGCTGTTTACTCGGGCTGGCATGAGGGACCGAAAAATAAGATTCACCGCGTCGATGACTTCGGCTCTGCTGCGGAAGTTTTTTTGTAAATCGATAGCCTGTCGTTGGTCTGTGGCGTCGCGAAAATTTTGCAACCGCTGAGTAAACAGCGCTGGCTCCGCTAAGCGGAATCGGTAGATGCTTTGTTTGACATCTCCTACGGTAAATAGATTGTCATTAAGGTCGGCATTGGACTCTCGACTAATTAATTTGAGGATGGTCTGCTGGATGGGGTTGATGTCTTGAAACTCGTCAACAAGTACGTGGGCGAATCGCTTTTGCAATTCAATCGCAATATCCGATGGGTTTTCGACGTCCCCCTCGCGCACCAGCAGCTCAAAGGCAAATCGCTCCAGGTCGGAGAAGTCTAGTAGTGCGTCTTGTTTTTTTCTGGCAGCGTAGGCCTCAAGAAATGCCCGCGTCATACCGGTGATTGTAGATACGTGTGGCCCGGTTTGGGCTAAGCCGTCCATCCACTCGGCTACAGAGAACAAGCAGTAGCGCGATTGGATACGCTTGGCGAATAAGTCTTTTTTTACCGACGAATACAGCTTGCTCGCATTATCACGAGCTTGGCGCAATTCTGGATCCGCATCCTTCGCTAACCTGATGGAGACCTTCAATAATTCATAGGCATCAATGTCACCGCGCAAGATGTCAACACGCTCAAGCCTCGTTTCTAGGGACGCTGGCGACTCGGCTATACAGCTCGACAACTGCGTTGACCAATCCTGGAGCTGTTTAGCGTATGCGCGAATCGCATCCGCATAGGGAAGACCGATTTCGTCTCCCTCTTCTATGCGAGTCGCTAGTTGAAGTGCATGTTCAGCTTGTCGCTGCATCTCGCCGTCCAGCGCTTCCGCCAGACGCAAAACAATTTTTTCCGGTGCCTGAATTTGGACCGATTCCGCCTCCGTTAGCCAGGCTTCTGGATTCGGAAGCGACGAGAGAAAATTAGATAGTCCGAGTATGAGCGAACCGATCGGCGCATCCTGTCCCAACCCATAGACGTCTACGAGATCGATAAAGCCCAAACTCAACTTATCCGCCGCAGCCACCTCATCGAATGTGTCACTGATTGCGTTCTTGTCCGAATTGCTAGGTGATGAATTCGCTCGTTCGTATAGCGAAGAAAAGAGATCATGTAGCACTTCTCGCCGCAGCAAATTAGCCTCGTCCCCGTCGAGTAAAGTCGCGGCGGGGTCCAAACCTAGCTCGCTGAACCATCTGCGGATCAGCCACTGGCAAAAGGCGTGTATTGTTGAGATGTGGGCCGCGCCTGCTAGGGAAATTTGCTCACGCAGCCGGCGATCGTTAGGCGTCTTCCCCAGTCGCTCTCGAAGGGCGGCCACGATGCGCGATCTCATCTCTGTAGCGGCGGCATCTGTAAACGTGAGTACGAGAAGATGGTCTATATCACAGCGATGTTGAGGCGGGGCATCGCACACCAAATATGCGCATCGCTGAGCAAGAACAGCTGTCTTACCGGAACCTGCTGCGGCGGAAACAATAACACTACAGCCGGCCGCATCAATGGCCTGCTGCTGCTCAGTGGTGAACGGAATCGTTGTCATAAGTGCTTGGGATTATAGCTAGGTATTTTTCGGACGCACTATTTTCATCAAAACGTCCTAAAGTTCAACCCATTTTGGGCCTGTATCCCAGCTAACAAATCCCGTTAAGAGTTTTTCTGCGCCCGATCACTTGCTTAGCCGCTTAGCGCCTGGGCGTATCGTACATTCGCATTGGAGAGGGACGAAGCACAGCGGACTGCGGGGTTGGCCAACGGGGATTGCGACGATTTATCGTTGTACGCGTGCTGGCCAGCCTGCGCGGTTTGCGTAGCTCCTATGTGGGAGGAACCGGTCATGCGAATCGGCAGGGGGAAAGTATCTACTCGCATATCGCCTAAGGGGAAGAACTGTGCTGGTCCAAAAACGAATTTCTGTAAGCGCGGGCCGTTGGTCTGCTATGTTAGGTGTGCTAGTAATCGCAGGTTGTGGGGTAATTCCTGGGTTGGGTAGCTCGCGCACTACCCGACCGACACTAAGTCTAGCGGCGCTGGACGATAGTGGTGGAGACACTTTCTTCGAAACGGATACGAACGACGCCTTTCAGACGGCGGAGCTTATATCCATTCCCGAAACATCGCTGGTCATCCGTGGAACGATTAACAGTTCCAACGATGTAGACCTATACAACCTCGGGCCTGTGGAGGCCGGTGATCGAATCATTGTTGATATGACCACCGAAGAATCGCTCAACGGCGCAATCGCCCTGTTCGATGAGCAAGGGGCTTCGCTGTTGGTCAACGATCATCGCAATGTGTATCTCGGTACGCAACAACCATTCCTCGATATAATCGCGCGGCGGGCGTCCAACGCCTACTATGTCGCGGTATCAGCCACGCCTGGGTATAGCGCAAGTGGCGAGTACGGACTCGTCGCTAGCATTCAGGCAAACGCGACACCGGCGGCTACTTCGCAAGACACGATTCTTCTCGTCTTTAGCGGTGGCAGCAATGTGCGCATTAGCACACGCCCCGCGGTGGATGTTCCGCCCTTCGATGCCTCGCAAGTTGACGCGAGTTTTGCAGGTCAAACTGACGATGTAATCCAAGCCTTGGTACAAATGGTTCGAGAGGATTTCGCCGACTTTAACGTCACCATTTTGTCCACCAGCGAAGGCGCTAGCTTTGATTCGTCCATGACACGGGTGTTCTTTGGCTCATTTGACCCTGGATTGCTGGGCGTAGCTGAGGGGGTCGACGAATACAATTCGACCAAGGGGCAGGTAGCCATTGTCTTTACAGATACCTTCGCGGTGTTTGGTGCGTTGGAGCCAAGCGTCGATCAGATGGCCCAGGCACTGGCCAATGTTACCAGTCACGAAATCGGACACTTGTTGGGACTTGTACATACCTCAGACCCATTGGGTATTATGGATGTAACCGCGAGTTTGAATCAGCTTATCACGGACCAGACGTTCACCCAATCTTTGATATACCCGGACGTGTTCCCGGTGGGTATGCAAGATGCGGTGATGTTACTATTCGATAGTGTTGGCGGAGACATTGAGTTAGACTTTTCTCCGAAGCCATTGTTCCCCGGCGCTAAAGTGCGGGCGGCTAAGAAAAATGATTTGGCTGCACGTAGCGGCTTTATGTTGAGTAGCTGTGGTTTGGGTGACCATCCGTAAAGCAAGGATGACCTTTACCTGGAAGGATTTTCACGTGTAGCGGTTTTTCTGTGGTCAATCTAACATTGACTTGAATGGCCACCTGCCATTTGGATATAAAGCCAAGAGGAAACACTGACGTGATTCACGATCGCATGACAACACACAATTTGTATCGACTCCTAACCGTTTCGCTGCTCACAGCAAGCCTTGTAGGCTGCGGTACGGGCACAGGGGCTATCACTGGTGGTGGGACAAACGGAACCGTCACCGATGGTAATCGCGATAATATGGCTACGAGTAGTCTAGGGAAAACATCTGACGAGCCCAACGACACCTTCACGGATGCGATCGTCGCAGTTTTTGATAGTAGCGACGTCGCGGCATTGCAGGGCACGGTGGCACAAAAAGGTGACCTTGATGTGTATCTGCTAGGCCCGCTCAGTGCGGGTGATCAAATCACTATCAATACGACCACACCTAATTCCGCGTTGGATGTGTCGGTAGCCCTGTTCGATAGCGCGTCGCGGGTGGTGTATATCAACGACGATGTGAGCGGTACGAATTTCGATTCGATCGTGAAGTGGATCGTTCGCCGGGATAGTGACGCTTTTTACTTAGCTGTGACGAATTCGGCCTTCGCAGGTAGCGGTCAGGGCACGGGTAGCTATCAATCAGACGTTCTTATTGATCGCGGGCTTACCGTCCCAGCTGCTGTGCCACAAATTTTACTGATCAATTTCGCCGGTGGCACCATTAACGACGCGCCGCTTGGACCAACCACGATACCAGCCTTTGATGCGGATCAAATTAGTGATTTGTATAGCGGGCAGACCGACATGCTAAAAGGGCTAATCCGAGATTCCGTAGCGCGGAATTTTGAGCGGTTCAATGTGGAAGTAATAACCTCAGATAATCCGCCAGCTGCGGGGACGGAAGTGGCCACGATTTTTATGGGTGGCTTTAGCGCGACCATGTTTGGCATTGCAGACAGTGTAGACTTATATAACGCCGATTTCTGTGACGATGCCATTATTTTTTCAGAGTCTTTTTCGCCACGGATATTTACGACTCAACCATCGCTAGCGGGGCTAGCCGAAGCTATTGGCAACGTCACCGCGCACGAAGCGGGTCATTTGCTCGGCTTAAATCATGTGGATGATGACAACGCGATTATGGATGACCGCTCAGCGGCAGATGCGTTTTTGGCGGATCAGGAATTCATTAACGCGCCGTTGTCTCGTGACATCATGTCGCTGGGAACGCAGGATGCCGCAATGCTTTTAGAAGACATTGTTGGTCTGGTTGGGAAATAGGTTAACTCACGCGGTGAGATATTTATTCGTCGTTGGCTGGTAGGGGATTGGTTAGCGGCGCGTGGGCTTGGGGGATACGTAAGTCTGCCAGTTCTGGCGGATGGGGAGAGGGGGGATCATGGATGCGCTATATGTACATTGTCCGTTTTGTGCGTTTCCGCATGTTATTTCTGCGGTAACCGCTACAAAGTCGCGCTACTGCCGTCAATGTAAAGGGATTTTTTCTCCCGCAGAGAAAAAAGCGCCACAGCTACGTTCCGCGGCCAATAAGCCGAAGCAGCGAGGACGACGTATTGCGCTGCGCTCTATACTTAACAAACGATAACCGATCAGCCAACTGCAATGGAATCATCATCATGTAGCGGCGGTATTTTTTCGGTAGCTTCGCATCTCCTTACCGTGGTGAGGTACCTTGGATTGCCAATTCGTCATGGACGTATGATCATCCTTGGTCGTGGCCACCCAATCCTGTATACTCACACCTGAGTAATGGTCCATCTATAGGAGCGACGAATCATGTCTGAGCCTCATTCAACCCCAGAATCACCAACACCGGAAGAGCTTCGCAAAGCCCTAAAGGCCTTCAAAAAGCGTCTCAAGCTGACCCGCCTCGACGACGAATCAAAACTTGGCCACGGACCAATGTCCGGCGGTAAGGCCTCGGGCGTCGTAGCCATTATGCCACCACATCAATACCCCAAAGCCGTCTGGGAAAAACTAGTCGAACAAGGCAGACTAAAATACGCTGGCCAAGGGTTATATCAGATCGTGCCTCAATCCTGACACGCATAACCATGCGGCTTTTCCAAACAGAACCGCGCCCGTGACAACGAATGGCAAGAATAATAGCAGCGTCGCACACTTTAGTCTCTAAACGCACTATTCTACTGATCATCATTCTCGCGAAGGCGGGAATCCAACGGCAGCATGTTGGTTACGAAGACTGGATACCCGCCTGCGCGGGTATGACGAGGGATTTGATCCCACTGGCATGAATCAGTTCATGCAATTCGTAGGTGAGAAAGCGGCCTCTTCTGATTAGATGACCATAACACGCAATCAGAACTCGAATTCATAGCGCGCTATCCATCTCCCCCTCTCCTTAGATCACCCGCCACGTTCTTTATATGTGAGCATCATTTCTCTCCATATAAGCGAAACAAACATGTCAAAACAAGCCTCCAGCAAACAACCCACAACCAAACACCCCGCTCGCCCCAAGCCCATCGTCCCGCTCCTTCCCTACCAACGCCGCGACATCGAATCTTCCGCCCGCTTCCGCTGGAACTGCTGGGCTAGGCAAACTGGCAAGAGCTTCACAAAATCTCTCCGCCGCATCATTCGCGGCCTGTCCCGCAGACGAAACCAAATATTCCTCTCAGCCGGCATGCGCCAATCCCGTGAACTCATGCTCAAAGCCCGTCAGCATTGCCAGGTATTACAAATAGCCACTCAATTCAAAGGCTCAAACTACTTCAACGATATGCACTTCACCGCCAGCGAAATCATATTACCCGGCGGCGTCCGCATCATAGGCCTGCCCGCCAACCCCCAAACTGCCCGAGGCTACACCGGAGACATCCTGCTCGACGAATTCGCCATGCACCGCGACGACCGTGACATTTGGGCGGCACTATTCCCCACCCTACTCCGAGGCCAGGGCGAACTCGACATCGCTTCCACCCCCAAAGGCAAGGGAAACCTCTTCTACGAACTCCGCAACAACCCCCGCTTCTCCACAGACCTGCTCACCCTTCCTGACGCCATCAAGCAGGGCCTAGACATCGACATAGTCACTCTCCGTGAAGCCTGTAACGACGACCTACTCTTTCGCCAGGAATTCCTCTGCGAGTTCATCGAAGAAGCCACCGCCCTGCTAAGCTACGACCAAATCCTTGCCTGTGTCGATCATCAGCTAAACCCCGCCGAAAACGTCACCGACCTCACCGATGGCGACCTCTACCTCGGCGTAGACATTGGCCGACTGCGTGATCTCACCGTCGTCTGGGTCTTAGAGATCACCGGCGACGTTCTTTCTACAGTGGGACTATTCGAACTTTCTGCAGCCCCCTTTCGTGCACAACAAGCCATGCTCCACGAACTGCTCTCACTACGTTGTGTAAGAAAGTGCTGCATAGACGCCGGAGGATTAGGTATGCAATTAGCCGAGGAGTTACTCACGCGATTCGGAAAACATCGCGTCGAGCCTGTCACCTTCACATCGTCCATCAAATCGTCGTTAGCCGGCGACTTGCGCATTGCGGTGGAAAACAGCCGCATCAAAATCCCCAACCGCGACGCCATCATCAACGATTGGCACAGTGTCGAGCGATCCATGACCAGCAGCGGCAATTTTCGCATCTCCGCCCCCCGACAAGAAGGCAGCCACGCCGATCGCTTCTGGGCCGCCGCCCTCGCCGTCCGCGCAGCCAACAACGCACACGTAACCATCGAATCCGTAAACACAAAATCACTTTCATTCGCCCGAAGCGGCGCGTGGTAAAGGACAAATATATGACTCACAAATTTCTATTCCTGCACGACTCCTGCACAACGAGCCGCGGGCTTCAGCCCGCGCGGACACGCGATTCCCTTTTGGATTACTCAGCCATATCTCATTCAGCGTGCCCCATGCTTCGGGTACTCCCGAAGGGTGGGGGGAAGGGCATGCGTGAACCAGTCGTCCCACCCATATCGCCAGGTAATCGGCACAATAAGACATAAACGCACAAAAACCCTTCAGTTTCAAGGAGCAAAACATGACATGGAAAGAGCGACTCGTCGCAGCCGCGAGATCATTAAAGCCGCAAAACCCCAAGCCAGGCCAATCCCTCGTGCCCAGGCGACAAGACGCCGTTCGCGACTATCCCAGCGCAGGCCTAACCCCTTCGCGCCTCATAGCCATCCTCCGCGAAGCTGACGAGGGATCGCCCGCGGCCATGTTTTCGCTCTACGAAGAAATGGAAGAAAAAGATGCCCACCTCTACGCCGTCGCCCAAACCCGCCGCTTATCCCTAACCGGCTTACCCTGGCAAATAGTCAGTGCCAACAACATGACAGACGAGAAAAGTCAAAAGCTAGCCGACCAGACCGCCGACTATTGCCGACATTGGCTCCAACGCAGCGACAACTTCGATAACACCGTGCAACATCTTTCTCTGGCCGTCGGACGAAACATCGCCATCTCCGAAATAATCTGGGACGTCGAGGGCGGCGGACTTAGGCCAGTAGATTTTATCCCCGTCGATTTCTCTCGCATCGTCTTCGACGAATTCGATCAACCCAGACTCCTCACCACCGACAACGACCGCTTCGGTACCGCTCCCCAGCCCAACAAATTCATCATCCACACCCCCCACAGCGTGTCAGGCCATCCGCAACGCGGCGGGGTCGCACGCGTCACGGCCATGATGTATGTAGCCAAAAATCTCGCCATCAAAGACTGGATGATCTTCGCAGAAATTTTCGGCATGCCCGTCCGTGTCGCACGCTATGGCCCCAATACCACCGCCGAAGAAAAACGTGAACTCATCCACATGCTCGAATCACTCGGCAGCCAAGCCGCCGGACTCTTTAGCCAAAGCGTCGAATTGCAGCTCCTCGAACCAAGTCGTAATGCCAGCGGCGCGCCTTACGCCGGTTTGATCCAATTCCTAAACCGCGAGCTAAGCAAAGCCTGGCTAGGCCAAACCCTCTCCACAGACATCACCGGACAAAGCGGTTCTATCGCCGCAGCCCAGGTCCACGAACGTGTCCGCGGGGAAATTCTTGCTGACGACATGCGCAAAGAAGCCCGCACCATCCAACGCGACATCCTAGCCCCCATGGTCCGTCTACGCTTTGGCCACGACGCCCCCGTACCCCAATTCCGCAGAATCGCCACCCGTTTCGACCAGCGCCTCGCCCAAGCGGACCTCCTAGAACAAGCCATCAATAAGCTCGGCTTGTCCGTACCCAAAAAATGGATGCACGAAGCCCTTGGCGTCCCTGAGGACCAAGAAACGCTATCTTTTACGCCTTCAACAACGACCTGATCGCTCCAAAAATTCCGTAGAGCAACCACCGGCGTTGTTCTTTATATGTCAGCTATGACCACACAAAAACGAGGATGAAAAAAATGATGACCAAAGACAAAAACAAATCGTTAGACCAAGCACGAGAAATTCAGCCACTACGATCAGCCACCCTGCAAGGCCATCCGATCGCCACCCGCATTCTCATCGCCCCGTGGGGGAACGTCGAAAGCACCAACGGATCATTCGCCGTAGACGCCGAAGCCGTCGACCTTGTCCTAGCCGCCTTCGACGATCACGGCACGGACCTACCCATCGACTACGAGCACCAAACGCTCGGCGGTTCCTACGCTTCGCCCAATGGACAAGCACCAGCCGCCGGTTGGATCAAGCGCATCATCAGCCAGCCAACCGTGGGCCTATTCGCCGAAATCGAATGGACCGAACAGGCCAAAGAAATGCTCACGGCCAAGCAATACCGTTTTCTCTCACCCGTAGCCATCATTCGTAAATCAGACCGCAAGCTAGTCGCCATCCACTCCGCCGCTCTAACCAACAAACCAGCCATCGTGGGCATGACACCCATCATCAACGCCCAGCAAATTAGCGATGTCAACGAAGTGACACCTATGTTAGATCAGCTACGTACTACGCTATCCTTGCCACAATCAGCCAGCGTAAACGACCTACTCGTCGCAGCCAGCCACCGCATCGACAAGCTTGAATCTCTTAGCAGCCAACAGCACGCCGACAATCGCATCGACCAAGCCATGCGCACTGGCAAGCTCACTGAAGTGCTACAACCTTGGGCACAGCAGTTGATTGCCAAAGACGAATCCCTCTTCGACCAATGGCTACAAAACGCCCCAGTCATCGTGCCTTTGGGTCGCAGCATAGTCGAAAGTGACACCGTCGCCCTATCCACCAACCACCGCTCGGCCATCGCCACTGCCCGCGCCGAGTACCGCGCCAACCCCTTGCTCGCCTCACTAACTACCGAACAGGCCTATGTCGACGACGCCACGAAAGTCGCCGCTGGTCAATCGTCTGACCGTTAGCAGGCATTAATCACATAAATGGTAAACAAATCCAAATCTCATAACTTCAACGAAAGGAAACACGTATCATGCCACTTACCGCCAACACCGAAGTCGACCATTACATCGACCAGGAGCTGCGAGCCTTCCAAATCGCAGCCGCCAAGCACTTGTACAAAGGCTCTCTCGTCGGTCTATCCGCCACCGGCTTCGCCCAGCCGCTGACCGCATCCGACAAATGCATCGGCATCGCTTATGAGGAAATGGATAACACCAGCGGCGCTGATGGCGCACTCTCGTTGCGGGTCTACACCATCGGTGACTTCGGACACACCCTCACCGACGCCACCATCGCCGATATAGGCCGCCCTGTCTTCGCCTCAGCGGATGACACCCTCACCTTCACCGCAACGGCCAACGCATACGTCGGCCTTGCCCAGGATGTAATCTCCACCGGCGAGATTATCCTACGCCTCGATACGACACACCGACAAATCAAAACCGTCGTCCACACCGTCGAAAATCTCGCCGCTGGCGCAGACATTGCCGCCCGTGCGATTCAAGGCTTCGACACCGACGCCTGGCTCATTTCAGCCCGGGTAGTAAATCAGGCTACCGCATCCGCAGGCATCGACAATTCAAACACCTGTGCCATCACGTTGGCCACTGGTATCGGTACGGTCGTTACCAAAACCTACGACGCGACCACCGCCTTTCCCGCGGCCAATACCAAAGACGACCTCGGCGTTCTCAGCAACCAGCATATAAGCGGCGGTAACGTACTCACCCTAGCCGTAACTAACGGCGCAACCGCCGACCCAGGCCCTTTCCTCGTCATCGTTGACTATGTGTAAACGCCGGCCAGGAACTAACGCTTAACGACGAAAAACAGAAAACGAATAGCTTCTAGAAAGGAACGCTTACCATTGCTATCATCAACACGGGACTACTTAGCAAAGGTCTACGAAGCGAATTTCTCAATCGCTTTGACGCGACCACACCCTTCTTCCAAGACTTGAGCACCCGCATCACGTCCAATTCTGACAGCGAGACCTATCGCTGGCTCGGTTCACTACCGCGCATGAGAGAGTGGGGCACAGGCCGACTCGCCCGCGGACTGCGCACCGAAAGTTACTCCGTCGAAAACCTCAAATACGAGTCCACGCTCGAAGTGGACCGCGACGAAATTGCCGACGATAAGACCGGCCAAATTCGCATCCGCATCGCTGAACTCGCCCAACGAGCAGCTACTCACAAGGACTATCTAATCGCCCAACTCCTCATCAACGGCGAGACCGTAGGCTTTAATAGTTACGACGGCACATCCTTTTTTTCCAGTAACCACCAATCAGGTTCGTCTGGCATGCAGGACAATCGTCTGAGTGCAGACGCCATCGACCCAGACGAGCCTACCGTCGCCGAATTCAAAACCTCGCTCGGTAATGCCATCAAAGCCATGCATGATTTTAAGGATGACCAAGGCGAGCCGATGACCTTCGGAGCTACCAACTTAGTCGCCGTCGTACCAGCATCGTTGTATTTAACCGCCCTCGAAGCGGTCAACGCTACCGTCATTGACAGCATGGCCAACGTCGTCGCCGGTGCGGCCCGCATCATCGCGGTCCCTTGGCTGACCGACAGCAGGAGATGGTACCTGCTCAAAACCGACGGCGTTATTCGCCCCTTCATTTTCCAAGACAGAGAGCCAATCGAATTTACCTCGCTCACCGAAAATAGCGAAGAAGGCTTTCGTCGAGAGAAATACCTCTACGGCGTGCGCGCACGGTATTCCATGGCCTACGGTTATTGGCAATACGCCATCCGCAGCCTCTTTGCCGTGCCAGCGTAGACCGACTGGCGATCCAGGCGAGGCCGGCCTAGAGCTGGCCTCGCCTTTCGGGCGCGATGAAATATATCCAGTGCCAAATATACGACACTCACATAGGGACGCTTTCGATGAGTTACATTACCAACCAGCGCATACAAGATCGACTGGGCCTCGCCACCCTCCTTCAACTAGCCGACGACGATAGCGATGGCCAGGCTGATACCGCCGTCCTTGACGAAGTGCGAAACGCAGCCGAAGGCGAAGTCAACAGCTACCTAGCCCGCCGTTACGAAACGCCTATAAACCTCACTATTCATACAGAACTCGTCGGGATTCTTGCATCAATCACGCTAGACCTGGCCGAATATCGCCTACGTCTCCGACGCCCACCCGTGGCCAGCGATGTCAGCGAGCGACTGCGCCACGCGCTTACCTGGCTATCCCGCGTAGCCGACGGCACGCTCGAATTGCCCAGCACGGGCGTCGCACTCAGCAGCCATCGCGGCAGCCAAGCCGCGACGCTCGGCGATATGAGAACTTTGTCACACGATGAACTATCAAACTTCTAAAGCTGAGTGAATTCGAATTATGCCAACAGCAAATAGAACAACGGTCAAAACGGCCATCGATACATTCGTCTCGCTACTGCGAACAAACCTCGTAGCCAGTCCACCCACGGCTACGAAACCTTTTCGCAGTATCGCCATCGGAGACAGCGGCGCCGTAGCCTTCGCCCGCCCCTACCTAGCCGTGCAGCTAACGCATGCCCGCATCGCAGGTGTCATGGACAACGACAAAATCATCGAAGTGGGTATGACGCTACGCAGTTTCGTCGACGCCATGCAAGCCGACGCCCACGCGGCCATGCTCGACGCTATCGGCGCGGTGGATGACTACCTGGATAGCCTAATCGACACCGGCCTCCTCGAAGGCGCATCCGGCTTCGATGATCGCGATTGGCATTTTGAATACGCCAAGACCTCGTCCGGTTCGCGGGTCGTGTCCGTGACCGGTAAGCAAACGTTCGTAGTCACTGTGCAGCGATTACAAAACCGTGTACCCGCAGCTTAACGCTAACGCCATAATAAAGGTGATAGGATGATTTGGATATTAGCTTCACGCGGCGCTTCGACCAAGCTCAAAAGCTCGCCCTTTACCGAGACGGTCATCGAAGGCGTACATAGCGTCGTGTACAAACCGGGCATCGAGCCAATCCCATTTTCTGGAGACGACGCGACACAAGGCCCACGCGGCACCTTTGGCCGTGGCTTGTCCCGCATCTCTGGCTTCGTCTTTTCATATGACGGGTTAGCCGCACAAACGCTGTTGGGACTTTCGTCCTCCATTGACCTGCTCGTGCGCTATCGTAGCGCTGGCGAAAAACGACTTCGATCCTTACTCGACGTGATATTCGTCGGCGACGCTTCCGTCACCGTCCCGTCGATCAACAGCGGCGTGCCCGCGCTAATCGGCGTCCCCTTTCGCGTACAAATCCCTCAAGGCGCAGGGTTGAGTAATCACATCACCGACATCGTGGAGTCTTAATCATGGCTAGTGACATTACGCAGATTATGGATACCGCGCAGTTGGGCTTTTCGCAGCAGGAAAGCGAACTGCAACTACTTCGTGCCCAACAGCCCTTGCTTATCGTGTGCCGCACCGCGACAGGGACTGGGGACATGAATAACCTATTCAAGCTGGACCGTAGCTTTCGCCTTGTTTTTGTAAGGTGTCATTATACCGGCACTTCTGGCAAAGCGCCGATGACTTTATCGCTCAGCTCAGCCAGCGGCACAGCTTATGATTCGCGGCTCTACACGTTGGTGCGTGTAGGCATTAGCGCAGACGTAAACTTTCGTATCACGGCGGAGGAAAGTCAGCCGCCGTCGCCTTGGACTTTTCAAGTGGGTGACCAACTTCGCATTCAATGGACCAATCCCGACACCGGCAACATTACCTGGGGCCTGGAAGTCGGGCTAGCTATCGCTTCTTAACGAGGATCTATAACGATGCCTGTAACCAACAATTCCGATAGTCTGCGAACCCGCAACCTAGCCGTCGACGACGCCCTCACGTTGGGTGACGATACTCCGCTAAGCTTTCAAGAGATGATCGCGCCGCCCACACCCCCTTCGGGTTCGGTCGTCATCTACGCAAAATCCGACGGCAAGCTTTATGCCAAAGATGACACCGGCGCGGAAACAGATTTGACGGCTGGCGTCACCGCCGTGCATACCCACCAGGACGCGGCGAACGGCGGCTTGTTAGATACCGCAGCCATCGGCTCAGGAACCCTGGCCAGCGCCCGCCTCGCGGCGAAGCATCGCACGATTACCAAAATTTTCTATATCGAAGACCCCCTAGCCAGCGACTCCTTCCCAATCGCTTTCGTCGCTGACAACGTCACCTTCGTTCAGGTACGGGCCATAACGAACGTTGGCACGGTCGACTTTAACATCCAGCGGCGCAGCACCAACACCCCGGATGTGGCCGGCACAGACATCCTTTCGGCCGATTTACAAGCGACGGCGGCAAGTGCCGCAACAACGTCATTCGCATCATCAGGAAGTGTTGCGGCCGAGCAATGGCTCAACTACAACGCCTCGGCTATTGCTAGTGCCCCGACCAAACTTTGGATCGTTTTAGAATACACAATTGACTAGGAGAAAAATCATGGCTGGTGGCCCCATCTTTCCATATAGCGCCGTACCGGATACTTCCGGTGAAACATTTCCCAGCGTCCACAGTGCCAACAGTAGATACGAAGAAGGCCTGGGCTTAGCCGCGAGCATCTCGGTTGATCGCGTCTGGCAATTACGCTTTGCGCTGCCGCCCAAGCTTCCCAGCGGCACGGCAAAGCTTGTCGTAGTTTCGATGGCCAATGCCATCACGGGCACGGTGGTGCTGGAGCCGCAATGGGCGTCTGTTGATCCTGATGGAGAGAATGCCTTCACCGCGACACTAAATCTGGAAGGCGACACGACGATTACTTGGTCGACTGGCGACGCGGATAAATATAAAGAGACCAAAATCACGCTCGACGCAGACGCCTTAGTAGCGGGGGAGATTGTGACTATGTCGCTAAAGTTTGATGCCACAAGCACGCTGGCTGTGACCAGTACGCATCAGGCTTCGATCATTTGGGAATAGCTATATTATTACTACGTCAGCATAATAAGGGACAAAAAGATGGCACTAACATTTGACAGCAATGCCGAAGGGCTGAGCTTTTCATCGAGCCTACTCGACCAGCTAGACGCCATCACCATCATGGCCTGGTATCGTGTGTCCGCGACGGCTAGCACGGCTTATACTTTGCTGAGTAAAGAGTATGCGGCCAACAATCAATTACTTCTCAATCGCCCGGCGTTTGGCATTGGGTCTAACGACTGGCACTTCTTTCATCGCCGATCCACGACGAGTACCTCATTAACATCCACAGGAAACATCATTCAAACTAACCGTTGGGAATGGGTGTGCCTATTGGATTCGGATGGTACTGCCCCGGCCATGCTGCACGGCACGCTAACATCCAAACCAGTTGAGCCGACCTATGATACGCAGACAACTGGTGTGGGCGCGGTAACCAATGACGCGGGGAAAGCCTTAAACGTGGGAAGAACATATGATGCGGCGCAAACCTTCACGGGAGACTTGTCGTTTTTAGCGATGTACAACCGCCGCATGTCGCAGGCGGAAGCCCTAAGTCATTGGCCCCGGCCTTATGTGTCAACAGGTTGTCAGTTATTCACGCACCCCGGCTATCACGGCGATGTAGCCGCAACGGACTTATCTGGAAACGCCATCAACGCCAACGTATCCGGAACCCCAACCCTAGCCACACCAGCGCCAATTCCGATGCCAAGATTACGGCTAGCGAGACTGCAATCAACGATGAGCCAGTTAGAAGCCCGCAGAGTGAGCCTAGGCGGCGGCATCCTAAAAAGCGATCGTCTGGTGCTAGCCGGATAGGTGTATGCTGCATGTCTTTAGAGGCGTTACTAATAATGTGTACATACACAAAGAAACTATGCTACAATCATTTGGTCGAGAAAAAATCAGAAGCTCTATTTGAGTGATTTGTACCATGAGTAGATTCTTATATGTTCTATGCGGCGCAGGTGTTGGGTTATTGCTAATGTTTCTAGGTTTCGGTGCGGCTGGGGGTGGTCATGGAACTCCTGTTTTACTGGTACTTTTCTTCGCGCCATCCCTAGTGTTATTTGGCCCACTAGTTGAGTTATTGGGTAGACCACCCGAAGAAATTTTGATTTTATCCTGCGCACTTCTGTATCCCGCCTATGCGTTTTTCATTCATTGGGGAGGCCGAAGTGATAAAGCAGATAATGTTTTCATCATGGTGATGGTATTTCATTTGTGGGCTTTGGCGTGGTCCGCTATTATTTATGCGCTAAGTCAATCGCTAGAGACGGTTAGTGCGTTCGCATGGATATGCTTAGCGATTACAGACATTCCATTGATTCTAGCTATTATTGCGGCCGTTCAACTCATGTTGAAATACCCTATTGGTCTTGATAAACGCAAACAAAATGGAAAGTACTGTCGACAATGTAAATACAACCTCACCGGCAACGTTTCTGGTGTATGCCCTGAATGCGGCACGCCGATTGTTCCCGTCATACCCCCGCCGCAACCATATCAACCACCGAAGGGGTTAGTACCCAAGCCCGGCCATTCGCATCGGCATCGAAGGAAGTAAGTGACCGCTCCTTTATCGAAACTCTGTGGCCGGGTTGGCCGCCTTGCCCTGAGGTGGTGACGGCGATGATCATAGGTTAATCGACTTATAAACCAAATTCCACTAAATCGACGTGATACGGTGCGGGAATAACGCCCTTTACATAGTTGTTGCTGTAGTGCTATGCTAAATGATGTGTAACGCTTCGGATCGAGGAACAAGATAGATCGTCGACTCGGCCTGGGATCATTGGCCGGCGTCCTTTTCACTATTTAGGAGGTAAGCATGCGTCACCCGATTAAAATAGCTTGCGGCAGGTTGATCGACGTCACCTTTTCATGGAACTCTGCACCGGTTGTGGGTAATGGGCGAAGGCTAACCATATTCGGCCAAGCAGGAACTGCCATAGCGTTGTCAGTATTCATTACGTTGGGCGGTTGTGCGACACTGAGCAAGACACCTACACTACCGGCTTATGGCGCCATCGGAAAGCCGCAAGTCTTTGAAGGCATGGGACCGCATGCGCGGCGTATTACTACCGATTCGCCCCAGGCTCAAGAGTATTTCAATCAAGGGCTCAACTGGTTATATGCGTTCAACCATGATGAAGCAGTGCGTTCGTTCACCAAGGCGGCGGAATTAGACTCCGAGTGTGCCCTGGCTTGGTGGGGCGTGGCCTACGCGCAAGGGCCAAACTACAACGACCCGATGATGACCGAGAAGCGATCGACTGCGGCCTGGGAGGCGTTGCAAAATGCGCTGGCCCAAATCGAGAATACAACCCCCGTGGAGCGCGGACTCATCGAAGCGCTGACGCATCGTTATGCGAGCCCCGCGCCGAAAGAACGCGAGGAACTCAACAAAACATTCGCCGACGTGATGGAAAAACTTTGGGCGCAATACCCCAACGACTCTGACATCGGCACACTCTACGCAGAATCTATGATGGTCCAATACCCTTGGGAGTTATATACCAAAGATGGTCAGCCAGCTCGTGAGGAGACACTCAAAATCGTAGCCGTGCTTGAGCAGGTGATGGCGAAGGATACGTACAACCCTGGTGCCAATCATCTATACATTCATGCCGTTGAACCGAGTGATGACAAGGATCGCGGCGTTGTGGTGGCGGATCGATTGAGCGATCTCGTGCCGGGTGCCGGACATCTTCAGCACATGCCATCACATATTTATGTGCAGGTCGGCATGTGGGAACGCGCCATCGAGCAGAACGAGAAGGCGATGAAATGCGACGATCAATATCGCTCACTCTCGCCCGAGCAATTCATGCAGCACGGTTATATGCTGCACAATTCTCACATGCTTGCGTTCTCGGCCATGATGATTGGCCGCGAGCGCGAGGCAATGGCAGCAGCGCGCGATATGTGGGAAGATTTGCCGGAAGAGGTCCTACGCCTGGCGGGACCATTTTTTGATCCGTATATGTGTTCCATCTATGACGTACAGAAGCGGTTCGGGCGTTGGGACCAGATTCTCGCCGAGCCCGCTCCGCCAAAACATCTTCCTTTTACGACGGCTGTTTGGCGAGCGCATCGGGCGGTTGCCTATGCGGCGAAGAAGGACTTCGAGAATGCCGAACGCGAGCAAACGGCATTTCGCCTGGCTATGAAGGCCATTCCAGAGAAACCTATGTGGGAAACATACGGCACCGCTGTGAAATTCCTGCTGGTGAGCGAACTTTTTATTGATGGTGAGATTGCGCTACAAAAAGGCAATTGGGAAAAGGCCGCGAATCTGCTGGAAGATGCTGCCGTGATAGAAGACGCGCTGGGATACGGCGAACCGCCCATGTGGCTGCAGCCGGTCCGACATACGCTGGGCGCGGTGTACTTGCAGAGTGGGCGGTTCGCCGACGCCGAGCGAGTCTACCGTGAGGATCTTGCGAAGTGGCGCGGTAATGGCTGGTCGCTCTATGGCCTGAGCCGTGCGCTCGAAAAGCAGGGCAAGACAGACGAATCGCTGGTCGTGAAGAAGAAATACGATCGCGTCTGGGTCAATGCCGATGAGCAGATCAAAACCAGCTGCAAGTGCATTCCGAAGATTTGATTGGCAAGATGTTCAGTAGCTGTAGTGCTCCCTAGCCCCCGGGCTCGCGCCGCCGCGTGTCCCTGGTGCGCTATCGTGGTATTATGCTTGCTTAGTTCCGATGTTCGCCGTGGCCTTGGCATCGCGATTGCAGGGTACAGCACGTGGTATCGGAGCGCGCTCCGCTTTTGGCTTACGATTGGTTATATGACACAACTTGCTTCATCGACGGGTAGTGTTTCGCGCGTTGACGAACTTGCGGCCCTCATCGGCAACACCCCCCTTCTTGAGATCCACTACTGCCTTGACGGTAAGCCAGGTCGGGTCTTCGCTAAGTACGAGCTGATGAACATGACCGGCAGTATCAAGGACCGAATGGCTGCCCACATAATTCGGCGCGCGTACGAATCCGGCACGCTCAAACTGGGCGACACGATCGTTGAGACCTCCAGCGGCAACACAGGGATTTCGTTCGCCGCTATCGGTCGAGCCCTCGGACACCCAGTTCGCATCTTTATGCCCGACTGGATGAGCTATGAACGCGTTCAATTGATTCGAAACTTTGGCGCGTGGGTCGTTCCCGTGTCGCGTGAACAGGGCGGGTTTGTAGGGGCGCTCGAGCTGACCGAGATTTATGCCAGCGAACACGCGCATGTGTTCCTTCCAGAGCAATTCGCCCACCCAGCCAACGTCGAGGCCCATTGCCTGACGACTGGTCCAGAGATTGAACGACAACTCGCCATGTTCGGCGAAACTACTGATACCTTTGTCGCTGGTGTTGGAACCGGGGGGACCGTCATGGGCGTGGGCGCGTACCTCCGACGCGGCGGGCGACATGTGCATGTTCATCCACTCGAGCCAGCCAACTCACCGACGTTGCGCACCGGCCACAAGGTGGGCAAGCACCGCATCCAGGTAGTCTCGGACGAATTCATTCCAGCCATCGTCCATCTCGATGAACTCGATGAAATCATCGATACTTGGGATGGTGATGCCATTCTTATGGCACAAAAGCTTTGCGCGGAGATGGGGCTAGCCGTCGGAATTTCATCCGGCGCGAACATCATCGCAGCCATAAAGCTTGCGGAGCGCTACGGATCGGACGCAGCCGTCGTCACGGTCCTACCCGACTCGAACAAGAAATACCTCTCAACCGACCTCTGCCACGATGAGCCCGAACGCGACGACTACCTCGCGCCCCGGGTCAGGTTCGAACGCATCGCGGCCAAACGTTAACGAAATCTAACGCCTATATGCACGTAAGAAAACGCCCAGTACTTATGTCGGTGTGCGGAAATGAGGTTGAAATCGTGTTATCCACCAACGATGAGCCAACTTGACACCCGACGAGTTAGCCTAGGCGGTAGCGTGGTGCGGGGCGATAGGATTGTGCTAGTTGGGTAGAAGTTTGTGGAATATTATACCTGCAAAGGCTAACTTATCCCCAGTTGGGTGCTTCGTATATAATCACATACCATATGTAGGCATAAAAACCACCTACAGCCAAGAATATAATCAGCCACCAGAATTTTAATCCCCAGGCATATGATCTGGCGTCACGTTTATACATTCCTTCCCAAAACCATAATGCACAGCACACTAACTCAACCAAAGAGCTAGCAATAATGGAGCTAACCATAAGTATCTCTTCAATGTTGGATTCCGGAGGTCGAATCATCCATAAAACAAACCATGGCCCGCAAGCGGTGACAGCCATTATCATCATCAAGATGCGAAGCCGTCGATTTAATTCAGCAGGCTTGCGATTTAGAGAGCTACTAACTTTCGTATTGCATTCTGGGCAGCGGCCAGTGACTGGAAGCGTACGCAGGTTGTATTGGCAGGTCACGCAGTAAATATCAGTGCTAATATGTTGGTCTTCAGTGTTCAAACCGCGATCCATCTATCTATTACTTAATATGAAAACAGGCCCACCCCGGTCGGGACAGGCCTGTAGATATTGATCTATTATATTGCCATTCTTCGGCCGTCAAATATTTACTTCGGAAACGAAGTTCTATTCTTACCGGCGAGGAGCAGGTCTAGCTCTTTTCCGAGGATATTAGCTAATCCGGCTTTGGCGCCGACGTGTACCGACTCAACTTCACCTGATGCACCCATGACGAAAATGGTTGGAAAGCTTCGGGCTTTTAGTTCCGCGCCGAGCTTAGCTGTATTTGTCGTGCTGGTGGTCATAGCCATGGGTAAGCTATAGTTTAGGCCACGAAAGTGATCTTCCGTTTGCTTTTCCGTGCGGGCCCGGCCACCTTCGCCGCGTTGGTCCAGGTTCAGGGCTAAAACTTCAACGCCTTGATCTTTGTACTTCTTTTGTACCTCATCCATCCAAGGAAGGGACTTTTTGCAGTATCCGCACCATGAGGCATAGCAGAAGACTACCTGTGGTTTATCCCGTTTGCCGCCGACTGTGGTTTTCATTCCGTCGATGGTTGTTAATTGATGAACGCTTGGCTTCTGGCCGATCATGGTCATCGCAGGGCGTTGCTGCGGGGCGGCTGGTCTTGCACCAGATTTCATAGCTGCGACGGCTTTGTTGATGTCGCCGCGCATACCTTTGATGTCGTTACGAAGTTCCTGGACTTCTTTCCTAAGCGCTTTAATTTCTTCGGAATTGTCTTGTGCGAACGCGGCCCCGCTTATGAGCAAGCCGACTACCGCGGTGCGATACAACATTGAGATTTTTCCGTTCATGTGTCTACCTTTCATTCAGATTATGACAGCGTCTTGCTGGCGTTTTTATCCATCGAACCTTATGCGACTATCGTACACCATCCACCGCTGGAGACAAATATAGTGCTGATACATTGATGTAACAGGCCCGGCAAGCCGGAAAAGCTACAAAAGACATTTAATTCTGCGGGGGTTTTCGCTACTCAATGATAACGTGCTTGGGTTGACGGGACGAGTTAGAATGCCCTTAGTCGTGAGCATGTATCCCGGCCGCAGTCGGCGAAGGCTACGTTTGCCAGTGTTGGCGTTGGATGGTTCGGCTATAACAAGCCACTAGTTAATAATGACAGCACTGAAAGTATCATTCACCACGCCCGTTAAGAAACTGTTGACGCTGCGTAGTGCAGCGTTATTTATGATGCGTTCGGTGCAACCGGTCATTGAGATAGCCAATACGACGACGAGGGCGATGGCCCATGTTCGTGCACATAATGTTTTCATGGTTATAGCATCCTACGTAATCATGTATCGCACTGTGGCGATTAACTTTCGGATAAAACCGAGTTTTGTCCGCGACAAAAAATTGAGCTTGCCGTTGCTCCCAAAAAAGTACAATCCGCTACGGGTTTATCGGATCGTCCGAAAAGAGCCTGAAGTAATGAATCGTGACGTGCTAATTCGGCTAACGGAGATTATCATCTGATCGTGACCTATGATGAAAACAACCCTTCCTAGTATTGGTGGCCTGGTATTGTGCGGTGGTGATAGTCGACGGATGGGGCAGTCCAAAGCCTGGCTTGCGCTGAACTCTCAGACGATGCTGGACCGAGTGGTGGTTACGGTTTCAAACTTAACCTCCGAAATCGTGGTCGCAGCGAGGTCGACACAGTCGCTGCCCCCCGTGTCCTCGCACGTTCGATATGCCTATGACAAGCCGAATCATGCTGGCCCACTGGCCGGCATCGCTGCGGGGATGACACTGCTGGCCCCTACCTGTGATGCGGTGGTTGTAGTGGCCTGCGATCATCCGTTGGTCAGCGTGAGTTTCCTGCAGACTATGATTGGCGCATTGGGGGAAGTGGCCGCGATTGTTCCGCAGTATGAGGATAGAACGTATCCGCTCTTAGCTGTCTACCGCACGAGCACCTTGCAGGCGCTGCTGTCGCAACTTAATAACGGAAACTATAGGGCGATGGACTTCGTGAGGGGTAGCCAAGCGAAAATTTTAGATGTCAGCGCATTGGCACTATCTAAGATTGACTTAATGTCATTGAAAAATGTGAACACGCCCGCCGATTGGCAGCAAATTCAAGCATTCGCGCGAAACACCTAGATTTATAGCGCGTAAGTAGTGACGTGGTGATGACACTTTGATAATTCTGTGCGTCGCGAACGACTTCGTGGGCCTATTTCGCATCAAGATTGACGCCGAGTTTGCCAGCCACCCGATCAAAATCGTCAAAGGAATAGAATTCGATGGTAATTCGACCAACGCCCTTCTTTTTGCCCTCTTTGATACGCACCTTTGTTTTGAGCGACTCTTCAAATTGCCGTTGCATGTCGTGAAGATGAGGTGAAACGATCGTTGTGGAGATTTGGGAGGTTTGGGTAGAGTCTTGTTTGCGCGATTTTTCGTTACGAACGATGTCTTCGAGCGCGCGAACGGATAATTGTTCGCTAACTACGGACTCTGCAAGTTTCATACGAAGGTCGGCGTCAACAATACCAAGTAAGCAGCGGGCATGGCCCATTGAAATCTGTCCGCCGGCAACCATGGACTGAATGGTGTCGGGAAGGTCGAGTAAGCGTAGATAGTTCGTAACTGTAGTTCGATCTTCGCCTAAACGATGTGCGACAGATTCGGCGTTAAGGTAGAATCGATCCCGAAATTCACGGTAAGCTCGGGCACGCTCGATGGCATTAAGGTCTTCACGATGAATGTTCTCAATCAACGCAAGCTCTAGCATTTCCTGATCAGTGGCCTGTCGAATGTTAACGGGCACTTCTTGCCAGCCGAGTGACTTCATGGCCGTCCATCGCCGCTCGCCAGCGATTAACTCATAACGGCCCTCTTTGACGGGACGAACTGTGACGGGCTGAAGTAACCCATTGGTCTTGATCGAAGTAGCTAAAGCAGATATCGACTCTAGTGGGATATTTTTGCGCGGCTGATGCGGATTGGGAGTGATTAACGCAATATTTACGGTTATCGGGCCATTGTGTTTCGAGGCGACTGACGGTTCAGTAATGGCTGGTTCAGGAGGAATAGCGATGTCGGCGGCTGGTGTAATTTGCGTATCTTGCGTCGCAGGTGCCGGGGTGACGTTCGCAGGCATTTCATTGATCGGTGCGGCGGGCGAGATCAGAGTACGAATTCCGCGACCGAGTCTCTTAGCTGCTTTTGACATGATTTTCTCCATAAGCGATTATGACCGTATTCGGCTGCAGTTCAGGTGCCAGCGAACGGACGCAGCATACCCCAAGATCATCTAATCATGCAACTGTATTTTCGGACTAATGAAAAATTTCTGACAGGGCCTCTAAATTAGAACGTTTAATTGCAGATGTGTACATTGAATTGATTCTACCGAATACGGATTGAAACCATGCGATAGATTGAAGTAGCATTTCGTAATCAATACCTCCCAGCTGCAATCTATCTCATCGCCCTTCTAAATACCTTGAGATTCAGGCATGATCCTTAGGCTTCGTATGTTAGTTCAAAATGTTTCACGTGAAACATTTGGATTTTCTCCGACGAATTTTAAATACGACGAATATGGTGAGAGACTTCCTCATACCTCCCAGCGGTCATTTTTTACTAAATTGAAAATTACATCAATAGGGCTAGTGACTGTATACGTCTAAATCTCTATGGCTATAGCTCATTGCAAACAAAAATGTTTCACGTGAAACATTTGGATTTGCTTACTTGGATTGTAATTTGAGTGAGCACGTAGAGCGGTTTGGTGGATTATTGATGAGTTGAAATATTCACAAGGACACGGGTAAGCTGGGGGCTTACCCAGGCCACCCTATCGATAATTAGATTTCGTCTTTTGGAACAACTTTGTTATTCCTTCGTCAGCGGGAATCTAGTGCTTTGTTGTAAACAGTTCTTAGATTGGATTCCTGCTTAAGTTTATATAGCGGAGGATTACGACTAAGGAATGTAATAGGTACGTTAAATATGCGATACACACTTTACTTTCATGATGGTTGTGGTCCTTCCGGTATCGTATTGATGGCTGATTGGCGTTGCAGTCGAAAACTACTCTTTGCGATGTCGTGTCGTGGTGATGCGGGCTGGCTGTTGGTTGCGTGGTAGTATTCGTCTGTGAGTGAGACCATAAATAATATACAAGATGCTAAGCAAACGATGATGGCTGGTCGGGGGTTGTTTATGTCTCGCAAGTTGGTGCTGGCTGGGTTGGCGTTGTGTGGTCTGGCTATGCTGGTACGCACATATCACATCGAAAACTCGAAAACAGTGCCAACATCGTGGCACTTGGTTGGGGACGCCAAAGGCTATTACGATTGGTCGCAGTTTATCGCGGCTGGTGATTGGATGGGGAACGAACCTTTCTATCAAGCCCCGCTATTTCCGTACACGCTGGCTGTTATTACCAAGGTCATTGGTCCTGATCCGAATCGCATGTTATACGTGCAGGCGATTTGGGGAACACTAGCTGTGTTATTGATTTATCTGGCTACTGCGCGGCTATTTGGCTTGATGGCTGGATGCCTGGCTGGCGTGATGTATGCGCTTTACCCCCCTGCTATATTCTTTGATGGCATTTTGCAGAAGGCTTCGCTCGCAGGATTTCTGGTTTGCGCGTTGATTTACTTATTAACCTTGCGAAATAGCGTTATTAGCTATGTTAGGGCAATATCACTGGGGTTGGTTTTAGGATTGCTTTGCTTGACGCGGGAGAATGCTTTTTCCTGGTGGCCTTTTATTTTGATTTGGATAATTGTTGAATCTTTAAGAGGCCGACACGCTGGTGAAAACCATTTGGAGGAAAATTCCGAATCTTGTAGCCGTCGAAAGTCAAATGCGCTTGAGAGTCCGCGCGGGCTGAAGCCCGCGGCTCGTGAGAGAAGAACTTCGCTGTTGATGTTGGTAGTGCTGTTTTTGTTTGGGATGATGCTGGTATTGGGGCCAGTCGCGCTGCGCAATCGGAAGGTTGGCGGGGCGTGGACGTTGAGTACATTTCAGGCGGGGCCTAATTTCTATATTGGTAATGGCAATTCAGCGGATGGTTACTATCGGCCATTGGTTCGCGGGCATGAGACGCCGCAGTTCGAACGGGCTGATGCGACGCTACTCGCGGAGCGGGCGGAAGGGCGGGCGTTGTCGTCGCGCGAAGTGTCGAGCTATTGGATGGCGCGGGTTTGGTCTGAGATTAGTGAGTCGCCGGGTCGGTGGGTGAAGCTGATGGGGCGAAAGCTGTTGATGGCGGTTCATAGGTATGAAGTGGCCGATGTTGAGAGCTTGGCTGTGTATTCGGCTGCGTCTCCAGTGATTGGGGTGATTGGGTCGATTTGGCATTTTGGGGTGTTGGCGACGCTTGCGGCAATGGGGTTAATGTTGACGAGGTCGCGTTGGCGGGAATTGTGGATTTATTATGTGATGATTGCGGTGATGATCTTGGCGGTGGCCGCGTTTTTCATTTTGGCGCGATATCGGTTCGTGTTGGTCCCGCTGATGATTCCGTTTGCGGCTATAGGTTTGGTAGAGACGGTTCGGCGGGTTCGAGCGGGAAGGGTGATGAGTTTGTGGGGAGCAGGCCTGGCCGGGGTGGTGGTGGCTGGGGTTTGTCATTGGCCCATGCATGATGAGGCCCGGCTTGATGCGTTGGCTTTTATGAACGCGGGGGTGGCTGCGGCTGAGGCGGGGCAGCTTGCGGAGGCGACGCCTTACCTAGCTTATGCGGTGGAGATTCATCCTTCGTCGATGGAGGCTCAGAACAATTTGGCTCAGGCGTTGAGTTTGCAGGGCCGGTTTGATGAGGCGGTGGGGCATTATGAGGCGGCGTTGGTGTCGGCGCGGATTGATATAGAGCCGGGTGGGCCAGAGGCCACTTCCTTACGGGCGCGGTTCGGTAAGAAAGAGGATGCTTCGTTGCCTGTACCTATGGATGTTGAGGGTCACGGTGTTGAGCCGGGGGTTTTGGCTGGGATTGAGTATAATTATGGGGTGGCGCTTGAGCGAGTTGGTCAATCCTCGGAGGCGCTGGCTGCTTTTGAGCGGGCGGTGGTTTTGCGGCCTGGTGATGATGGGGCGCGGGCTGCGGTTGAGCGGTTGTCTGCGAAACTGCGGGGTGAGTAGATGAGTGACATTGCTGAACATCTTGTGATGGCTGAGGATGAGATGCCTGTGCCGATTCGGTATTGGTGGCTAAAGCGGCTTGCGCTGGCTGGGGTGGTGATGGTTTTGGGGCTGGTAGCGCTGCGGTTGTGGTGGGGGTATGAAGCGCAGCGCCGGCTTGACGAGGTGATAGCCGGGTATCGTGCGGCGGGGCAGATGGTGGACGCGGCTGAGTTTGATGCGGTGTTGGATGCCGTGCCGGATGCGGATAATGCGGCGATTTTGTATGAAGAGGCGATGGGGAAGCTGGTAAGCACTTCTACTTCGGGGGTTAGATATGACGAGTTCAACGATGACCGATCACTATTTGAAACGAAGCCTGCTGATGCTTTGGCGTTGCTGTCGTTAAATGCCGAGGTATTGAGCTTGGTTCGAGAGGCTCGTTCTCGTACACAAATTGCATGGAGCTGCCGGTTGAATGTTAGTCCTACATCTCGCAACAGAGCGATATTTTCGCAACAGCGCTCGCTGGCTAAATTTCTTTGGTTTAGTGCGAACTATCATATACGACGCGGTGAATACAATGAATCTATCGAACTCATTCGTGATTTGTGGTTGTTTTCGGATGCTGTCATCAGCCATCCGACAGTATTGAACTTTTTTGTAGGGTCAGCATGCCAATGCATGGCTATTGAATTACTTGAAGATGTGATGGGGATATTAGCCAAGAATGAGAAACTAGTCGACGAAGATTTTAAGGAGCAAATACAACTATTCATTCGTATGGCAAGAGAGGACGCGAAGTATATTTCAGACGTGGAAAATTCCTTCTCGGCTGAACGAGCGTGGAATTACACATGGCGCAACACTTTGCCCTACTATATCAACATTCCCGTGTTAGGCAAAATTCCGTTTAGTTCATCAATAATAGTATTCATGGGACGACCAGCAGCGGTTCTAGATTTGGTCAGATACATGAGTTACGATACAAAAAAAGGCGTAGCAACGCGCGCTACGACGTGGCGCAGCGCTTTGACTGAGTTGCAAATAGACAATGTACATAGAGATTTATTGACCGCACTATCGCGCACTATGACGGAAACTCAGATGTATTCTTTATCTCAAGGATTAGAAAGAACAGTGCAAATGTATTTTAATCATCTTTCTAGGCGACGGTTGGTGGTGGCAGGATTGGCGATAAAATTAGTTGAAATTGATATGGGAAGATGGCCTGTTTCGCTTGATGAACTTGTTCCGGATTACTTACCAGAGGTGCCGCTTGACCCGTTTGGGGGAGCGGGGGATCGACTTAAATATATTGTCGAAGATGGTCGAGTCTTGGTTTATAGTGTTGCGTCGGATGGGGTTGATGACAATGGTAGCGAGCTGAAAGGTGATCCTCGAACTGGCGATAGGACATTTTATTTGAAGGGGAAGCCGGAAGAGTTAGTTAATAAGTAGTTAATCTTGGAAATCATTTATGAGTAACACATTGAGCCGTTCGTCTGGATTCCCGCCTGCGCGGGAATGACGGTACTTTACCGCCGGCATCTCTATTTCAACTTAGGCTCTTAATGACTACTAGAATATAAATAATGCTGTACGGAATACACACAAGACACATGAATACGAGGAGCAACCATGCTATGGGTAGTATCGTGACAAGGGCTATTCGATAGTTGCGGGCGAGAGGCATTATGCATTTGTGAGTCTGGTAAATTCGTTGGAAGAAGGCTACCCAGCTAATAGCACACGCTATCGTAAACGGACCGAAAAGCAGGAAACCGATTGATGCATTGAAGTAATTGGGTCGGAAAATTGTCTGAGGCCTTACCCAATTGTTCGGCCAAAAGAAAGATAGGATCAATATTTCGACCGCATATGCAATTATTATAAGTGCCATTGGCGCGGCAGTGTAGTAGCTTAATGCAATTGCTCGGTTTTGTTGCCGGGTAGATAGTTGACGCGGATGAAAGAAGTAGCTTGGTACACTGGTCATTGCAACGAAGCACACCAATAGGCCTGCGAGAAATAAGACCACTGGCCAGACGTCCATGTATGCAAGATCAAGAAGTGATTGATTATTTGCATTCCTAAAAAAGTTGAATGGCTGTTGCTTTATATTATGGTCTTCATAAGGATACCAGCGGTAAGCGGCGGCAATAGTGGTTAGCGCGGGTAGGAAAGCCAGTATTACCGTCACCAGTTGAAACTTTCTTGCGTCGCCGTAGCTCACTGGCCTTACGATTTCTTGGCAGAATTTTTTGTGTTTGAAGATGACTAGCCAGACGGTTTTGGCGTAGGAGCGGAAGTAGCCTTGGGTTTTTCGGTGGGTCCAGGGGATGGCGGATTCTTTTTGGCGGAAGCAGGCGAGGTCGTAGCCACACTCGGAGCATTTGGGGGAGACGGAGGCTGTGAGGTCGTAGGCGCATTTGGGGCAGTGGGTGTGGTCGGGGATGGGGGTTAGGGAGTCTGGCTGAGGGGCGTTGGTGGTCATGGTTTTTAGTTTAGCTTGGTTATTGGTGAGCGACTAGGCGGGGCGGGTTTGGTTATTGTCGGAGTTAGCTGGTCAACGCGGTCATTCCCGCGCTGGTGGGAATCTAGTTCTTTGCGTCTGATAGACCGTTTTTTGGATACCCGCCTGCGCGGGTATGACGGGACGGGGAAGACGAGGGTGTTGGTGATGCATTACATCCGAGCATTTTCAACATACCACGTCCGCGCGGGCTCCCGACTGGTCGGATTTTAATTTCGCCCGCGGCTCGGCTGGGAGGCTGTTGGGGTAGTCAAAAATGGTTGGTTGGTGTACAACTCTGCTTGGTTTTGCGAGTTCTTTTTTAGAGCAAGCTCTCTTTTTGTGTAGCCGTTGAAGCCCTGTTTTTGCGTCAAGCTGAATCAATCAGGCGATACATAAAACGTAGCGTGCTATAACGTACATCTTTGAGGAATGTCTGTCATGTTTATGCCGTTTTCACCCGAACCATATGTAGATTTTAATCAGGCTGGCCCGCGCGATAAAATGCTCGCGGCGTTGAAGCAAGTTGGCGGAGCGCTTGGGAAGACCTACCCGCTTTGGGTTAATGGTGAGGCTATTACCAGCGGCGATACGTTTGATTCGGTCTCGCCGGCTGACCCGAGTCGTGTGGTGGGTACGATGGTCAAGGCCAATGCCGACATCGCGGATAAGGCGGTGCGGGGGGCGGCGGAGTATTTTAAAGAATGGAGTCGTTGGGATCCAGATGCGCGGTCGCGCATTCTTATCAAGGCTGCGGCTATCATGCGGCGTCGGGTGTACGAATTTTCCGCGTGGATGTGTTATGAAGAAAGCAAGAGCTGGCTCGAAGCTTATGCGGACACCTGCGAGGCGATCGATTTTCTTGACTTTTATGGCTTAGAGATGATGCGGCTAAAGGGTGCCCACCCTGTGACACCTTTTCCTGGTGAAGAAAACGAAGTGCGTTATATGCCGCTGGGTGTGGGCGTGGTGATTCCGCCGTGGAATTTTCCGCTGGCGATTTGTTGCGGGATGGCTAGCGTTGGGTTGGTGACGGGGAATACAATTTGTTTAAAGCCTGCGAGTAGTTCGCCGGTTGTGGCTGCGAAGTTTGTGGAGTTGATGCACGAGGCCGGCCTGCCTAAGCAGGTGTTAAATTTTCTACCTGGCCCGGGTGGTAGCGTGGGCGATGCCATGGTGTGTCACCCGCTGACGAGATTCATATCTTTTACCGGCTCAAGAGAAGTAGGTACGGGTATTTTTGCGAAAGCGGCGGCGATTCAACCGGGTCAGAAGTGGTTGAAGCGTACGGTGTTGGAGATGGGCGGCAAAGATTGCATCGTCGTGGACGAGACGGCTGATGTGGATGCGGCGGCCGAGGGTGTTGTGGCGGCTGCGTTTGGTTTTCAGGGTCAAAAATGCTCGGCGTGTAGTCGACTCATCGCCCATGAAGCGATTTATGATAATTTGGTTGAACAGGTCGTGGCTAGGGCTAAAGAGCTTACGATAGCTGATACGACCGGCGAGCAGAACGTGAATATGGGCGCGGTTATCGACCAGTCAGCCTATGATAAAATCAAAGAATATATTGGTATTGGTAAGGGCGAGGGTAAGACGCTGCTGGCTGATGGTAAGACGCCGGGGCAGGGTTATTTTGTGCCGCCGACGATTATTGGCGATGTGGTACCTAATGCTCGCATTGCGCAAGAGGAAATTTTCGGTCCGGTGTTAGCGGCTATTAAGTTTAAGACTTTCGATGAAGGTTTGGATATAGCTAATGGTACGGAGTATGGATTGACTGGGGCGTTGTATTCTAACGATCGTTTACGGCTGGAACGGGCGCGGCAGGAGCTGCACGTTGGCAATTTGTATTTGAATCGTAAATGTACCGGGGCGCTTGTGGATGTTCAGCCTTTTGGCGGATTTAATATGTCTGGTACGGATTCAAAAGCTGGTGGACGTGATTATTTGCAGTTGTTCATGCAGGCGAAAAGTGTGACGGAAAGGCTTTAGGGTTTGGGCGGCATGGGTATGTCCCGACTCCGATGTAAATCGGGATAGTGACTTCCCCGTGTTGTTTGAATATATTGCATGCCATCTTGAATTCGGTTTGCGAGGGTGTTCGCGCTTCCATAAATGTTATTGAGGCGTTATTAGTATTGATGCACACAATGCATTTGAAAGTCCGCGCGGGCTGAGGCCTGCGGCTCGGTTTGGTTGGTCAATGGAGTGATCATTTTTGATGTCAGAGATTTGGCATAATATTGGCTCTGATTTTTCCTCCTTCGACTGGGCGTACATCGTTCGGCTAGTCTTTGCCACCGTGCTCGGCGGGCTTGTTGGGTTGGAGCGTGAGGTGCGCGACAAGCCGGCTGGCTTTCGCACGATTATTCTTATCTGCGTTGGTTCGTGCTTATTTGCAATCATCTCGCAATCTGTAGGCGGCCCTGATTGGGATTCTACACGTATCGCAGCTCAGATTGTTAGTGGAATCGGTTTTCTTGGTGCCGGGGCTATTTTGCGTGATCGCGGAAGCGTGTTTGGGTTGACGACGGCTGCGACCATTTGGGCGGTCGCGGCCATTGGTATGGCTGTGGGGTTTGGTGAGTTAGCGCTGGGGGTAGCGGGGGCGGTGGCGATTTTGTCAGCGCTGTTTCTGTTTGATTCGATCGAAAGATGGATTGGGCGGCGGCGAGACCTGCAAGAATATCATATTTTAGCGAAGAATACGCCCGATCGCATTGATCTGATCAAGGATTTGTTTTACCAGCATCATCTTAGATGTAGAAAGTACTCTTTTTACGAAGACGAAGATTCTCTCGTCTTTCACATCGTAGCCATGGGTGCGAAGATCAATCACAACAAGTTGCGCTCGAAGCTGGCCTCGTCTAGCGAATATACGTTGCGGCGTCATTAGCTTCGGCCTAGATTTGTTGCCTCTTGTTTATGAGGATCTTATTGGTAAACGTTGTGTCGATGACGTGATGGATGTCAATCTGCTGGTGGACATCGCGTAAGCTGAGGCATGCGGATTATTTGGCTTCGTCGATGTAGGGTTTGATGTGAAGTTCCATGACGATTTCATCTTGGATGCGTACGCCTCGCTCGCCAAATTCTGGAATTTGAGGTTTGATTTTGCGGGCCTCGTCTACCACGCCAAGGTTGATGCTCGTCATGCGAAACCCGATGCGCTGGTAAAAGCCGATGGGTTTGAGGCGGTCGTTGGTTGTGGTTAGCCAAATTTTTTGACAACCCAAGCTACGGGCCTTTTCAATCGTAGCTAACATGAGCGCAGAGCCAATGCCTTTGCCTTCGAGCGTGGCATTGAGGGTGAGAATTTCCATCTCCTGGTTCTCAACGTGGTACGTGAGTAAGCCAACAATTTGGCCATCACGCCGTTCTATGAACCCCTCTTCATCGTGGGGGTAAAAAGACCGTCCACGGCTCATGATAACCGGGCTATGCCAGTGTTGTTCGATGAACGCGGATAACTCATCGCGGTCGGCAGGTTGTAATTCGCCTCGGGCCATTGAACGCTACTGTAACCGTCTTACCCCCTATTTACCAGCACGAACGTCCTCCGTTGCCGTTCCGCGATCGACGTTCTATAGTCCCAGGTACGTGTAGGCTCGTTTGCCTGCCACTTTTTCGCCGTTACAGACCTAGGAACGTTAGAACATGGCTAATAACACGTTGGACATAGTGTTCACTGCTCCGCATCCGGATGATCTCGAAATTCTCATGGGCGGTACAATCGCCAAGATGGTAAAGCTAGGGTACCGCGTAGGTATGCTGCACATGACCAACGGCGAACCCACACCTCGTGGCACGCCAGAGACGCGCATGAAGGAAATGAAAGCTGCATCTGAGGTATTGGGTGTTCAGGTTTGCGATATGCTTGGCTTGCCGAACCGGGTATTGATGGATGGTCCAGAGGCCCGTTATGCGGTGGCGACAGCACTGAGAAAGTATCGGCCGAAAATTTTGGTAGGGATGGCTGGGCGTACACCGTCGGCCTCGCCGGACCATCATCAGGCGCATCTTATCACCGAGGCGTCTCGTTTCTATTCGCAATTGACCAAGTGGGATGAGCGTTTCGACGGTACGGAGCCATTCCGCATCGATCATCTGGTCTATAGACCCACACCGATCGCAGCCGAAATTACACATTGGCATACGCGGTTTGTGGTAGACATCTCCGATACGATGGAACAGAAGCTTGAGGCTATACGTTGTTATAAATCGCAGTTTGACGACAAACGCCGCGAGGGACTAGAGCATTACATCCGCTCGGGGGCCGGGGTTGAGGGAGCGAGCATCGGTGTGAAGTATGGCGAACTATTTGCCCTGCCACGACCGCTCGGCGTGACGGACATGGTCTCATTGCTGGGCGATTGGAAGGTGCCGCCACCATTCAAACAGCCAAGTCGAGAGTAGTAAGCGGTCGAACAAACTGAGGTCACGCTTTAGCTTACTTGTTTTTTAGCAATTATTGCGTGTTTTAGTACCGCGCAAGCTGCAGCATGCGGCTCATTATGCCGTGAATGTTGGCGGGGTAGTCTTAGCCGCGCCGATAGGTACAATGGCGAAGCGGTCGCACTTACAGGTGAAGTGTAGCTATATTGATACAAGCCTGGGAAATATGTTGACTCAGCGGCGCAATCGCAGCGAACGGTTTGTACGTATGATTTGGTTATCGAGAAAGCTGGGGCTATCAGTCAGGAGAGCATCGTGGAAGTTTACATTGACGAACAACTATTCGCCGCCGAAGAATTTTCGGAAGGAACCATCGAAGAAACTGTCCGTAACATTCAGGGTAAACACTGCCCGGAAGGCACACTCATCGTAGGGTTGTCCTGCGACGGGCAAGAAGTTCCGTCTGGTGCGATGACGGAAACCATGGGCCAAGATATCTCTACTATCGAGCGACTCGATCTTATCACCGCTAACTATCGTTCACTGATTATGAATACGATGGACGAAGCCTCCGAGTCGCTTCGCGGCGCAATCGTCGACGGCAAGCGCATTGCCAGCATGTTGGTCTCTGGCCAAACCATTGACGCGCTTCGTGAACTAGGCGACTGCGTCCGCGTTTTCCAGCAGGTACACGATGCCATCGGAAAGTCACTTCAGATACTAGAAGTTGATCTCGATTCTGTGGGCCATAACGGCGAAAGTGTGATCGCGTCATTGGCTAAGCCGCGAGAAGTGCTGATGGACATTAAAGGTGCGCTGCAAAACACGGATCATGTTCGCCTAGCAGACATTCTCGAATACGAAATGGAACAGGCCTCGGTCAATTGGGAAAGCATTATCGAGCGTATCCGGACTGAAACAGCCATTTCCGACGAGAGCCAATCCGCAACATCCGAGGCTTCCGACGCGATTAGTTAGCCCGACTTTTGCACTGCTCGATAGGATATTTCACCGCATTTTTTACCATCTTCTTTTGCAGGGCGGAGGAAAGGTCAATCCCCATCGTCGACGCGAACGAAACGACATAGGCCAAGATGTCCGCTAGTTCTTCTTCGATTTCTTGCATTTTTTTAGGGTTGTCCTTTAACTGCGAAAGCTCGTCGGAGCGTAGCCATTGGAAATGCTCCATTAACTCAGCCGCTTCAATGGCTATCGAAGCTGAAAGATTTTTCGGATCGTGAAACGGCTGCCAATCCCGCTCAGCTACGAATTGGGCCACCAGCGTTTTCAATTCTGATATCACGGTCGACGTATCATGCATAGCCATCAGCATTACCTTTTGTTGTTTGACCGCGACAGCTTAGCTGACCGAGGCCGCTTGTTTGATCGTGTCGTGAGCCTAAGACACGCTTCCCAGCCCCGGCTGGGTGAAGTACAGTATAGCCATTGTATGCGAAAAACCGAGTATGCGAAAAATTGAACTCACGAAAACGAAAATCATGACCCGCACGCCTTTCAAGATCTTCATCTTGATTACGCTCTCGCTTCTAGCTAGCGCCCTTGGCAATCCGTCAGCAGAAGAAGCCAGTGCCAACGCCGCATCGCAGATTCATACAAAACAAGTCCCAGCTGGTAAACTCGTTTTCGTGAATCATCAGGGCCCTTATTGGCATATTTCGCGTACGATTGAATCGTTAACCACGTACATGAAGCAAAACCATCAAGATGGCCCTATTCTTATAAGGTACGAGGGTCAGCCACAATCGCAGCAGTTTTCGAGCCGCGTTCGGATCGGTTTTCCGATACGGGATGACCATGAGCCACAATCTCCTTACGAACTTATTCAAGATCAAGCGATGTTAGTAGCCTATGCGACGATTGCCGTTGGCTCGCTCAGTCCATCCCGTAGTTATGCCTATCTAAGCGAATGGGCACAGGCGCACGAACTGGATATTGTCGGGCCTTTCACGGAAATCTATGCGTATCCTCGAAAAGACGAAGCGGCTGAATCCGCGACGGTTGAAGTACAACTGGGCGTGCGAAAGAAGCCGCAGCAAATCTTGTCTGCCAAAAATGTTACCGATCTAGCTGAGACGGCTATTGAACCAGAAAAGGTTTCCGTAACAGATGCGACGAAACCCAAGACCCTGGCCAACGAGATCAAGCGCAGCACCGCCGACCAAGTGATGGACGATTTAGCAAACCAGCCGACAACCTCGGATAACATAAACGAATCGTCAGCGTCGATTGAGCCAATTTCCCCAGATACAATCGAAACACCTGCCAACGATCAGCCTTTGCCGCAGGAAATCGTCGCCATGTTTGATCCTATAGTTGACCTGCTGTTCACAAAATTTTGTAGCGGCGACGATAGCGCAAACTATACGCCACTCGCAAAACTCATCTCTCGCATCCAAGCTATCGCCCAAGGCGCGGACCAGCGATATCCTGGCCAAGCTTTGCCACTCAAGAAGTTAGCCGAGTTGATGAGCGCGAGATTAGCGATGCATCAACCGCTGACCGCTGAAGCCGCACGCCCAAACGAACAACTGCGACAGGCGACCAATAAGTTGGAAGTGGTGATGGTGGGTATTGGTTATCGGACGATTTCACCATCGCAGGCTTTGGTACGTGCTCTCACCATCTTGCGTGAAGCTGTAGAAGTTTCCACGAATATCCCAGCTTCACATTCGACGTTGCCGGAAACGCCATAAGCCTTTACGTTACAACAGTTTACGATATATAAATAAGTTAATTGCAACCATTTTGGAGGTTGTGAATATCAATACTTGTTGCGAAATATGCTTGTCAGAGTGGAGTTGCGTGGTAATCTATGTCGATTCGGACTTCGTCTGGGTAGTGGTAAAGTGTGCGATAGGCGCGGCTGCGCGACTACGCCAACGTGAAATGTTACGGACGGGTTCTTACGAGGCTAATAAGTCAAAATATGAGTAGTTCAGCTACGGCATTAACTAACAGTAATCATACATCGGGCTTGAGCGGTTTTCTGGAATTCGAAAAGCCACTCGCGCGTATTCAGCACGACATCGAACAGCTTCAGCACGAACAAGATGGCGGTTCGAAAAAACTGGCGGTCAACATCAGGCAGCAGCACGCACGTTTCAAGTCCACGATGAAGCGCTTGTACTCAAGTCTTACGCCGTGGGAGACCGTGTTGGTAGCTAGGCATCCGAATCGGCCTTTGTCTACGGACTATCTCAAACTTATCTTCCGTGATTTTACGGAACTGCACGGCGACCGGACCTTTGGCGATGACAAAGCGTTGATTACTGGCTTCGCGCGCATCGGTAAGCATAAGGTGATGTTCATCGGACACAATAAGGGTAAGGACGTCAAAGAGCGCGTAGCCTGCAACTTTGGCTGTGCACATCCGGAAGGGTATCGCAAAGCTTTGCGGAAAATGAAGCTAGCTGAGAAGTATGGCTTACCCGTTGTTTGCCTTATCGATACGCAAGGTGCTTATCCGGGCATTGGCGCGGAAGAACGCGGCATTTCACATGCGATTGCAGTCAATCTTATGGAGATGTCTCGTCTGCGAACGCCCGTCGTTTGTGCGGTGATTGGTGAAGGTGGTAGCGGCGGGGCATTGGGCATCGGTGTTGGTGATAGAGCGGCGATGTTTCAACATGCATTCTATTCTGTTATTTCGCCTGAAGGATGCGCAGCTATTCTCTGGAAAACAGCAGACCATCGCAAACAAGCTGCTGAAGCGCTTAGGATTACGGCTCCGGAATTGAAAAAGCTTGGTCTTATAGACACTATTATCCCAGAGCCTATGGGCGGCGCCCACCGTAACCCAGAGGCCGCAGGTGAAGCACTAGAAAAATATATCACGACGTCTCTCGATGAATTCAAGCTGCTGGCCACGGATGCCTTAGTGGCTAAGCGTCAACAGCGCATTCGCGATTTGGGCAGTTTCTATGATTCGCCAAGCGAGTTAGCGGCCAGAGAGAAGGCCAAGCAGCTTAGTGCCCGCCGATCCGCCTCGCGGTCTACGCGGCTAGCTAAGCGATATGTGGCGTCGACGAACATCACCGCCTGATTTCGTCATTCCCACGTAGGTGGGAATCAAGTTAAGGGCGGTCTATGGCCTCGCATCAACTCGGCATATCCGTAGAAGGTCGACCGATTACCGCGACGGTGTTCAACGATAACTGTCAGCATACTGTCACTATTTTTGGCGGATTTCATGGCGATGAGCCTAAGAGTTCGCATGTTTGTCGCGAATTCATCAAGCTACTTACGCAAGACTCAGCGCATAGCCTAGCGACTAGGTGGGTCATTGCGCCGCTAATCAACCCCGATGGCTACGAGCGCCGCAACCGTCGCAATGCGAACAAAGTGGACTTGAATCGCAATTTTCCCGCGAACAATTGGATGCTGGGTAGTAGGCGTAGCCGCATGTTTGGTGGGTTATCGCCGGCAAGTGAGCCGGAAACACAGGTCGTGATAAAACTTATCGACGAGTATCCGCCTGATGTCATCGTCACCATCCATTCCATCAGTGGGGACCGATTTTGCAACAACTACGACGGTCCGGCTGAGGATTATGCTTATGCGATGCACCAACACAATAAGTATCCCGTCAGGGCATCAATCGGATACCCCACGCCGGGAAGCTTCGGGTATTGGGCTGGGGTAGAAAAAAATATTCCAACTATTACTTTGGAACTCCCTTCGCATCATTCGCCCAGGCGATGTTGGCTAGACAACGGCTCGGCGATCTTGGCCGTCGCTGGGATAAGCTCATAGGGGGGATTTCGGTCGATGGTTTAGGCAGGTCATTGTCCGCCGGAAAGCGAAAGAACGATTGTGCCCTACCGGCTAGCCCCTGCAAATCAGCCCATGCATCGCGGCGTAGGCTACTTAACGCATGCCATTAGTCGTGGGGTTGCCGACTTGTTGTGCTGACGCATAGCTGATTTCCGATTACCATGCCGATTTGTCTTACGACTTAGCCGTATGAAAGAAGCCGCTGAACAACTTTCCCTCGCCACCCGCGACCAGCATCGGGCCGAGCTAAAACACGTTATCGCCATGGCTATCCCCATGGTCATCACCACCAGTTCGCGCGCTCTCATGGACGTCGCCGACTACATCATGATCACCCGGCTGGAACTCGACGCCGCGCAGGCTGCTATTTTGCCCGCACAAATGATCATGTGGTCTTACATCGTCGTTGGCTTGGGCATCGTCTCGGTGGTCAACACGTTTGCATCGCAATGCCTGGGAAAAAAACAATACCGTGACTGCAGCGCCTACGCCTGGCAAGGTGTTTACTTCGCGGCGCTAATCGCCGTCATTGGCCTCGGGCTACGTCCCTTCCTGCCTGCGCTGATAAATTGGATAGGTCACGAACCAGCCGTCCGAGCGATGGAAGTATCATACGCCCGTGTCGCGCTTCTGACACCAGGTCCCACCCTCGCTGCCGCATCGATCGGCTGGTTTTTCACCGGTATCCACAAACCTTCCGTATCTATGTGGTCCGCATTAGAGGCTAACGTCGTCAATATTGTGGTCAGTGCCGTCCTCATATTTGGCTATGGCAGCATTGAACCGATGGGTATCGAAGGGGCGGCCTGGGGCACTTTTGCTGGCGTCTGTTATCGCGTGCTGCGGCTCGCTGCGACTTTGCTCTCCAAGAAAATAAATGACCGTTACTACTCGCGTTCGACATGGCGGCCTTGCTGGTCGAAGACCAAGGATTTACTACGTGTCGGATTTCCATGCGGCTGTCACTGGGTGTCGGAGGTCGTGGTCTGGTCGTTGTTTGTCACTGTGTTAATTGGCACTAAGTTTGGCATGGCTAACCTCATCGCCACCAACACCGCTTGGCAGTATATGCGTTTGGCCTTCATGCCAACGATTGGGGTGGGTCAAGCATTAACCGCCCTCGTGGGGAAGTCCATCGGCAGCGGACATCCTGAGCGGGCCATTAGAGAAACCCGTATTGCCGCGTGGCTGACGATCGCGTATATGGGATCACTTTCTGTCATTTATTTAATAGCTGGGGGCTACTTGATTAGCCTGTTTAATGATCAGCCTGAGGTCGTCGCGCTGGGCGGGCGAATCATGATCTGTGCGGCTATTTTTCAATTGTTCGATGCCATCGGCATTTCTTACAACTCCGCGTTGCGTGGCGCGGGTGATACGTTTGTACCATCAGCCTTTTTCGTCGTGAGCACCTGGGTCATCATCATTGGCGGCGGATGGACCGCAGCTACGCTATTCCCAGAATTACAAAGCCTAGGTCCGTGGATCGCGGCCTCATGTTTTATTATCATTACATCGCTATTTCTGTGGTGGCGATGGCATAGCAAAGTATGGATGAATATCCACCTACTACCGACAGACGACACGGACATCACGCCCACAGCTTCACCGGCGGCCGTACCGTCGACGTGAAGTCATGCACGCAGGCGTCTCTAATATTGCCCTCAAAGTGCGCTCTGCTACAATAACTTCAGTCTGTGAATTTCATGGCTCAGTATTTAGATCAGGCCACATGGTATAGCGTCCACTGAGCATAGATGAGGTGTGGTTTGCGAAGCATAACAAATCGATTCGCTGCGTGCGTAGCTATCCTTTTTTTGGTTCTGTCCATTAGCATTGTATCGTGCACGCCCACGACTAAGCCGCCGGTGGTTGCACTCAAGCCCGTTGGCTCGCCTTGCCAGTCAATAGCTATCGCCTGTTACGATGCATTAGCCCGTCAGCCTTTGCAGATAATTTGTTTTCGGCCCACCAGTCGCTGGGCGACGACTGACCTTACATATCGACTCACCAATGTGCTTCCTGCGCTTGATGAGCAGATGCAGCGAGACGCGCTCGATCAAGCATTCGCGTTATGGGCAGATGCTTCGCAGTTAACGTTTACCGCGGTCACAGCTGGTGCAGATTTGAACATATCGTTTGTGGCAGGCGATCACGGGGATACTTTTCCCTTCGATGGTAGTGGGTCTAATCTTGGCCATGCTTATTTTCCGGGGTCGGGTAGGCCTGGAGACGTTCATCTTTGCGATACAGAAAACTGGGTGATTGGGGGATCTCAAGAAGGCGACATCGATTTGTTCACCGTCTTGGTCCACGAAATTGGTCATGCTCTAGGTGTTGAACATAGCCTAAACGACGATGCGGTCATGTGGCCTAGTTACATGGGAAGTATTGTAGCTTTAGCTGAGGATGACATTGACTCGATACAAAAACTATACGGCAGTGCTGACGGGACCGTGTCACCATTAGAAACGCCAAGCCCTGCAGACTTCAAAGAGCCGGCCAATTTCGATATTACGATCGATCCGGATACCGATGGAGACGGTATTCCGGATACGATTGAGGTGTATGTTCTCAATACCGATCCCGTTGATGAGGATAGCGATGGCGACGGCACGCCCGATTTCATGGAGGTTTTTGTTGGGGGTACGGACCCGATTGTTTCCAGCCTGACCATAACAGGCCCTGGCAGCAATAAATTACAAGTTCAACTGTCAAAAGACGACGTCGAGGCCACGGTGTTTGCGGTGGGCGATGGCGTGTCAATAATATCTTCGGTGGCATTCCCGGATACAACAACAGGCACAGAATTTTACCAGCTTACCTTGCAACAATTTGATACGGTAATGGACCCGCTCATGCCAGTGACGAATGTGTCTCAGCTTTCTATTCTCGTCGATGATACTTCCGTTTTGGATGGCACTACATATGCCCTGGCTGACTTTCCGGGACTGGTTCAAATTATCATGATTATAGATGGTCAAACGACTGGTGGGCAGGTTGGTACGAGTGAACTTACTGGCAGTCAGTCGTTATTGACTGGCACGCCCGCTGGCTCACTGACTTTGACAATATCAGGTGGGAGGCTCACCGGTTCATTCGATATGTCGATCGCGAGCATTTTCGATATAACCATCATCGATCAGCAGTTGCAAGGCGCTAACAGCGTGCTTCACTCAGTGGCAAACAACATCGACATTTCCACTAGCTTCCAGCAGATGGGTTCGGAAGTTATTGTTACGCCGTAAACATGGGGCACCAGGCCAAGAGCGGCAAGGCTGACGTATTGTGCTGCGCAGAAGGGAATCCAGTCATGGCCTGTTTATAACATTGCATTGGCACCCCGCTTGCGCAGGAATGACAGCATGGTTGCAGTATAAATTAATTACCGGGTGGCCTCGTCTTGCACTACCCACCCGACTGCATTAGGCCCACGCAAATTCCTTCTGGGTCGCTGATCATGGCGATGTGGCCTACGTGGGGGATTTCCGTTTTGTTGATGAGAATTTTCGCACCTTGGTTTTTGGCATTCTCTAGCGTGCCTTCAATATTCTCAACCATGAAGTAAACATTGACGCAGCCAGCTGGCACATTTTCCGGCGTGGGGAACATGCCGCCGGTAGGTTCTGCGCCAGCATTGATTAAGGTGTATCCGGGCATGGAGACATCGTCCAGGCTCCAGTTGAACACGGTGCTATAGAACGACTTAAACTTATCCGGGTCACGTGTCATGAACTCGAAATGACAAAGTGGATTCGACATCGAAAAACATTCCTTCCCGCTTTAGGTCAACTATCTATTGGCAAGCAAGTGCGCACTATCGTCTATCGGAATCGTAGCAAGGCGTGGTAAGCATTGATTATGGAAGTAGCCTGGTAGGGCAATAGTGGCGACGTTATCTGACGATAGATGCTAATCACTGGCTTATGGTCGGAAGTACAGCATAAATGGTTTATCGGCCCAACTGATGGGGCTATCCCATTGGTTGCGCAAAGTTTCCTCCTTATATGGTGCATAGCGCCAGGATGTTGCCATATCGTTCAGATTAGTAGGTTTGAACATCGGTCGTGCACTTTCGCTTTTTGGGTCATATACATACAACTTAAAATGTAAATCTTTTATCGCATTAGCTGAAATTGGTATTCCGGGTGGACAGAAAATGACATCGACTTTAGAGAAATTTAATGGTGGACAATTATAGGGTGCAGGCTCTGCACCAAGGGCAATGCCCCAAGGTATTCCCCGAGGAATATAGGTATTTTCGTCGAACGATAATGTTTTCGCAAGTTGTGTTCTCGAATGGTAATCTGTCGTATCGACATGGAAATGTATGAGATATATAGTTCCATAAACGCCGACATTAATAATAGCTAACAGTGTAAAAGTAATTCCCAAGCCGCGAGTTCGTATGTTCCATACATAGGGCACAATACATCCCATACCGATCGCTAACGCGCTATTTGTGAAAATGCCGAATCGGCCATATTCTGCTGGCTTGCCCGCGCCTATGAGTACAAACTGCAAGAAAAACACACTGGCAGATACGATCAATGGCAGTGCGATCCACTTTCGTCGGTAAATGCCAACGGCCAACGCGATCACGCCACCAATTATGACTATCCACGTAGTGCCCTCAGCGGTTAATTCTAAAACGCGGATAAACCCTTCGGCGATGCGCGAAATGTCGTACATGGCTAGTGAATTGCCGAAATTACTGCGTAACACCTCGCGATTAGTGATCGCATTGATGAGAATATACGGATTGGTAATGAGATAAATAGCCATGGCTACAGCGACACCCGCGAGAGATTGCTTCGCTGCGTAGCCAAGTGTGATAGTTGTATGTTCGCCAGTATCGCCTTGGCTATTTTCCAGGCCGGCATATTGAATAAGGCAGACTAGCGGTATCAAAATCAAAATCGGCGCGGACGAAAGCACCATACCCACCGCGGCCCCGCAGCACATACACATTAGCCACCATGCCCCTCGGGTAGATGTTTTTGCACGTATTGCGAAATACACCGCGCATAACATAAGCACCGCACCGGGCAAATGAGGCTTGCCTTCGTGAGACATGCATATCACTACCGGCATGATCGCAAATAGTGCTGCGGCGACTATGCCCGCAGCGTCCGTGCTGATGTGGCGAGTGATGGCAAAAACTATAAAAATGCCGAGAAGCCCCCACGCAGCGGCGTAGGCTCGGGCGACGATATAAAACTTGCCAAACTCGTCAGGATGATCGAGGTAGTAAACAATATCACTACGCACTTCGATCAAGCCGAGCATGCCGCATAGTTTTATTAACCCGCCCACGGGATAGATAAACAGCCCGCCATATTGATACAGCTTGGGATCAAACTGAAGTTGACTAGGCTTCATTCCCGCTAGGGCCATCATGGTGATCATTTCATCCGGCTGATGGGTGAACAATCGATACCGCAAGTATATCTTGGCTATGTCGCTTTTGGTTTTGGTTAGATGAATAGGCTGGTCAGTTGACTTATCGATGGGGTCAGGATCGACGTCCGCCCCGCGCCCAGCGTCGAACTTTTTGCCCACATTGGCTAAGCGGTATATCTCTTCACCAGACCAAGGCGTTTGATTACCGAACAAATATTTGTCAATGTCGCGTGAGGGCAGCCCCCAGGTAATACCTATGCAGCAGCAGGCTATGTATATCGCTGCGATAACGGCTAGTGTGATAGCGGTGAAACGCGTCATAGTGATTCAAGCATGCAACCGCTTTTGTGCCAAAACAGAACCGCGCCAGTGAGGAAGCGGCCTCTTGTATAGCTTACTAAACACGACAACAATCAAACAGATTCAAAAATCGTAGCAACGCCCTGCCCAACACCCACACACATGGTAGCTAATCCTCGCTTTGCCTTTGTGCGTTTCATTTCATGCAGCAGCGTGGTGGCTATTCTCGCTCCGCTGCAACCGAGCGGATGGCCAAGTGCTATCGCCCCGCCGTTAGGATTAACTTTTGCAGGGTCAAGCCCTAACCCGCTGATGCACGGTATCGACTGAGCCGCGAATGCTTCGTTTAATTCAACTACATCTATATCGTCGATAGTCAGGCCTGCGCGCTTGAGGGCCTTTTGCGTAGCGGGAATCGGGCCTAGGCCCATGTGGGCGGGGTCGACCCCAGCCGTGGCGGACGAACCAACTATAGCCATGGGCGTGAGACCGAGCTTATTGGCCAGTTTTTCTTCCATGATAAGTAGTGCCGCTGCCCCGTCATTTATGCCCGATGCATTCCCGGCTGTCACTGTCCCGTCCTTGGCGAAAGCCGGGCGAAGTTTTTTCAGTTTTTCCAGTGTGGTATCGCTGCGCGGATGTTCGTCTGCATCAACGACGATCGCATCACCCTTGCGCTGCGGAATTTCAACCGAAACGATTTCATTCTTGAACCGCCCCGCCTCGATAGCCGCTTTGCATTTCATTTGCGTTTCAAACGCAAACTGGTCCTGCATTTCACGCGAAATTTTATAATGCTTAGCCACGTTCTCGGCTGTTTCTCCCATCGAATACGGATGATGCAGCGCCGTTAGTTTGGGATTCGTAAAACGCCAGCCAAAGGTCGTATCGTAAATTTCTGCTGTTCGATCGAAAGCCGTTTGTCCTTTGCGTATGACGAATGGCGCTCGGGACATGCTCTCGACCCCGCCAGCGATCATGACATCACCGTGGTTCGCTTCTATCATGCGAGCGGCTATGTTGATCGCATCCAAACTTGAAGCACATAACCGATTGATGGTCGAACCGGGTACGGTTTCCGGTAGGCCAGCCAATAGCGCAGCCATACGGGCTACGTTGCGGTTATCCTCTCCGGCTTGGTTCGCCGCACCGAAATACACGTCGTCGATTATCGCCGGGTCGATTCCCGTTCGCGTGACAAGTTCTTTTATCACCATGGCGGCTAAGTCGTCAGGCCGAATCGCACTCAGTGAGCCGCCATACCTTCCGACAGGCGTACGCACGGCGCAAATGACCACAGCTTTTCGCATCATAGGTTTACATCTCCATTGGTTATCATGCCAGGTAATATACAGGGGATCTTACCGGTTTGTATAGTTAGGTGCCTCATGCTTTGCCTACTGGCAAAGGGTGGGGGGCAGGACGGCTTTCATCGAGCAAAGGCCAGCGCCATCTGCTGATCGTTCATCGCGCCTTCGAGTTGCAGAAGTTTCTTTTTTTCGCGCACGCCGTTGGGCGAGGAGAATCCGCCGATGGTACCATTGCTGCATAACACGCGATGGCAGGGCACGATAAGTGGCAGCGGGTTATTAGCCATGGTGCTTCCCACGGCTCGCGCCGCTTGTGGGCTACCTGCTGCCCGGGCGAGGTCCGCATAGGATGCGGTTTGGCCATAGGGGATTTGCTGGCATGCTTTGATGACTTCTCCACGGAACGGTGTTAGATGAGACAAATCTAGTGGCGTCGAAAAGCGAACTGTTGAGCCGCTAAAATATTTTATAACTTGCTGACACAATCGCGGCAGTATCGAATTAGTTTCTATCGCTTCAGGCCAGTCTTTTTTAATGCGTCGCAGAATTTTTTCTTGAGGTCCAGGTAGGTAAGTAGCCAGAACGTTTTTGTCCTGTGCTACTACCCCAAAAAAGCCCCATTCGGTTTGAATAAGTTTGTATTTCATATTCCAATTCCAGTGGTATTGCGAGCGAAAATGGTAGCATAAACCGCGTTAATCAGCTAGGAGAGTTCAACAACTGCTGAAAATGAGAAAATGCCACTTTTTGCTTGCCTCACAGGGGCCAATTTTGGTACCATAGTAGTCATAGACATTTCGTCTTTGAGATATGGTCGTATCGCGCTGAAGTGGTGTACGTAATCGGGGGAGAATCTGATGATCGAAAAACTGGCATCTCGCGATGGTTCAGGCTTTTCAGTTATCGCCAACCAGCGTACCCGTGACCTGGGCTGACCTGTCCCCCGAAAGACCCAATGGTATTATCAATGGTTCAGACATTTTGGATGTCGTGCTGGCGTTTCAGTTCGCGCCGTATCCGCATTCATTGCCAATGAATTGCCCATAAATACGATTAGTGTGTTGCAGTAATTCCATTGTGACTGTCAATAATTCTGGATTCGCCCTTTTCATGGCGGCTTTGTGAGAGATTATGGGACAAACGAGGTAGTTTTCGCTTGCTTTTGCATGGTCAAAGCTGGTACACTGGCGTTTATAGATCGGCATATCGCCTCAGTAAGTGGAAGATTCGCTCGTCTTTTCGAGGGCACACATGGAGTTAGGGAAAATGAACGGGAAAGAAGCATCTGGCCGTGGGTCTTGTTGTGGTTTGTTACGAAGCGCTGGGCTGTCATTGTCTAGCGCATTGGTTATTGCGTTTTCAATCTTGGCTATGCCCGCTCAGGGGCAGAATCCTCCGGGTAATACCGTTTTTGATCTTGTGCCCATTGGCAGTACGGGGACGGTGACGAGCTTGGTGGGCAACGATATCGTCATTCCAGGCGGCGGCGTTGTGGTCGAGTTGGAGTTGCGCGTCTCCAATTGGGGGGCGACGGGTGACGGGGAATTACAAGCTTTGCAAGCGACTATTGATGGTAGCGGCTATTGCAGTGGTATCGGTGATCCGCTAAACCCACTTGGGTATCCTGGCGCACCGCTGCTTGCGTGCCCGCAGGGCAATGGCTGTCCAGATGATGGTGTCACATGTAATCAGGGTGGTTTTATTAGAAGAAATGTGTGCGTTCTCAGTCCAAATGCTGGTGATATATGTTTTGGCCCTGCAGATTGCCCTGGTGGTTTTTGCTCGAGCAATCCTGATTATCTTTTTAATGGGTTTATGCCTATTGCGGTTGTAGGCTATCCTGGACTGAATTATGAGTACGTCGGAGTGAATGGATTAAGTGGTAAACCTGATGCTGGTCTATCTGAAATGTTTGGGACACTATTGGTTGAGATTCCTCTTGGAGCGGCTGGTACATATAATATTGACTTCACGATAGATACCGAGAGAAATTTTAATGCTGATGACCAGACTGACTTCTTCGCCGTGGTGAATCTTAATGGGGCGACGATTACCGTTACGACGGGTTCCTGCTGCTTTGATCTTGGCCCCGGTACGACGAATTGCGTGCAAGATGTGACGCAAAGCGTATGCGATGGACTGGCTCAACCCAGCAATTTTCGTCAAGGTGCGGAGTGCGGGCCTCCCGGCACTGACCACAATGGTCCAGATTTTGGTAATGGTCCTTATTGTACAGGTTGTACTGCCGATTCGACTTGCAATGATGATAATTCTTGCACAACGGACATTTGCTCTATTGTGACGGGTGGATGCATTAACACAAATAACTTCGACGACGTCACGGATTGCTGTAATCCAATACATGGCGGACTAACACCAATTACAGACTTTGAAATCTGTACGGACGACACTTGTAATGCACAGACTGGTAATGTAAGCCACACCGCCATATCGAATTGTGCGGGTTGCATGACGGACGTTGACTGCTTCGACGGCAATGCCTGCACCGATGACATTTGTGACGTGAATTCGGGCGACTGCAATCGCACGCCCAACTTCAATGAGGCCGTGCGCTGTTGTGATCCAAGCACCGGCAGTTTGTCTTCCATAGATGACTCTGATGAATGCACTGACGACACGTGCGACGCAAAATCTGGCCAGGTGAATCATAGTCCTATCGCTGGCTGCGTTAGCGACTGCAAAAGCATTGCGGCCGCTATGGCTGGCGACTGTCCGCAGAACATCCCGACCGTTTCCGAGTGGGGCCTAGTTGTCTTGTCGCTGCTGTTGCTGATCGGTGGCAAGCTCTACTTCGGTCGGCGTGAAGCTAACGCGTAAGGTTTTGCTTTGGATGATAAATGATTATCGTTTTCATTGAATTAGCGCAAACGGAGTTAGGGAAACTGAACGGGGAAGAAGCCTCTGGCCGTGGGTCTTGTTGTGGTTCGTTACGAATCGCTAGGCTGTCATTGTCTAGCGCATTGGTTATCGCGTTTTCAATCTTGGCTATGCCCGCCCAGGCGCAGAATCCTCCGGGTAATACGAATTTTGATCTCGTGCCCATTGGGAGTACGGGGACGGTGACGAGCTTGGTGGGCAACGATATCGTCATTCCAGGCGGTGACGTGGTGGTTGAATTAGAATTGCGCATATCCGGTTGGGCTGCGACTGGCGATGGGGACTTGCTTTCTGCGCAGGCAACCATTGACGGTAGCGGATATTGTAGTGGCGTTGGTGATCCGCTTTATCCGGTCGGTTATCCAGGCGCACCTGTTTTTTCTTGCCCTCAGGGCAATGGTTGCCCAGATGACGGATTTACCTGCGCCGATGGAGGGTTTCTTTGGACAAGTGCTTGTATTTTTAGCTCGAATGCTGGCGAACGTTGCAACGGGAACGCTGATTGCCCTGGGGGGCTGTGTCTTGATGACCCAAGTAATAAGTTTGTATATGGTTCGCTAATTTCAGTGATCTCTTATCCAGGTCTCAACTATCAGTATGCTTTAGATTCTCAATTCGGTGCCATAGTGGATGATGGCTCATATGACATGTTTGGGACGCTATTAGTTGAAATACCTCCAGACGCTATAGGCACATATAATATGAACTTTTTACAGGACAGCGAAAAGACTTTCAGCGCCGATGGTGTAGCTGACTTCTTCGCCGTCGTGAATCTTAATGGCGCATCTATTACCATTCCGTCCGGATCCTGTTGTTTCAACTTTGGACCAGGCACCACCCAGTGCGTCAATAACGTATCAGAAACAACATGTGAAGCACTGGAACAACCAATCCATTTTCGACCCGGTAAACAGTGTGGCCCAAACTCCTTCCCAGATACTGGTAATGGCTTTGCGTGTGACAACTGCCCATTATTTAGTAACGTAGATCAGTCAGATGTGGACGGTGACGGTATAGGTGATGTCTGCGATAACTGCCTTACGATTAGCAATACGAGTCAAAGCAATCTTGATGGTGACAGTGCGGGTGATGTGTGTGATGACTGTCCCGAAGATCCTAACAAACTTACGCCAGGGATTTGTGGTTGTGGCCAAACTCAGACAGAGCAAGGGATTGATAACCTTATTGCTGGCTGCAGTAATTGTAAGAGCATAGCTGACGCGATGGCTGGCAATTGCCCTCAAACTATCCCAACCGTTTCCGAGTGGGGCCTTGTTGTCTTATCGCTGCTGTTGTTGGTTTGTGGCAAGCTCTACTTCGGTCGGCGACCAACCAATGCGTAAGTTGTTATTTGTACGCGGGGCGTTGTATGAGGCGCCTATCATCGACTCCCCCAGGTCCAAAAAGAAGGACCTGGGCCACCCAGTCAGTTAATACACGGGTCGCTTGCGCTTGCCGGCAATAATTTAGGCACCAAGCCACGTATTCTGATGCTGTAATAACATGTCTAATAGGTTTATTCTGCCGATTAGAAACTAGAGGCTAATCTCTACTCGCCAAATGGTGCGTGGCGCATATACAATACTATTACGGCGTACGTATGAGCGGTGCCTAGATGCCTCTGAACGGCTGACACGAAGGATGACAGGATGACGCAAATACTGGCTTTTTACGGTTTCTATCTTGACCCCATGTATTTTGTTTACCTTGGCCCGGCTATCTTGCTTGGTATTTGGGCGCAGGCGAAGGTCAAGCGGGCCTACGCGATGGGTAGCAAGTTTCAGGCTAGTAGTGGGATGAGCGGCGCGGAGACGGCCCAGCGCATTCTCAATGTGTACGGTATCACGGACGTATCTATCGAGCCGGTGAAATCGTTTCTTGGCGACCACTACGACCCTAAGCATAAAAAGCTGCGGCTTAGCCCGGACGTGTACAACGGACGATCGCTCGCGGCCCTTGGCATCGCTGCGCATGAAGTTGGGCATGCGATTCAGCATTCCACGCGCTATGCACCATTAGCGCTGCGCGGGGTCATGGTTCCGATGGCTTCGGTGGGTAGCAACCTATCATTCTTCTTGGTGATCATCGGCGTGATTTTCAATATAATGAACATCGCGATAGCCGGTTTGGTATTTTTTGGCATCGTGGTTATCTTTCAACTTGTGAATCTACCTGTAGAGTTCAACGCTTCTGCGCGGGCTAGAGAGATTCTTCTCAATCAACAAATGATCACGGCTAAGGA